>JBBAWV010000092.1:0-19100 GCA_040396995.1 Nodosilinea sp. | reverse complement strand
TCTTACCCTCCCTACTCGTCATCATTTTATTGACTAAGCACTAGAAGGCTGGTGCAGATCCCCGGTTTCTCAGCCCATTAGCCATAATCTTGGGTCGCCCGACAAAAGAAGCCGGGATTTTGGCTTGTAGATTCAGAAGAATCCGCCCAAAACCTCAGGAGTGCAAGATCTCGTTCAGTTTCGATTCGAGCTCGGCGAGTCGCTTGTTCTTCTGACTTAGCTCGGCGATTTGCCTCTCGGTTTCGACTGTTCCACGCTACGCACGGGCTGCGCCCTACAACGCCGAAATTAACCAGTGCCACCACGAGGGCTGCCACGGTGAGTCGGTTGCTCCAATCTCTGGGGTTGGCGATGAGTTGGAGGAATTGGAAGTCTTGTTCGTCATAGAACCGCAGAAACGCAACGGCGATAGTTAGAACGGTCAGCGTTGTGCTGGGCAACAGGGCCAGAAAATTGAGCAAAACCTGGCGGTTAACCATGTCTATTCTAGTCCAGGGGTTCCTTGGCTTATCCTATCGCATAGTATTGATGTACTCACGGGTCGTAAGATACTAAGCATCCCGTCTTTCGTCAGCGATGGAAAGCTGAATCATGAGGCGATGCTGATCATCGGTAGCGCTTACAGAGGGGTGGATAGCACTGCCGAGATGCCCCAGAATGCGGTGGGCGAGGTGATAGCGAAAACTGGGGGATGGGGAAAGTTGGGGACTAGCTTCCGGCAGGTTGTCTGGAGGTCTGGGGGAGTCGGCAACGGTTAGGGATTCCGGGAGGTTGGGGGGCCACTGATGCGCCGGGGCATTGCAGGTGAATTGTAGGGTCACGGTTGGATCGTCTACCTCAGACCATTCCAAGGACATGGCGGTGCTGCCAGCGGCGAGGGCGGCTTCCACCAGGCTGATCAAGGCTTGCAGTAGCCACCGATCATCAGATAACACCCAGAGCGGCTCTGTCCCAGAGTTGACCGTGAGGCGACATTGGCGGTTGATACACTGCATTTCGGTAAACTGCCGCACCTTGTTCAGCACCATCTCCAGGGAAATGGGTTCACAAACGGGGGACAGCGTACCAATGTCCAGCTTGGAGAGGCTGATCAGGGTATCCAAATTGTGCAGCATTCGGGTGATGGCCTGGTTAGCTTGGCCGATGAATTCCCGTTCTTCTTCGGGGCTTTCGCACAGGTCTTCCAAAATCAACTGGTGCAGGCTAATCACCTGGTTAATCGGGGCACGCAACTCATGGGAGGCCGTCCCCAAAAAGGCGGCAAGGGTTTGGTGTTGCTGCTGAAGGCGGTCGTAGGCCAGTTTCAGTGATTCCAGGTCGTCGGCGTTAGGGTATGAGGTCATGGTGAGAGGGTAAGCAAGGGAAATTCCCAGGGGTTGGCGGTCAGATCCCAGGGTTCTAGGGCAGATTTCAAAATTCTTGCCCATAGACTAACAGAACCCTGGGATCGGTTCTGGGTTTGAATCAGGACTCTGGGATCTCGGCTGGGCTAGGGAGCAATTGTGACGGATCCCTGGCGCAGCACGTTCCAAGTTCCATCTCGCCAAGCCACGACTGTGGACGGTAGCCCAGATCCTTGGGGCTTGTCCATGGGCGGCACGGGGGCATCGCCAAGCTGGGGGTAAATCTCCGCTAGGGCCGCAGGGCTGAGGGTGGTGATTTCGGGGAATTCCGCCGCAATCTCGGCCAGGGTTTCGAGGGCAGGTTGGCCAGAGTGGTTAACGCTGGTGGTGGCGAGGGGGCCAGTGCGTTCCATCAGGTATCGCGCCAAGGGATGATCGGGAACTCGCAGCCCCAGAGTGCCCGTATTGGCGGGGTTCATGGCGGGGGGCAAGCGGTCGCTGGCGGGTAATACCAGGGTCAACGCTCCGGGCCAGAAGCGGTCGGCCATGGTTGCCCATTGGGCTTGCTCAGTCTCGGATCCAGCCACGTAGGGCCAAAGATCGGCCCGATTAGCCCCCATCAAAATCAGGGGTTTGGTTTGGCTGCGCTGTTTGAGCTGGTAAATGCGGTCGCTAGCCTGGGGCAAGGTGGCAAGAGCGGGTACCGTATCCGTGGGAAAACTTACCAACTCGCCAGATTGTACAGCGGCCAAAAATTCAGTCAAAGACACCTGGGGCATGGGCTAATCAACACAAACGCACACCCTCCACTCTAGAACAGCCCGCTTGGCTATCACCATTGTTGGCAAGCCCCCTATTTGTAGGAATGTGCAGCTGTGCGCCCCAACCCGCCTTAACCCGTCACCCCCAATTCCACCAACACCCGTTTTGGAATTAGGCTTTGGGCATCGGCATGGGCACGCTGACGGCGGGCTTGGAGCAACATTTTCCACGCATGGGGGGAAAGGAGCCCCGGTGCGGCGAGGGCCAAGGCTGTACCCAATCGCCGCTGTTTGATGGCCACGAAACCCCAGTGCAAATGCAGATATCGTTCAATGGTTGCCATGGGGGGCAGTTGGTCGCGATAGCCGGGGCTGACGCGGTTGTAGATGCGGGATTTGATCAAAATGTTGGTGGCCAAGCGCTGCTGAAGCTGGATTTTTTGGTCGTAGCCCCCTGGCCAAACGGTGCGGTAGGCCAAGCACTCGTTTATAAAGAGCGCATCGCCGTGCTCCGCTACCCGAATCCAGGAGTCAATATCGTCGCAACTGGTCATGGCTTCGTCCCAGCCGCCCGATTGCACTAGGGCATCCCGCCGTACCGCCACCTGCACAGGGGTACCAAAGGGTACTTGCTCCAGCAGCATCCCGTAGTGAATAGCGGACTGGGGAACATAGAACACACGACCTGGGCCGGGGGCGGGGGTGCGGCTAAGTTCGGATCCCGCCTGGTTCACCTGGGCGGCCCGACAGGAGCAAATCACCGCCTGGGGGTGTTGGGCGATGGCCTCGGCTAGGGTGGCGATGCAGTGGGGCGCAAGGTAATCATCGTCGTCCAGCAGTTTGATCCAGTCCCCCGTGGCGGCGGCGGCTCCAGCGTTGACGGCTCCGGCGTGATGCAGATTGGTGGGGTTGCGCACATAGGTTACTGGCTGGCCCAGGCTTTCGGCATAGGCTTGGGTGCCGTCGGTAGAGGCATTATCGGCAATCACGACCTGGCAGGGATAGGTTTGGGACAGGGCCGAAGTCACCGCCCGCTTGAGCAACTCTAGGCGGTTGAAGGTGGTAATCACAATGCTGAAGGTGGTCATAGCGAGATGCCCTAAACGATTTGGCCAGGGATTGCTCCACTACCGATCCAGTATGGGGGTGGTTGCCCATCGTTGCTGCCCATCATAGAGGTATCGTGGGTCATGGGTAGCCGGGATAGCCCGCCCCTTGGGAATGGAGAGAGCGGCTAGGGTGCCGAAAAAGGGTTGATGATCCCCTATGGATGCCAAACCCTAGGTCTCTGAACTGGAGCAATTTGATGATTCTGGGGCCAAGGTGGCGAGGGAATGGGCTAGCTTATCTGCGATACCCTCTACCCAGGCTTCGTCCTGTTTAGTGTAGCTGCGGGGAGCATTGGCAGCGAGAATTAAGGCTCCTTGGTCGCCCAAGGGTTGGCAGATCACCCCCTGAGTATTGGGGGGCAGGTAGGTAAATTCCACCCGACCGGGGTAAATCTTCAGGTTCACCAGGTAAATGGCCTTGCCCTTTTCTAGGACACGATTCAGGATGGGGCCGGGGTCTACCGTCGCCGTTGGCCCCAACACGCCCCGCCGTAACAAAACCCGTCCTTGGTAATAGGCTACGACCGAGCGGGTTACCGTATTGGTCAGCAACAGATGGGAGGCCCAGGCCAGTTCGGTCTTGACTGCATCGGGTAGGGCCGGATCGAGATCAAAGCCCTCCTCCCCGTCTAGGACAACCGCCTCTGGAGGAATGGGCTGCACCCGCTGCCACAGCAATCCGGTCAAAACGAGCAGGGCGCTGAGGATGACCCCCATCACATCGGATCGGGCCTGGGATTCCGTTAGCCCTGGGGTCAGCAGCCGATTCAGCAGCAGCAACGTACCGCCTAGACTGCCAGCCATCAAGGGCAGGAGCCGTAGTACGCGGTTGGGGTCAGAGTTAGCCATGGGGGGAAGGGTCAAAACCTACGCGAATGGGCGCAGCACCTTGGCACATCGGCCCAGCCAAAGTTCCGCCGTCGTTTTAAGGGTCGATCCGGGGGAAGCAAGGGATGACATCCCAGCCTCTAGCCTTGGGCCGGAGCCCCGCCTAGGCGAATTTCGGAGCAGAAGGAGGCCATCTGTTCCGTATCGCCCACTTTGAAGACGCTAGTGCGCATCCGCAGGTTGGGGTTGGCAAACCAGAGACGTTCCTGCACGGTGCCGTCGGGGGTTTGGGTGGTGAGGGTCAGCACCTCGTTGTCCAGGTCATATTCCCCTTGGGCTATGGGTGCCTGGGGGGTGGATTGCAGCAAAATGCCCTTTCCTTCGGCGGTGGGCCGCACCATCACCATCACCGTCGTGCGTTGGGTGGTGCGGGTGTCGCCATCCATGCGGCTGTCTTGATCGACCTTGAGTCCGCAGGCAATATGGGCCGGGTCTTGGCCCTGGGCTTTGCACACCTGCACCAAACTGGCATCGGTGGCGGGCAACACCTCAATCATTAAGTTAGACTGCCCCGCCTTGGAGGTTTGGCTGGCCAGATAGTGGGTGGTGCGCTGGGAAAACCATTTCCCGGCCAGGGTTTCAACAAAACTCACAATGTCCATGGGCGTTTAGTCAGGTTGCCAATCGAGTCACAGTCTTTCATTCTAAAACGCCATGGCCAGGAATCATGCAGACGCAGCGAGGGCCGTGATTTGTGTCTCATTTTTACAAAATATGCCACGCTCCCAGGATAGGGCCAAACTGGATGAAGAATATCCTTCGTCTGTCACGTTAGGAGGCGCGATCATGGTGCAAGCTCCCGTCCTTTCCGTTCCGCGCAATATTGATGACCTAGAACCCAACATCATCCAGTGGGTTCAAACTCAGCTTAAGGTGGGCGGCTATCTCGACGGCCCTGCGGACGGCGTCTGTGGCCCTAAAACCTTGGCAGCCCTGGCCAAGTTTAAGGCCGATCAAAATTTGGAACATCCCAAGGGCATCGGCCAAACCACCCTGAATTTACTGGCCGAGCTGGCGGCCCCAGGGTTGGTTTCAGAGCAGCCTCTGGGGCTTAACCAACAACCCTTGGCCAATGCCGGGTCAAAATCTGGTGCATCAGCCACGCTGCCTACGGTGGGCTTGGTCTATGCCAACGAATGGATTTTGCCCAATTCCTATCTCACCTGGGGCGAAATGACCAAGAACCTCACCCGTCGCCCCACCCAGGCCAGCGAGGTGAAAAATATCCAGGAAACCGCCAAGGTGTTTGGCCGCATTCGCACTAAGTTTGGCTCCTCCATCGGGGTCACCTCGGGGTTCCGACCTGCCCACCTCGGTATCGGCGTGCGCAATTCCCAGCACATCCCCGGTCGGGCAGCGGATATTTACCCCCTCAACGGCAACTTTGCCACCCTGCTGAATGTACTGAAGGATGAACCCGCCGTGAAAGGGATTGGCCTGGGCCAAGCCAAGGGCTTTCTGCACATGGATATTCGTCCTGCCTCACGGGTCATTTTCCGCTACTAATCCCCGTTCAGGGCGAGATGTATCCTAGACAATCTTGAGGTTGTCGGGGCGACCGCTATAGTGAAGGGCACCGATCCGTCCTCACAGGGTTTCGTCCATGAATTCTCAGCCCACGGTCCCAAATACCTCTCCCAAAACACCCCTAGGGGCGAGGTTAGCGGAACTGGCACAATTGTTCCTGAGACTGGGAGCCGTTGGCTTTGGTGGCCCCCAGGCCCACATCGCCATGATCCACGACGAAGCGGTGGTACGGCGGGGCTGGCTGAGCGAAGCGCAATTCCTAGAGGGGGTGGCCATCTGCGAAATGTTGCCGGGGCCAGCCTCCACCCAAACCGGAATTTACACGGGCTATGTGCGGGCGGGTTTTTGGGGAGCTCTGGTGGCGGGCACCAGCTTTATCTTCCCGGCCTTTAGCATCATGGTGGTGCTGTCCTGGGTCTATTTTCGGTTTCAGGGTGTGCCCCAGATTGATCACCTATTCCTGGGCATCTCCCCGGTGGTGATTGCGATCATTCTGGCCTTTAGCTGGAAGCTGAGCCAGAAATCTATCCAGGACAACACCGGGGTAGCCATTGCCCTAGGGGCGTTTTTGCTGGCCTGGGGGCTGAACCTGAACGTGCTGCTGCTGCTGTTGCTGGCGGGCGTTGTCGGGTTGTTGGCCTACCGTCCCCCGGCTTTGCCTCCAGGATCGTCCTCCGCACCCTCGACAGGAAGGCACCATCCGGCTTGGCTGGTGCCCCTGTGGCCTGTGGGTCAAGCTCTGCCCCGTTTGCTAGCCCAAGTTTCCCCTGAGCCCCTGGCAGTATCAGGCTTTTTGGGCTTAGATCGTATTCAGACCTATGCTTGGCCCCTGGCGTCGTTTTTTGTCAAGGTGGGGGCGTTTATCTTTGGTGGCGGACTGGTGATTATTCCCCTGCTAGAGTCCTCGGTGGTGGATGGTTTCCAGTGGATGACCCGGAACGAATTTTTGGACGGAGTCGCCCTAGGCGAACTCACCCCTGGCCCGGTGGTGATCACCGCCGCCTTTGTGGGTTACAAGGTAGCCGGATTCCTCGGTGCGCTGGTGGCCACGGTGGCGATTTTTCTGCCCTCCTTTGGCTTCATTGGGCTGGCCTCACCCTTTTTGCTGCGGCTGCGCCAAAACCCTAGGGTGAAGTGCTTTTTGCAGGGAGTTTTGCCAGCGGTGTTGGGGGTTACCCTCGCCGCCACCCTGCCCCTGGCCCAGGCCGCTCTGATCCAAGACACCTGGCCACTAACCCTCGTGGCGATAGCCCTAAGCTTGGGGGCGTTGATTGCCTTGGTGTGGTGGAAACGGCCCACTTGGCAACTGGTGCCCCTGGGTGCTCTGGTGGGTTTGGCCGTGGGGGCGGTGGCCTAGGCGGGCCGTCAACCCAGGGCGATGGCAGGGTGGGAATTCCCATGAAAAGCGTTCAACAACACCCTTTTGCGATGAGATCGGCTCTTTAATATCCTGTGATGGCTGACGATGTTGTGCCTGTCCCTGGGAGGAGCCCCATGATCCAAGATTCCCATCCCATCCCCGAACCCTGCCCCCTGAGGCCGTTGCCCCCACGGCCTATCGGCTGCGTCCACGGGATATTCTCCTGGGCGCGCAGATGCTGTTTGTGGCCTTTGGTGCCCTAGTGCTGATGCCCATTTTGACGGGGCTCAACCCCAACGTGGCCCTATTTACGGCGGGGCGGGGTACCCTGGTCTTTCAATTGGTGGCGGGGGCAAGGTGCCGATCTTTCTGGCCTCGTCCTTTGCCTTTATTGCCCCGATTTAACTCGGTGTGGGTGGCCTCTCCCTCCAAGCCGGAGTCTTTTCCCTGGAAGGCATCGGTCTATGTGGCCTCGCTGGCGTCTTGCTGAATCTGCTCCTGCCTCAGCCCCTTGAAGCGAGGGACCTAGCAGAGGTGGACGTAGAACCCTAGGGAAGAACCTGGGGTTAAGCCATAGGATAGCGGCGTGAGATCACCGGCCCAGAAGGTTCGGAATCTCCCCACAGCCCCCCGGCACCGTAGCACGGGTGAGCGAACCGCCCCAGGCACAGCAGTACCAGCGCTGTTCCTCCGAGAGCCGTTCGACGTTCGTGAGGTTGATGCCTTCCACCACGGCTCCGGTGTTGGCCCCGGTGGCATAGTCAGGGACTCCGGTGCGGGTACGGGGGGTGGCGGTTTTGGCGTCGCCGTAGAACAACAGGGTGCCCATCAGATCGGCCCCGGCTAGATCGGCATCGCAGAGGATGGCGCGGGAAAAGTTGGTTTTCACCAGGTCGCACCCTTGCAGGTTGGCGCGGATCAGATTGGCCTCACTGAGGTCGGCCCAACGCAGGTCGGTACCGTGCAGATCCGCCATGGCCAGCATCGCGCCCAGGTCAATCACGCGGGTGCCCTGGGCGCGATCTTCTTCGTAGCCGCCCCGCCCGTCGAGGATGGCCCGCCCCAAACGGTTGTCTCGCTTGAGGGGCGTCAGCAGCCGAGAGCGGGAGAGGAAGCGAATCACCTTGGCCTTGCCCCCGGCATCCACACTACTGAGAATGGCGGCGGTGCGGGCCTCGGCAATGATGCGCTCCTGGGGCCAGTCCTCTAGCAAGCCTTCCTCGTCTAGCACCAGGTCGGAAATGCCCTGGAAGTAGGCGTCGATGGTTTGCTGCTGGGTAATCAGGTTTTGCTGCATAGTCAAATCGCGGGAGATGACGTACTGCCGCCACGCCACGAACAGGGCCAAAAAGGCAATGAAAATCTGGCCCAAGGCTCCCAGAAAGTCCCCCAGTGCCCCCAGCACATCCCACCGCAGGGTTAGCCCCCAGGTGAGGATGGCGCGGTTGATGCCGGTAATTCGCATCAGCCCAAACAGGCCGATGAGCACGCTGGGGACGGAAATAACTAGGGATTGCTGCCGAGGGGACAGCTCCGCCAAAATTTCTGCAAAGACGGGCCACATTAACCGCAGGGAAACCACCGTGGCCACCAGGGAACCCGCCAAAATCAGCCAAACGCTATCGACAATCAGGCCCATAAAAATGACCCCCACCGCCACCAGGGTGACGGCATTGGCCGAGGCTGGGTTGTCTACCCCCCCCACCGGGCCAATAGAGATGAGGGCTTCCTCGCCCTGGCTGGTAGAAGGGGCGACGGAAGTGGGAGAGGTTGCGGCCTCGGTGGGTTGGTCGGGGTTTGTCCCACTGGGAGAAGCAGGATTGGGGGGCACGGTGGTCATGGGCAACCAGGCTCAGGACGATGGTATGGGGTTTTCCACGGTAGGGGCAGGGTCTCCCTGCCCGTCTCAACGGGGGGCATCAATCACGATTTAGTATAAGTGAGCCTTCAATTCCCAGGATTCCTGTCTTCACGGACATGATGACTGTCTTCACGGGCATGACCGTTGAACATCACGGGATAACCCCGCAGACAGGGATAATTGGGGAGTATTCAATGATGCGATGGAAATTCTGAGGCGGCAACGATGGCAGTGAGTGTTTCTCAAGTGGCGACCTGGAAGCAGCGGCAGGGAGCCTCGCCCTTGGTGGTGCTGACGGCCTGGGATGTGACATCGGGCCACATTGCCGACCAAGCCGGGGCGGATATCGTGCTGGTGGGCGATTCCCTCGCCATGGTGGCCCTGGGTTATGACACCACCCTGCCGCTGACCCTAGAGGACATGCTGATCTGCGCCAAGGCAGCGCGGCGCGGTGTTCAGCGGGCGTTATTAGTCGTGGACTTGCCCTTCCTCAGCTATCAGCCCAGCGTTGAAGAGACAATTCGCTCAGCGGGGCGCATCTTAAAAGAGTCCGCCGCCCAGGCCGTCAAAATTGAAGGGGGCCATGCCGCCGTGGTGGAACGGGTGCAAACCTTGGTGCAGTGGGGCATTCCGGTGATGGGCCATGTGGGCCTAACGCCGCAGTCGGTGAACCAGTTTGGCGGCTTTCGCAAGCAGGGCAAAACCGAGGCCGAAGCCGACCGCATCCTCGCCGAAGCCCAGGCCCTAGAGCAGGCCGGAGCCTTTTCCCTGGTGCTCGAGCACATCCCCGCTGACTTGGCCCAACGAATTAGCGACACCCTCACCATTCCCACCATTGGCATTGGCGCTGGCCCCCACTGCACCGGGCAAGTGCTCGTCACGGCGGACGTGCTGGGCCTTTCGCCTTGGCAGCCCCCCTTCGCCAGGGCCTACGCCAACCTGCGTCAGCAGGCCATCGCCGCCGCCCAGCAGTTCTGTGACGAGGTACGGTCGGGGCAATACCCAGGGTAAATTTCCGTTAAGCTAAGAAGGCTGACCCAAAAACCCCACGGGCATACGGACGGTTTTAAACCTTGTCTACCCCGACGCCCCTCACCCTAAATCCCTCTCCCTGAGGGAGAGAGGCTTTGAAAGGAGTCTTTCTGGCCCCCTTGATTCCTCGAGAGCAGGGCTGGAGGTGAGGGTGAAAACTGGATGGATTACCCCCGATTTGGGTGGGCGAGGAGACCTCGCCCCCACGAATTGCCGGGTGAGAAATCGGGGGTCGGGAATTCGGATTTGGTGCAAGCCCCAGTTCCCATCAGAGATCGGCTAACACGTTTACTAGGCGTAGGATCTATGACCACCACGTTACAACTCAAGTACGACATTAAAGACATCGGGCTGGCTGGCCAAGGCAAGCAGCGGATTGAATGGGCTGGGCGCGAAATGCCCGTGCTGCGTCAAATTCAGGATCGCTTTGCCCAGGAGAAGCCCCTGGCGGGCATTCGCATTTCCGCCTGCTGCCACGTCACCACCGAAACCGCTCACCTGGCTATTGCCCTCAAAAATGCTGGGGCCGATGCCATCCTGATCGCTAGCAACCCCCTGTCTACCCAAGACGATGTGGCCGCTAGCCTGGTGGCCGACTACGGCATCCCCGTCTATGCCATCAAGGGCGAAGACAACGACACCTACCACCGCCACGTTCAAATCGCCCTGGATCACCGGCCCAACATCATCATTGACGACGGCAGCGATGTGGTGGCCACCCTGGTGCAAACCCGCAAAGCCCAGCTTTCCGACATCATCGGCACCACCGAAGAAACCACGACGGGCATCGTTCGCCTCAAGGCCATGTTTAAGGATGGGGTGCTGAGCTTCCCCGCCATGAACGTGAACGACGCCGACACCAAGCACTTCTTCGACAACCGCTACGGCACCGGGCAATCCACCCTCGACGGCATCATCCGCGCCACCAACGTGCTGCTGGCCGGGAAGACCATCGTGGTCGCAGGCTACGGCTGGTGCGGCAAAGGTACTGCCATGCGGGCCAAGGGCATGGGGGCCAACGTGATCGTCACCGAAATCGACCCCATCCGCGCCATCGAAGCCGCCATGGACGGCTTCCAAGTGATGCCCATGGCTGAGGCCGCTCCCCAGGGCGACCTGTTTATCACCGTGACTGGGAACAAGCACGTCATCCGCCGCGAGCACTTCGAGGTGATGAAGGACGGCGCGATGGTCTGCAACTCCGGCCACTTCGATATCGAAATCGACCTGCAATCTTTGGGCGAAATGGCCACCGAAGTGAAGCAAGTCCGCAACTTCACCCAGCAATACCTGCTGAGCAACGGCAAGTCGGTGATCGTGTTGGGCGAAGGCCGTCTGGTGAATCTGGCCGCCGCCGAAGGCCACCCCAGCGCCGTGATGGACATGAGCTTTGCCAACCAGGCCATGGCCTGCGAATACCTGGTGAAGAACAAGGGCTCCCTCGAACCGGGTCTGCACTCCATCCCCGAAGCGGTGGATAAGGAAATTGCCCGCCTGAAGCTGGTGGCCATGGGCATCGAAGTCGATACCCTCACCGCCGAACAGGAACTGTACATTAACTCCTGGACCGTGGGCACCTAGAACAGCCTAAATCCCCAAGTTCTAGGGTGAAATCTTAGAATCTGGGGGTTTTTCCCTACAACGGTCTACAACGGCTTCTCTCCTGGAGGCTGTTGTCGGTACGTCGTCCATGGACATCATCGGTGGCTGAATATCCCCCGCGATGTCCATGGCATGGGAAGGGTGAGAGGTCTTACCATAGGGTTCTGGCCTCAATCCCGATCAGGGCCATCCCTGACTGCTCCCATGCCTCAAAAGTACAAGCCCAAATCCCCCGGATTAGTCCCCACCCGACGCATTCCCTTGGCCTGGTATAACCTGCGCCACGACCGGGCTAGGTTGTTTGTGGCGGTGGCGGGAGTCACCTTTGCGGTGTTGTTGATGTTCATGAACCTAGGCTTTTTGGGGGCCTTGGTCAATACCACCTCTAATTTTTACGATCAGTTCAATGCCGACATTGTACTGATTTCTCCTCAATCCCTCGAAATTAGTACCACCAAAGCGTTTCCCCGTGAACGGATCTATCAGGCAGCGGGCATTGAGGGGGTGGAGCGGGTGATGCCGATGTACATGGAATATTCCCTCTGGAAAAACCCGGAAACCAAGATCAGCCGCGCCCTGTTTGTCTACGCCATCAACCCCACGGATCCGGTATTTCTGATGCCGGAACTCAATACGCCAGAGGGGCGAGAGGCTTTGCAGATTCCCAATTCTACGTTTATTGATCGTCTATCTCGTCCGGAATTTGGCCCCCAAACCATTGGCCTAGAAACCGAAACCGACCGTCGCCGCATCACCATCGTCGGCCAGTACGATCTAGGTGGGGGCTTTGCCGCCGATGGCACTCTGATCATGAGTGATCAAAACTTTATGCGCTACTTTTCTCCCCGCACCCTCAACCAGGTCAATCTAGGGTTAGTGTTGCTGGAACCGGGGGCTGATCCCCAACGGGTAAAAAAGGCCATTTTGGAACGTCTTCCTGCCGATGTGGAAGCCTACACCAAGCCCGAAATTATCCAAAAGGAAAGTCGTTTTTGGATTCAAACTACCTCCATCGGCTTTATTTTTGGGCTGGGGGTGTTGATTTCCTTTGTTGTAGGAACGGTGATCGTTTACCAGATTTTGTATACCGATATCCACGACCACCTGCGGGAATACGCCACCCTGAAAGCCATCGGTTATGGTGGCGGTTATCTGTTCAAAACCGTCATCCAAGAAGCCATTATTTTGGCCGTTATGGGATATATACCAGGGCTGATTTTATCCCTTGCACTATACGAAATGGCCACCCGTGCTACCGCTGGCACCCTGCCCCTAGAAATGACCGGTTCACGGGTTATTCTGGTCTTTACCCTGACCGTTGTCATGTGTGCGATTTCGGGTCTTATCTCCGTTCGCAAAGCTGTCACCGCCGACCCCGCTGAGGTGTTTGCTTAACCCATGTTTCCTACCCCGCTAGCCCTGCTGAATCTCACCCACGACCGCAAGAAGTTCACGACTTCGGTGGCGGGGGTAGCCTTTGCCGTGTTGTTGATGTTCCTATTTAATGGGTTCAAAAATGCCCTTTACGACAGCCAAACTCAGTTTTTGAAAGAACTAAACGGCGAGATTGTGATCATCAATCGGCTGAAGGAAAATATGTTTGTTCCCCGGCCCTTTGCCCGTCGTCGGTTGTACCAAGCCCAAGCCTTTGATGGGGTAGAAGGAGCCTACGCTATCTACACGAGTGAAGCCCGCTGGAAAAATCCTGAAACCCGCAAAACTCGCCCAGTACGAGTGATTGCCTATAATCCCGCTGATCCGGTGTTGTTATTGCCCGATGTGCTGGCTCACCGAGAAGCCCTCGCCATGCCCAATACGGCCCTGATTGATAGCCGAGCGAGGGCAGAACTAGGGCCACGGGAAGTCGGGGTAATTACGGAACTCGCGGATCGAGAAATTCGCATTGTGGGCACCTTTAGCCTGGGCACAGACTTTGCGGCGGGCAACGGCAATTTGATTATGAGCGACCAGAATTTCCTTCGTTTCTTTGCTAACCGTGGCCCAGAGGAAGCTGAGCGCAGTTTTTCGACGGCTGATATCGGGTTGTTGCGCGTTGCGCCAGGAACAGATGTGAATGCCCTAGTCAAAACTTTGCGGGAAAACCTGCCCCAAGACATTTTAATTTTGCCACGAGACGGGCCAGAGGGCTTTATCATGCGAGAACGGCTCTATTGGGAACAAAACACGAATATTGGCTTTGTGTTTTCCCTATTGACCGCCATGGGTTTTGTGGTGGGAATTATTTTGGTCTATCAAATTCTCTATACCGATGTGGCCGATCACTGGTCGGAATATGCCACCCTTAAGGCCATTGGCTACACAAACCTTTACTTGATGGGGGTGGTAATTCAGGAGGCAATTATTCTGTCTGTATTTGGGTTTATCCCCGGTTTTTTGATTAGTCGAATTTTCTATAATTTAGGCGCAACGGTTACTGGTCTGGTATTTCAAATGACCATCGAGCGTGTGATCAACCTTTATATTTTGACCTTTATGATGTGTTTAGTGTCTGGCTTAATTGCCGTTCGCAAGGTGCAGCGCACCGACCCAGCGGAGGTCTTTGGTCTATGAATGCTCTTCCCGTTCCCACGCCCCAACCGAATCCATCCCTTCAGTCCAATGATGTGTCTGTACAAGTACGAGGGTTGAACTATTTCTTTGGAAAAGGTGACCTCCGAAAACAGGCTCTTTATGATATCAACCTTGACCTCCACCGGGGCCAAATTGTGATTATGACTGGCCCTTCCGGCTCCGGCAAAACCACCTTGCTGACGCTGATTGGTGCCCTGCGGTCGGTGGAACAGGGCAGTTTGCAAGTCCTTGGTCGAGAACTGCATGGCCTAGGCCAACGGCAGCGGGTAGAGGTGCGCCGCAACATTGGCTTTATCTTCCAGGCGCATAACCTGTTTGCTTCCCTTACCGCCACCCAAAACGTAGAAATGGCGGTGGAACTGATTGGAGGTCTGCGCCAAAAACGCCAGCGGGCGGTGGAAATGCTGACGCGAGTTGGTTTGGCCGATCGGGTAGACTATAAACCCGCTAACCTCTCTGGTGGGCAAAAGCAGCGGGTGGCCATTGCCCGTGCCCTCGTCAACCATCCCCAACTGATCCTGGCCGATGAACCCACCGCCGCCCTCGATAGAAAATCCGGGCGCGATGTGGTCACCATCATGCAGCAACTGGCCAAGGAAGAAAACTGCACCATCCTCATGGTCACCCACGACAACCGAATCCTTGACGTGGCTGACCGCATCATTAACCTGGTAGACGGCCATTTAGAATCCGACGAAAGTCCCCAGCAATTTGCCGATGCTCACGCTATCAAAGCGTTAGACGGTAGTATGTTCGTGATGTAAGCGAACACTCAAGAGCCCTACGTTGGTGTGATCCATATCTATGGCGCTTTCCTTTTCCAGCACTGTTCAAGCCCTTACCTACACCAAGGTGGCGGACTATTTGCAAACCGCAAGCCTCTTTAAAGATCGGCTTCGCACCTACGATGATCAGCCCAAATTCGACATTCTCTACGGTTCTACCCTTGTAGAAATTGAGGTTTTGCCCTGGGAAGTTCACCCCTGGCAAAAGGCGGATTTAGCCACTGTGCGGGCCAGTAGTTGCGTTACTGTGGGCAGCACCATCAGCCCCGATCTCATGCGTTTTTTGCTCACCGAGAATCGTCGGATGCGCTTCGGAGCTTTTCACCTCGATGATGACCACCAAGTCCTCTTTGCCGAAAGCGTTCTTGGCGGCGACAATATGGACGTCATGGAACTCCAAACCTGCATCCTCTCCGTTGTCACCATCGCCGACACCTATGATGACCTGATTGTCGAACGCTTTGGTGGCCAACGCGCCATTGACCGTATGAACGATACGGACAACTCAGTCTCTCCCCTTGGTGATCAGTAATCGGTATTGTGACAGCAGCATGGGGGTTGAGCTTATTGGGTGACACGCCCTAAAAAAATTCAAAATTTTAGAGAATTACATTCCAGGTTTAAGCATTGTTCACTCTGACGTGGGAACGCTAGTAACGATGGAGCTAGCCCAGCCGTTGGGGATACCTCTGGGCGGCTGAGTACTGCGCTGCTGAATTTGGGATATTGCCATGAAACCTTGGTCTACTGCGGTTATCGTTGCCTTGCTATCGTCCCTTACGATTGGCACCCAAACGGTGGAGGCCTCGCCCTCCAGAACCGCCAGCGGCTCCCGTGGCAATGGTTCATCCTACGAAGTGTGGCGCATGAACCGCGATAGGAATAACGACCTCTTTGAACTGCGGGTGTGGCGGAATGTTCACCGACAGACCAACCCGCCCACCTGCACCTACAGTTTTGTTTCCCGCAGCGATGCCTTGGCCTTTTGGGATCGCATCGCCGACCAAGCCGGATGCCCGAACCAAGCATCGGTTACCGCCCAGACGCCCACCACCCAGACCTCCCAAACTCAACAACCAAGGCCATCTTCCTCCCCGCGTCGCACCATCTCCATCACCACGATCACCACTGTCCCTGGTGAGGCCAGTCGTCAACCCGCCACCGCTCCGACCACCCGCACGACCGCCGCCACCACTGCTACACAACCCCGACCCACTAGCACCGCTCAACCCACAGCGACCACCACTCCCCAGCCCAGACCAACGGGGGATATAACTGGGCAAATGTTGACGCTGGTGAATGCTGAGCGCCAACGGGCGGGGGTGGCTCCACTAACCCTGAACAGTCAACTGAGCGCCGCTGCCCAGCGCCACGTACAAGATATGGCCAATAATGGCAATCACAGTCATACCGGAACGGATGGATCCTCTCCAGGCCAGCGAATAGCGGCGGTAGGTTATGGTGCCGCCACTTGGGGCGAGAATATTCAATGGGGTAACTCATATATAAGCCCCGCCGCCGCGATGCAGCGCTGGATGGAAAGTGACGCACACCGTCGCAACATCCTCAACCCCAACTACACCGAACTAGGCGTTGCTCACGTTGTCTCAGCGTCCGGGCGACCCTATTGGGTACAGAAGTTTGGTCGTCCCCGTTAGGGCGTTGTTCGAGGAAACTGCAAACCTACTCTCTTTTGACATCGGCGATGACGATGCCAAAGATGCCTTCGTTATCGCATGGTGCGGGTAGGGAATCGTGGATTGGGCCACCATAATCGAGTGGTATTCTCCGAGTGGTCATTTCAGAGATGGGCTGCTAGAGTAAATAAACTTTGAGCTTTGTAAAGGAATCCTTAAGAAACCCCTTTGGGGTGGCTTCGTATCTCCTGCCTATCCTGCCTACCCATGTCGGGGGCTTATCCACGATGACTCAATCCACCATTTTTTGCGATTTTGATGGCCCCATCGTCGATGTTTCCGAGCGGTACTACATGACCTACTGCCGGGGCTTAGAGCAGATGCAGACCTTGGCCAATGGGGGCGAGGGCTCCATCCGTTATCTTTCCAAGGCTCAGTTTTGGACATTTAAGCAAAACCGTGTGCCCGACCGCCAGATTGCCCATTGGTCTGGCCTGGAAGGGCCGCAGATTGATAGGTTTCTCGATCTGGTGAGTGGCTTAGTCAATCATCCTCACCTACTCGGCTACGACCAGATTCAGGCCAACGCCTACGCAGGTCTATCGATATTTCAGCAGTGTGATGTGCGGGTGGTGCTGGTTACCCTGCGTCCGCCGGATCAGGTAATGCAGTTTTTGATCCAACACGACCTAGATTGGGCTATCAGCGATTTGTATGGGATGCCCACTGACCAGGCCGTCTATCAAAACCAGGCCCACCACAAAATTGAGCGGCTTCAGGTGGCCATCGCGGCCCAAAAACGCCAGAGCTATCACCTCAAGCACGCCTGGATGATTGGCGATACCGAAGCAGACATTATGGCCGGACAAGCCCTCGGCATTGAGACCGTAGCCGTCACCTGCGGTATTCGTAGCCAAAGCTATCTGCAAAGCTTTCGCCCCACCCACCTGATGCCAGACCTGTGGGCAGCAGCCCAGCGGCTACAGCAACAGGTCATGCTTGGACATCGTTCGTCTCCCTAGCAATCCGTTGAGTTTGGCACCGCGCTATTAGGTTAGATCTCCGCTGGACTAGGCATCGGAGGAATAGCCGCTGGCGTGTTTATCCCACCAACGGTTAAGGGGATAGTAAAGCGCTGGTGCCCAAAGGCTGCTGAGGATGGCGGAGCTAAGAGCAATGCGCTGGTGATACAGCCAGATTTTGGGCAGCGGCGGGTACAGAGATGCGCTGGACAGCATTTGGTTAAAGCTAATTTGCAGGGCCAGCACTGTTTCGGCAATCACCGCCATGGCAAACACAATCAGGGCAATGGAGACGATGTCTTCCTGGAGGTAGCGCTGCTTTTGTAGACGGGCCGTTAGCACCCCCACCACAATTAGGCTCAGGGTGTGGGTGGGTTGGGGAGCCGTCATCGCGTCTTGCAGCAGGCCCAACACCAAACCCGCCATCGCCCCCTGCCAGACGGTGCGCTTCACACTCCAGGCCACGACCCAAATCAGCAGCCAGTGAGGAGCGACCCCCAGTAGTTCAATCCCTGGAATGCGACCGGGCAGCAGCAGCAGACACAACAAAACCGAACCCACCGTAACCCAGGTATTGAGGAACCAAGACTGGCGATAAAACGGCAGTTTACGACGTCCGATAATGGGCGTCATGGCCTACCCTCCGGTTCTTCCTCTAGGTTGGGGATCGTCGGTTCATCCACCGCTTCCAAGGGCTCGAAGGGCTGGATGACGGCCCATTCTAGAATGGCAAGAGGGGAGGATAGCTGAATCGTGGCTTCTGGAGCAGGGCTTTTGGTGAGATCGATGGACTCGACCCGACCAATGGGCACATCCCGAGGAAAGAGGCGACTGTAGGAAGAGGTGACAATCACGTCTCCGGCCTTTACGTCAGGGTTTTTCTCGAAAAACTCCATGATGACGCGGTTGTTAGACTGGCCTCGCACCACGCCCATTACCCGGCTGCGGCTCACCTTAGCCCCCACACGACTGGTGGGATCACTGATCAGCAACACTTTAGAAGTGCTAGGGGACACTGCCACAACCCGACCCACAATACCCCCTGGCCCGGTTACAATGTACCCCGGCTCCACCCCCTGGCGGCTACCTCGGTTGAGAATCAAGTGCTGCCACCAATGATCGGCGGCACGGCCAATTACAGCAGCCCGAGTTCCAGGTTTGGTGAGAGTATCTTCGTAGGCGTCAACCTGTTGAAGCACCCGGTTCTGGCTTTCCAACTCCACAATGCGCTGTTGCAGCTCGAGAATATAGCTATTCTCAAACTCCTGTTCCTGGTTTAGCCCTGGTTGCAGGGGACGAGTCAGCCAGTGGTAGGCTTCGTAGAGGGCAACACCTTCCGTAGCCCGTATCATCCAGGCCGAAGAAATAGCCAGGGCAACGATTCCCGTTTTGAGGGCATGGCGATTCCACCAGCGGCGTAGGGCAAACATAGGGTTCTGGGTGAGGAGGACGATGAGGTGACTTACAGACTAGAGCGTCCGCTAAAGACCCGTCCCATCTGACTGAAGTTTTCCAAAACTCGCCCGGTGCCCAATACCACGCAGCTCAGCGGATCTGCCGCCACATGCACCACAATGCCCG
>JBBAWV010000091.1:0-19632 GCA_040396995.1 Nodosilinea sp. | reverse complement strand
TATCGCGGTGGTATAGCCTGATTTTCCTCCGTCCCGTGCATTAATGCACTACCCTCCGCCGTACCTTCTGCGATCTGCCCTTCGGTCTACCGAGTTCGACCAGGCACTTCAACTTTTGTTCCCGTACTGAGGCCGCCACTATCTCCTCAATCAACCCCTATCACCCTGCGGAATGTCGGATAGATATCCGCCCTACGGTGTTCCTGCTAGCGTTCGGATCACCTTTAGGGTTGCGAGGGTAGGGTCGCTGGCTCCGGTGATGTAGCCCCCCTGCTGGGCAACGGTGTTGAGGTGGGTGATGGCCTCGGCGGTAATCACCTCTCCCGCCATCAGGACGGGGATGCCGGGGGGATAGGGGGAGAGGGTTTCGGCGCTGAGATGGCCGAGGGCAGTGGTAGCCGATAGGGTGGCGGTGGGGGCAAAGAAGGCGTCTCGCGGCGACATCGGTGGCAGGGTCACGGGGGGCCGAGTAGCCAACCGCACGGGGGGCAAGGCTAGGGGATCTGAGCGACCTTGGGCTACAAGCTGCCGAAATCCCTCGATGCACCGCGCTCCATCCATCGGAGTATTTCCCAGGCTAACCACCAGAGTCAGGTGGCGCAGTTCCGCCAGTTCCACCGTCACCCCTAGGGTGTCGTTGAGGATTTCGTCGGCCTCCAGGCCCGTCATGCCGAGAGCTGCCACATCGATGGTAATTCGGCTCAGGTCTAGATCGCGAACACTGGCATAGTGGGTGACATCGGAGGTGGCCACCACTCGCAAACCGGGTATTTGGGCAAGTCGGGCTCGCAGCGTTTGAGCCAGCGCCAGGGTTTGGGACAGCAGCGCCTCGCCCTCGGTGGCCATCTGGTAGCGGGCCGCATCCAAGGAAGCCAACAGCAGATAGTTGGGGCTGGTGGACTGGGTGAGTTGTAGGGCCACCTGAAGCCGTTCTCGATCAACCCGATCTCCCTGCACATGGAGCATGGAGGCTTGGCTGAGGGCCGCAAGCACCTTGTGGGTAGACTGCACCACCAAATCGGCTCCTTGGCGCAGGGCCGGGGTGGGCAGGTGGGGATGAAAGGCAAAGTGGGGGCCGTGGGCTTCGTCTACCAGCAGTGGGATGCCGTGGGTATGAGCCAGATCGGCGATGGACTCCAGGTCTGAACCAATGCCGTGGTAAGTGGGGGACACCACCAGCACCGCTCGCACATCGGGATGGCGGGCCAGAGCCAGGGCAACGGTTTCGGCCTTCACCCCTAGAGCCAGACCCAGGTCGGGAGACTCGTCTGGCCCCACAAACACGGGCCGAGCCCCTGCCAGTACCAGCCCCGCCACCACAGATCGATGGGCATTGCGCGGCACGATAATTTTGTCCCCTGGTTGGCACACAGCCAAAATCGCCGCCTCTAAACCACAGGTAGAACCATTCGCCAAAAACCAGGTTTGCTCTGCCCCAAAAGCCTCCGCTGCGAGGATCTGGGCCTCTAAAATCACACCCTCCGGCGCAAATAAATTATCCAGTTCGACGAGTTCCGGCAGGTCGGCCCGCAAGGCTGCATCCCCCAGCAGTTCTCGCAAACAGGCTGGAGCGCCCTGCCCCCGTTTGTGTCCAGGGGTATAAAATGCCGCATGGGGCCGCTGGGCACAGGCTTTGAGGCTAGTGAGTAGCGGCGTCTGGTTTTGGTCAAGCATTGACATTGCAGATTTTAGTAAGATGCGGCACAGGCCAGGAACTTAAGCCCCTTGTTCAGATAACCGTCCCAGTCGATTAGTGAGATTCGGGAGCATATCAGTAAAGGGTTGTGCCCCTGCCATTGCTCATACGCCATGGAGGATTGTTGTCGGTTGGGCGCATCAAAGCAAATTCAACAGGCTGGATCTCTCAAGAGTAGCTAACTTAGGAAAAGCGTCGGAACCAGCCCCTACGCCAGAAAAAGTAGATTAAGCAAGCGGCGATGCTTAGCATGAGTATCCAAACACCAGGATATCCCCAATACCACTCTAATTCTGGCATATTAAACGGCGATGCCTCTGGGTTGAAATTCATACCATAAATACCAACAACAAAAGTCAGCGGAATAAAGATAGTCGAAATGACTGTGAGTGTTTTCATCACCTCACTCATGCGATTATTTACCGAAGAAAGATACACCTCCATTAGGCTGGCGGCTGCATCGCGATAGGTTTCTGTAATATCTAGCAGTTGAATGGTGTGATCATAGCAGTCGCGCAAATAGCGATTCACACTTTCGCTAATGAGAGGATTATCTGCTTGCAGTAAGGATGATAAGGCATCGCGCTGTGACCAAATTAGGCGTCGTAATACGGTTAGCTCTCGACGGATTTGATAAATTTTAGCTAAGGATTCCTGATTAGGATTCATCACCATATCGTCTTCTAAATCAGCAATGCGGGAACCATAATTTTCTAGAACTGGGAAGTAACCGTCAATGATGGCATCTAGAAGCGAATAGGCTAAATAATCGGCCCCCATGTGCCGAATCACACCACGGCTATGTTGCAGACGAGCGCGCACTGGATTAAAGCAATCTAGTACAGGCTCTTCCTGAACCGAGAGCAGATAATGTTCTCCTAAAACCAGGCTAATTTGCTCGGCCACAAAGCCTAAACCGCCTCGTTTTGGTAACACCATTTGTGCCAAAATAACCAGTTGATCGGGATAGTCCTCTACCTTAGGGCGCTGGGGCACATTTACAATATCTTCTAGGGCTAAGGGATGAAGATTAAATACCTCTCCCAACCGTTGGAGGACTTCTTCGCTACCTAAACCTTGCACATCAACCCAAGAAACCGAATGGGAATCGAGGTAGGAAGCACAATCTTCTGGGTGGATCAGTTCTACCTGTTCTAGATGGCTAGCGTTGTAATCAAACAGTACTAGTTTGGGTAAGGCAGCATCTCGCTGAATTCGTAGGGTGCCTGGAATACTTCCTGGTTCATCATAGAAATAGCCATTTAAAGATGAGGAGGATCGTTGGGGCACAGGATCAGAATTCATCATTTTCTCTATTCGACAAGGCGTTTGGAGAGAGCCAATTCTAGCTGGGCCTAGGCTTGACGACCTGACACCTCTTTATTCGGCTCCCAAGGGGGCATAGAGAAGTGTTAATCAGCCCAATATTAGTCTCAATCTACACAAGACACACTGTTGGGGCGTACTTTTGCCAAATGTCGCCGTAGACAATAGCGGGGTTCTTCCAGGGTTTGTGATGACCGCCGCTCCAGTGAATGACATTGATTTGATCGAGGGGTTTTTTCAAAGCCTTAGCGACAAATTGCATATTGCCATAGCCACAGCGGTTCCAACTGCGATCAAGCTGAATGTAGTCCTTAAACATCACATTCAGCAGGGTTTCATCCCCCCGATTGAGCATTCCGTATTTGCAAGAGGCATCCCAATCTAGGTAGTAGTGAAAGATGTGGTCTGTTGTTGCATTCCAGTAGGTGTAATCTGTGAATAAAACACCGCTATTGAAGGATTGCTTAAAGGCCAGCATTTCCTTAATGGCTTTGAAGGGATTGCCAAACTGAAAAATAGCTGGATAAAAATGGGGCACCGCCGCGAAGTAGCGTTCGGGGCTAAATTTCACTGTTTCAAATAGCGTGGCTACATCCCCAATCACCACCACGTCAGCATCTAGATACAGCACTTTGCTAACGTCAGGGAAAATATCCTTCAAAAACATCCGGGCATACTGCATATAGCGCGACACCCGCCGAGTGGGCGTCATCGGCTCATACTTAGCATGGATGTAATCGGCCATAAACTGGGGCGGGGTGAAGGGATAGACGCGCCAGACAAAGGTTGGATTTGGAAAAACAGCGGTGATTTTTTCTTCAAAGAACGCGACTTCTTCGGGGGGAACGGTGATGTTAAACCGCAGCTTTTCTGGGGTCGCCGTGTTGCTTGCCACGGAGTTCATCGCCGTGAGCAGAGCTACCACAATTCCTTTATTCAGGGCAAAGGCAATATCGTAGGTCATGAACTATCCTGGCCATCATAATGTTCTCCCAGCCCAGGTAACACTCAACACCAGTCAGGGAGATGCCGTGTTGAGGAATTCCCCGACACAGCACCCAGCGATAATAACAGGTTGGTGATTCCGTGATCCGCGAAATCTAGCCAGTTTCTAGGGGCAATCCCTAGAGATCATCGGGATCAACCCCCAACTGCCGCAGACGTTCGGCTAGGCGTTCGGCCCGTTCGCGCTCCTGTTCAGCCCGTTCGCGCTCCTGTTCAGCTCGCTCGTGCTCCTGTTCAGCCCGTTCCCGCTCAAAATTCGCCCTTTGTTGTTCTAGGGTGGCTCGTTCGTCGCCGCACAGCAGCAGGTTGCCCTGATTATCCCACCAGCGCAACCAGGGCAGCGTTTGGTTGATGTATTGCCCCTGCCAAATGCCGAGTTCGACGCCCATGGGCGAAATGGGGTAGTGGCCTCGTTCGTTGGGGGTGCAGCGTTGATAGTGGTTGCCGATGAGTTCATAGACCTCCACGGCGGATTTTTCCACCTCGTAGATGGCGTAGAAGGGCACCCGAATTGCCTGCTCGTAGACCCAGAATTTGCCCGCCTTGGCGCTGGGATCGCCTAGGGGCGAGGTGGCGTCCCGTTCCTCGGATCCATCCCCGGAGACAAACTCAATCACAATCAGCGGCGCAACGATTTCCTTCCACAGCACGTAGGAACGGCGCATTTTGCCGTCTAGCTGGGGCGGAACATGGGGCACATAAAACCAGTCGGGGGCTTCGGCTCCGCGCTCTGGGGGATCGGTCAACCGCCAGTAGATACCGCTATCTTGGCCAATGGCATACTGACCATCGGGGTGCAGCGCATCCAGGCTTGGGCGGATGGAGTCGGTCAGCAGCAGGCTTTGGGGGTGCTCCTGAAAATTTTTCACAAACGTACCATCGGTCTCTGGCAGTTGGGTGTGATCGGGCAGAGAGAGGGCGGGCTGGGATGGGGCAACGGCCATAGACATCTCCCACGGGCAAACTGCTTTTATTGTAGTTCGGGTGTCCTGGGACGGCGTTAGGCTTCTATGGCGGTGCCCAGTTCCATTGCGGTTGGTGGAGCGGGTTCTGACTGCCCTAGGGCCGCGCTGACTAACCCCAAGAACAGCGGGTGAGGCGTGCTAGGACGAGACTTAAATTCGGGATGGAACTGGCTGGCGATGAAGAAGGGATGGCTAGGCAGTTCTACGATTTCTACCAGGCGACCATCGGGGGAAGTGCCGCTGACCTGATAGCCCGATTCTAGGAACAGGTTGCGGTAGGCGTTGTTGAATTCGTAGCGGTGGCGGTGGCGTTCGTAGACCACCTCATCGCCATAGAGTCGGCTGGCTAGGGTGTTGGGGGCAAGGCGGCAGGGATATAGGCCCAACCGCATGGTGCCGCCCAGGTCTACCACATCCTGCTGTTCTGGCAGGAGGCTGATCACTGGGTTGGGGGTGTCGGGATGAAATTCAGAGCTATCGGCGTTGTCCAGGTGGGCCACATTCCGCGCCCATTCCACCACCGAGCACTGCATCCCCAGACACAGCCCCAGGAAGGGAATCCCCTGTTCTCGCACATACTGAATGGCCTGGATTTTGCCGTTCACTCCACGGGTGCCAAAGCCACCGGGTACCACCACGCCATCCATCTGGCTCAGGTAGGTGGCGGCTCCGCTCGCTTCAATGTCTTCGGAGTTCACCCAGTGGACATTGAGGGCGGCCTGGTGAGCAATGGCGGCATGACGCAGAGCTTCCACCACCGAAAGGTAGGCATCGCTGAGGCTGACATACTTGCCGACGATGGCGATATTCAAGGGCCGACTGGAGCTAGAAAGGCCGTTAACAATGGCCTCCCAGGTGGATAAGTGAGGCTGGCGGGGCTCCATGGCTAGAATCTTCAGCGCCTGTGCCGCCAACCCTTCCCGCTCTAGGTTGAGGGGCACTTCGTAGATGCTGCTGGCATCCTGACAGGTGACCACAGATTCCACCGAGACATCGCAAAACTCGGAGATTTTCTCCTTCATGGGTTCTGGCAGGGGCACCTGGCAGCGGCACACCAAAATATCGGGCTGAATGCCGATGGAGCGCAGTTCCTTCACCGAGTGCTGGGTGGGCTTGGTTTTCAGTTCCCCCGCCGAGGGAATCCAGGGAATTAGCGTCACATGCATATACAGCACATCCTGCCGCCCCACGTCTTTGCGGAACTGGCGAATGGCTTCCAAAAAAGGTAGGGACTCGATATCGCCCACGGTGCCGCCAATTTCTGTAATCACCACATCGGGGTTGGTGTTGCGAGCCACCCGATGCACCCGATCTTTAATTTCGTTGGTGATGTGGGGAATCACCTGCACGGTGCCGCCCTGGTAGTCGCCGCGCCGCTCCCGGTTAATCACCGCCTGGTAGATGGATCCGGTGGTGACGCTGTTCAGCCGCGACATGGCCGTATCGGTGAAGCGCTCGTAGTGGCCCAGGTCGAGGTCGGTTTCGGCCCCATCTTCCGTCACAAACACTTCCCCGTGCTGGAAGGGGCTCATGGTGCCGGGGTCTACGTTGAGGTAGGGATCAAGCTTCAAAATAGAGACGGAATAGTCCCTCGACTTTAGCAGCCGCCCCAAACTGGCCGCCACAATGCCCTTCCCAATACTCGAAACCACGCCACCCGTGACAAACACAAACTTGGTCATCGCTGCCTAACCCCAGACCCTTTAACCCGTTAATTGTGCCACATTGGGCCAGCCCTTGCCCTCCCAGCATTTTAGGGATTCGTGGTGGGGATTTTCAGGGATTATCTCGGCCTTCTAGAGCAATGCCCCAGAACTAGCCCTACCCCTAGCTCAGCCAGATCAGTCCGCCCAACACCAGCCCCACAAACCCCAGCGCTATCCACAAAAAACCATTGTCGCGAGTGTTGACTTGGCTCAGATCCAGCGGCTCCGGTTCTGGTTTGGGAGCCCGCCTGGGGGCCGAACGCAGTTGTACCGTGGAAAGGCCACTGCCGGACGGATTGCCCTCCTCCAGGGTGCCCAGGTCAGGAATTTGGCTCATCCAATTCCCTGGTCGCCGCAGTTGGGGGGCTTGCAGAATGTACAGCAAATTTTTGGCCTGCTTGCGCACCTCCAAATCGGGGTGGCGGGTGAGGGTTTCGCAGAGGGCTTCGGCATCTCGTCCCCGTCCCACGGCATTGTAGGCATTCACCAGCCAAATCTGAATTTCCCCGCCCAGAGGTGTTACTGCCTTAGCCAGCTTCACCCCCGCCTCAAAATGGGCCACGGCTTGCCGATAGTCACCATGCTCAAAGGCGGCTTGGCCATAGGCGTATTCGGTTTTGGCTTGGGCAAGGGTGTCGGCGGTCATAGACATGAAATTCAGCGTGAAAGGGGGATGAGAGTTTTAGAAAGAATTTTAGAGAAAAGACTGAATCATCACCGCTGTAAGGTGAGCCACGGAATCGACCACCAGTGCTGCTCCAGCTTTCGTAAGGCTGTCGCGGTAGGACTGAACATAGTCTCCCCCAATAGCCGTAACGTGGGGCGGCAGCACACCAACCCCAATCCAACGCCGCTGGGGACGCTGTGTTTCCGCATGGCCTAGGGTTTGCATATCGGCCACGGTATCCCCGGCATAGAGCACGGGCAGGTTTGGGGAAAGTTGGTGCTGTTCCGTCAGGCGATCCACCACATCAAACAACCCCGTTGGATCGGGTTTGCCTGGAGCGTCCTCCATGGCAATCAGCGCTGGGGAAGATAACCCCAGGCGACGGTCCAGCACATAGCGGGCCGATCCACGGGTGGCCCCACTGAAAAACCCCCAGGGAACGCCATCCTTGGTGAGTTGGTCAAAATACGCCTTGTCCACCAGCAGCGGTTCCTGGGTAATGTAGCCCGTCCACTCATCCTGTTCGCCCTGCTTGGGGCCACGGTAGCGGCCTTGGAAAAAGGCCACAATTTCCTCGTAGGTGATGGGGACTTGATCGCGGGATTTCCCCTGGCCCTCAAAATATCTCAGGATGAACTCCTGCGACCCTTCCCAGTCGTTGTTCCAAATCCCTTCCCCCTTGAGGGCGTCGATATCCTCCGGGGTGGGCCGATAGCCGCCCTGGGTAAACTGCTCTACGGTATCTGCCAAAGCGCGGCGGTAGGAATTGCCCACATCGCGCAGCACGCCGTCAATATCAAACACCAGCAGGGCGATGGGGTCAGGAAATGCGGTCATAGGGGAGGTCAATTTGTCCAGGGAACACGTTAGAAGTGATAAGATTATAGACTGTAGTATTTTCTGAGTTGCGGCGGAGGTCTAGTTGTCCAGATTTGTCTTAAAAGTACTCTGGCTCGAAAATGACGTGGCGCTAGCGGTTGATCAGGTTGTGGGCAAGGGCACCAGTCCGCTTACGTCCTACTTCTTCTGGCCGCGCGACGATGCCTGGGAACAAATGAAAACCGAACTGGAAAGTAAGCCCTGGATCGAAGAAGAAGAACGGGTTGAAATCCTCAACAAAGCCACGGAAATCATCAACTATTGGCAGGAAGAGGGTAAGGGTAAATCCTTAACCGATGCCCAAATCCGCTTCCCCGAAATTACCTTCACCGGTAGTTCGTGATTTGGGATCGTTAGCGCTCAGCGTTGATTCCCATAGATTTCTAAAAAAGAACCCCATCCATGATGAGGTTCTTTTTTGTTGGATATTGGGCTGGTTTTGAGACCGGAAAAACACGGCTTTGGTAAAATACAAAACGCTCTTTTACCGAGATTCAACCCTCACCCCCAGCCCCTCTCCCAGGAAGGAGAGGGGAGCCGGAAGTTCTTCAAAGTCCCTCTCCCCGTGGGAGAGGGATTTAGGGTGAGGGCCAACGGTGCAGCTAGAAGCAGATATCTTCATGCTTGTCGTCTTTGGCTTATCCCGAACTCAGGCTAGCTTACTTAATCCCTTCGGCGGCTTGCAGTTTGGCGCGAGCACGCTTGACGGCTTGGCGAGCCTGGATGACGGCTTGCTTGTCGTCTTCCTTCACTTGACCAAGACGAGCTTCGGCTTCTTCAAAGGCGGTGCGGGCGGCATTGAGGTCGATGTTCTCACCTCGCTCGGCTCCGTTCACCAGAATGGTGACTTCATCGGTATCAACCTCGGCAAACCCACCCATGAGGGCAATGGGCACCCAGGTTTTATCAGAGCGCACCCGCATCACGCCGATATCCAGGGCGGTCATGAGGGGGGCGTGGCCAGCCAAAATGCCAAGCTGACCCGTGGTGCTGGGTAGGATAACCTCCTCAGCTTCGGAATCCCAGACGGTTTTGTCTGGGGCAATCACGCGAACGGTTAAGGCCATAGCAATACTGCGAATGAGGTGGATGGTCGAAAAAGAGGAAGGCAGACCTTGATGACCCTCACCCCCAGCCTCTCTCCCAGGAAGGAGAGGGGAGCAAGACTAACTTCAAAGTCCCTCTCCCAGATTGGGAGAGGGATTTAGGGTGAGGGAAGAGCTAAGGCAAACGGTCTTTTCGCTCCACTGAGCCTGCCTTAACAGAGAGGCGTTAGCTCTCAGCTTTCAGCTTTTCAGCGGCAGCCAGCACTTCTTCGATACCGCCCTTCAGGTAGAAGCACTGCTCAGGCACCTCATCTAGATCCCCAGCGAGGATCATATTGAAGCCCTTGATGCTGTCTTCCAGGGTGACGTACTTACCAGACATCCCGGTGAACACCTCAGCCACAAAGAAGGGCTGGGACAGGAAGCGCTCGATCTTCCGGGCGCGGGCCACAATCTGGCGATCATCCTCAGACAGTTCATCCAGGCCCAGAATGGCGATGATGTCTTGCAGCTCTTTGTAGCGCTGGAGGGTAGACTGCACGGCGCGGGCGGTCTTGTAGTGCTCTTCACCCACGATGCTGGGCTGAAGCATGGTGGAAGCGGAATCCAGGGGATCCACAGCGGGATAGATACCCTTGGAAGCCAGGTTCCGGGACAGCACGGTGGTGGCGTCCAAGTGGGCGAAGGTCACCGCAGGGGCGGGGTCGGTCAAGTCGTCCGCAGGCACATACACGGCCTGGATGGAGGTGATGGAACCTTCGTGGGTGGAAGTGATGCGCTCTTGCAGGTCGCCCACTTCGGTACCCAGGGTGGGCTGATAACCCACAGCGGAGGGCATCCGGCCCAGCAGTGCGGATACTTCAGAACCCGCTTGCACAAAGCGGAAGATGTTGTCGATGAACAGCAGCACGTCCTGCTTGTTCACGTCCCGGAAGTACTCGGCCATGGTGAGGGCCGACAGACCCACACGCATCCGTGCCCCAGGGGGTTCATTCATCTGACCGTAGACCAGGGCCACTTTGGACTTGCTCAGGTCGTCGGCGTTGATCACACCGGATTCGATGAATTCGTTGTAGAGGTCGTTCCCTTCGCGGGTACGTTCGCCCACACCACCAAACACGGATACCCCACCGTGCTCCTTGGCGATGTTGTTGATTAGTTCTTGAATCAATACGGTTTTGCCTACGCCAGCACCACCGAACAGACCCACCTTACCGCCCTGACGGTAGGGAGCCAGCAGGTCGATCACCTTGATGCCCGTTTCAAACACGGTCGGCTTGGTTTCCAGGTCGGTCAGCTTGGGAGCGGCCCGGTGGATGGGGGAGGTGGTTTCGTTGTTGACGGGCCCTTTTTCGTCTACGGGCTCGCCCAGCACGTTAAAAATACGGCCCAAGGTGGCGGTACCGACGGGTACGCTGATGGGAGCCCCGGTATCCACCACTTCCATGCCACGGGTGAGGCCATCGGTGGAGCTCATCGAAACGGCTCGCACCTGGGAGTCACCGAGAAGCTGTTGCACTTCGCAGGTGACGGAAACCTCAGCCCCAGCGGGGTTGGTGCCTTGAATTTTTAGAGCATTATAAATTTTGGGCAATTGACCACTTGCGAACTTGATGTCCACAACGGGGCCAATAATCTGAGTAATGTAGCCAACTGTTTTTTCTGCTGTGGTGACCATGCTTGCGCCTATTCCGTATGATCAGCTAGTTTGGCGGCTTCTATGTCACTGTTACATTCCAAAGCGCCATCATTCAGATTATCACTAGTGTGCAACGCCCCACGATGATTCTACGGACTTTGTGGAGGGGACGGGCAAAACTCTGCTGTGGTCTGGGCTACGGTCTGATCGGCTGTAGTACGTCGCTGGCCTTCCCCAGACTTGCCCAGAAAGCCCACGCCCTGATAGTCTGACACATCTAAAGTAGTAGCGCTAGTAGGTTGGGTTCCGCTCCGCTGCACCCAACACCCGCCCAAGGCTTCAGGCTGGTTGGGTTCTGCCATCGAGCCCCTCAATCTACGAGATTTCAGGGCTTTTCGGCACTGTGTCAATCAGACCAAACCCAGGTCAACGCTGATGGCGATCCCCCGCCCCCGCCACCTCATCCCACCCCAAGGATGGCTTGGGCCGTTAGGTTCAAGTTGGGAAAGATAGACGACGTAATGCGTTGTTCGCCGCGCAGCAGTTGCCGATCATAACGTCCCTCTGAATTCAAAATACAGAGGGTTAGCGTGGGTTGTTTGGGACGCCCAATGAAGAATTCGCCGCCAAGACCCTGGTAGTCGGCAATCCAGTATTCTGGGATGCCCAGCAGGGCGTAGTCTTCGAGTTTACGGGCATAGTCGTTTTGCCAATTGCTGCTGACGACTTCCGCTACACATTTAATGGTGCTGCCGAGAGTGACCACGGGTTGGCTAGCCCACAGCGGCTCTTGGGACAGGGCAGCGCGGTCGAGGACAATCACATCGGGGCGAAACCCCGTCTGGTTAGCGAGGGGTTGGATTAGGCAACGATGGGGGATGAAGTCATCGGCCCCTTGCTGCACGATGTCGTAGTTGAGCCAGCGGGCGATTGCCGCCGCTACCTGCTCATGAGGCCCCGTCGGTTCCAAGTCAAACAGCTCTCCATCAATGAGTTCGTAGCGACTGTCATCGCCATACTGAGCCAGAAACGCGTCAAAGCTCAGGGATGTGGATTGGGTGGAGCGATCCCTTGCAAGTGCCATGGCTGCTCTGACGACCCTATGGAATGGAATAGGCGAACGTTAGCTTTACTCAGTTTATCGTGATCACCGCATTGCCCTAGCCATCACCCCATCTCACTCCAGCGCCATGATGCCCTGGCCCTCTGATGCACCTCACACCCTTAACCTAAGGTTTAGGTTGGAGGGCTACAATGCAGCGATAGGTTTGGGTAGACAGGCGATGGCAAAGGCAAAGGCGAAGGAAAACGGCCCTGATTTGGCAGCGAGCGCGGCAGAAAAAGCCCCAAAGGCCGATCCAGGGTTGGATAATCCTCAGTACTACGTTAATCGTGAGCTAAGCTGGCTCGATTTTAATGATCGGGTGCTCCATGAAGCCCTTGACCCTCGCACGCCCCTGATCGAGCGCCTGAAGTTTTTGGCCATTTATAGTTCCAACCTAGACGAATTTTTCATGGTGCGCATTTCCGGCGTCATCGAGCAGGCCGACGCGGATATCCACCCCAAAACCCCCGATGGCCTGTCTCCCCGGAAGCAACTGGTAGCGATGCGGGCGCACCTGCTAGAAAAAGTCGCCCTTCAGCACCGAACCTTTGAAAAAGAACTGCGGCCCGCCCTTACCCAGCATGGGGTGCATCTGCTGAACTATGCCGATCTCAGCGCCGATCAACAGCAGTTTTTGCGAGATTACTTTGAAAAACGCATTTTTCCGGTGCTCACGCCCCTTAGTGTTGACCCCGCCCACCCCTTCCCGCGCATGTCGAACCTGAGCCTGAATTTGGCGGTGCGGGTAGTGAATCCCGAAAATGGCAATGAACGGTTTGCGCGGGTAAAGGTGCCCAGCAATTTGCCGCGATTTGTGGGTATGCCGGAGGCTCTGTGCCATTATCAGGGTAAGGATTGCGTATGGGTAGGCGTACCCCTAGAGCAGATTATTTCTGAAAATCTAGACGCCCTATTTCCCGGCATGACCATCGCCGGACATCATGCCTTTCGCATTACCCGTGATGCGGATTTTCCGGTCTTAGAAGAAGAAGCTGATGACCTGCTAATTGCCATTGAGCAGGAAATTAGCAAGCGACGCCTAGAGGGTTTTATTTGCCGATTAGAAGTCGATAAAACTATGCCCGAAGACCTCAGACAAGGGCTGATGCGAGAACTATCCGTGAGTGATGATAGAGTATACGACATCGACGGATTATTAAACCTCAAGGATCTCTTTTTCTTCCCATCTTTGCCGCTGCCCGATCTAAAGGAAAATCCCTGGGTAGCCCTAACCCCACCGCGCCTCAAGCCCGTGATTGAAGTCGAAGAGGAAGGATATTCTGAGCAGGCTCCCAATATTTTTGCGGCCATTCGTCAGGGCGATATTTTAGTTCATCATCCCTACGAATCCTTCAAGGCATCTGTCCAGGAATTTATTACCCAAGCGGCCAACGATCCTAAGGTTTTGGCCATCAAAATTACCCTCTATCGCACCTCTGGGGATTCCCCGATTGTAAAGGCGCTGATCAACGCTGCCGCCAATCGCAAACAGGTGGTGGCTTTGGTAGAACTCAAGGCCCGTTTTGATGAAGCGAATAACATTGTCTGGGCCAAGCGTTTAGAAGACGCTGGAGTGCATGTGGTTTATGGCGTAGTGGGGCTAAAAACCCACACTAAAACCACCCTAGTTGTGCGAGAAGAGGGCAATGAAATTCGTCGCTACGTTCACATTGGCACAGGGAACTACAACCCCAAAACCTCCAGCCTTTATACCGACTTAGGCTTATTTAGCTGCCAAGAGGATCTCGGTGCTGATCTGAGCGATCTATTCAACTTCTTAACCGGATACTCTCGGCAGCAGGCTTATCGCAAATTGCTAGTAGCCCCCCTCACCTTGCGGGATCGCATGGAAGGACTTATTCGTCGAGAAATTGACCTAGTCCGTGGCGGTAGACCGGGCAAAATGATTGCCAAAATGAACTCCCTTGTAGACGGCAGAATTATCAAACTGCTCTACGAAGCCTCCCAGGCTGGCGTTGAAATTGATCTAATTATTCGTGGTATTTGCTGCCTACGTCCCGGCATTCCTGGAGTCAGCGAAAATATTCGAGTAGTGAGCGTCATCGGGCACTTTTTAGAACACTCACGCATCTTCTATTTCTACAACGATGGCCAGCCCGAATATTACATTGGCAGCGCCGATTGGATGACCCGCAATCTAGACCGACGGGTAGAAGCGATTACTCCCATTGAAGACCCGATTCTGGTAGCGGAATTGCAGAAAATCCTAGAAATTTCCCTGGCCGACAATCGCCAAGCTTGGGACATGGACGCCAATGGCACCTTTACCCAACGCCGACCCGCCGAAGGAGAGGACGAACGCGGCACCCACAACACCCTGATGGCCCTAACACTCAAACGGGATCGGGCGCGCTAGGAGCAAGGGCTGGGCCATGGTGTAAGGTGGCGGGTTCGATGACCCAGCGGGTGATGTCGAAGGTGGTGCCGATCAGCCGAATCAGGTTGCCCGCTTCATCAAAAATAGGGCCACCCCGGACGTTGACGTAGCGCACATCGCCATCGGTACGCAGAATTCGCAGATTGACCTCAAAGGTTTCTCCCCGTAGGGCTGGAATGACGATTTTTTCGTGATGGATGGCCAAGTCGTCAGGGTAAATGAAGGCCAGCACTTGATCGGCGTTGGGGGCGGGCTGGTTGGGGTCGAGCCCGTGGATGTGGAAAAGCTCCTCCGTCCAGTAGGTTTCTCCGGTTTGGGCGTCGGCTTCCCAGCAGCCAATGTGGGCCACCCGCTGGGCATTGCGGAGCATGGTTTCGGAGCGACGCAGTTGGGCTTCGATGGCTTTGCGTTGCTCAATTTCCTGAGATAGGCGGGCGTTGGCGGCCATCAACTCCTGCCAGATGTGGGCGGTGATGGTGTCCATTGGCTCAGAGGACGGTGGCAGAGGAAGGGCATCGTGGCTAGGAGCGAGTGTGAGGCCATAGCCCTGCCCGTGGCGAGTTTGGATGAGACCCGTGCTGCCCGCCTGTTGCAGCTTGCGGCGCAGATGGGAAATGTGGCTCTTGATGGTGGCGTCGCTGGGTGGGGAGTCCGCTAGGCTCCAGAGGTGATGGCCCAGGTCGTCGAGGGAAAAGACCTGGTGCGGATGGCCCAGGAAAAGCTCCAGCAGTTGGTATTCCTTGCGATTGAGGGGTAAGACTTGCCCGTTGCAGGTGGCTTGGCGGGCGGAGGAGTTGATCTGCACTGGCCCCCAGATCAGAGTGGGATCGGCGCGGCCTACCCCTCGACGGGCCAAGGCGCGGAGATGGGCCAGCAGGGTTGATTCCTGAAGCGGTGGGGCTAGGCAAGCATCGGCCCCGCTATCCAGGGCTTGGGCTTCTCGGTCTGGATTAGCAGCCTCCAACAGCAGCACGATTAGCACTGGGTTGCCCACCTGCCGTAGACGACCGCACAGGCTCAGCCCATCCAGCTTAGGCAGGTTGGCCGCTAACAAAACGAGGTCGTACTGAAAGGCTTGCAGCAGATCCCACGCCTCGCCACCATCCCAGGCTCGATCCACCACCATGCCCTGACGGGTTAGCCACGGGAACAGATCCGGCTGTCGGGGGGCATCGGCAACGGTCAGCAAAATACGCATGGCGATCCACCCCATCAAGCAACGTAACGATTCTGGCAGATTCCACGTTTTTTAAACCTTTGCGTGCCAGTATCGCCAGTCAGAATCCTCGTAAAACGTCTGATATGGAACCCGATTTTTCTAACCTGAATCCCGATAGCCCAGGGGTGCAGGAAATGGTGCGCCACTGGCTGAAACGGCGTCAATTCCTGGCCCTCAGCACCGGATCGATGGCCGGAGCGTTGACCCTAGCCGCCCTACAATCCCAGGCCCAGGGTAGCCCTTCACCTGTCGCTGCGAACCCCTTGGCCCAAGCTTCTACTCCTTCTGCAAACCCTTCCCCACAGACTCCCATGGTTGACATCACCCCCACCGATCCCAACTACTTCATCCCCAACCGCTTCCAGGGTAAGACCTTGCTGATCACCGGAGCCGCTACCGGAATTGGGGCCGCTACCGCCATTCGGGCGGCGCGGGAAGGGGCCAACGTTGTTGGTGTAGACCGCAAGGAAAGGGAACTCAATGCCACCATCAACCAAATCAAGGGTGAGGGGCATCAGGCCGTTGCCATTGTGGGCAATGTGGTAGATACCGCCCTGTGCGACCGAGCCGTGGCCGAAGCGGTGCGCCTCTATGGCGGGCTAGATTTCGCCCTGAATTCGGCAGGGGTGATGGATGGCGGCGATCCGGGACAGCCCTTGAACTTCCAGGGGCAGCGCAATCTGCTGCCCAAATCCATCCACGAGGCCAGCGACGAGTATTGGGAAGAAGTGCTCGCCACCAACACCACCGGAGTCTTCAAATCCATGCGGTCGGAACTGCGCCAGTTGGTAAGCCAAGGGCGCGGCGGGGCCATCGTCAACATTGGCTCCATTGCGGGGCTGACTGGCCTAGGCGGCAACCCGGCCTACGTCGCCAGCAAGCACGGGGTCACGGGCCTCACCCGACAGGCCGCCTTGGACTACGCCCCCTACGGCATTCGCGTCAACTCAGTGAACATGGCCGCCACCGATACGCCCATGGTGGAACGAGCCTTTGAGTTCGTTAGCGCCTCCCAGCAGGAGGGCGGCGGTAGCCCCACGGCCCTGCTCAAGACCAAGAGCCTGCTGATGGCCTCCGACTCTAACCAGCGCATGGCCACCGTCTGGGAACAGGCGGCGGTGATCCTGTTTTTGCTCTCCCCCGATGCCTCCAACCTCACCGGGGCCGTCTATGCCACCGATGGCGGCTGGACGAGCTACTAAGGGATCTCACCATGACCCGAAATCTGAGGATGCTGGCCTCCCTAGGCGTCTGGGGGCTGATGTTGTGCGGCTGGAGTCTACCCAGCTACGGTGCTGATTTGTCCGTCCCTGAGGGTTTGGCCTCAGAGCAAATCCGGCTTGCCCCCCCCCAGTCTCAGGGGGCGGGGAGACCTCGCCCCTACCTGGCGACGGACATTGAAACGAATCAGCCTGAGACAGAAGACTGTGAAACAGATCTGGCTGAAACGGATTCATCTGAAACTGATCTAACTGAAACCAATCCAACTGAGGCGGGCTCTGGGAATGCCGATCTGCCCGCCGCCGCTGTACCCGTGGGGGGCTTTTGGCTTAACCCCGCCCTAATCAACGGCGAACGCATTGCCGAGGTGCGGGTGTATTTGGAAAACCCCACCGAGGATGCCGAAGCCAACCGTCGCCTAGAGCAGCAAGTTCTGTCCGCCTTCACCGTGCAGGCGGGAGATAGCGCGAATCTCCTGTTTTTAGAGGCGGGTTTGCAGCGAGTACAGCAGCTTGGCGAGGTGGCAGCGGCCCAGTATGGGCTGTATGAGGTGCAGATTCCGGGGGAAGTAGTGGTTGTCCTGGTAGTGCGGCTAGCCCCGGAGGTGGTGGAGCGTCCCGGCCAATCGGGACTTTTTGTAACGGGGGACTGGCGCGAATTTCCCAACCTCTACACCAGTGATCGGGCGACGGCTGTAGCCATTTTGCGAGGGGGACTGTCTAACTTCACCAGCGGCAACACCTGGTTTGGCCAGAGCGACCTGCTCACCCAGGGCAACCCCCTGGCCCGCGATCCGGCTGGCCCCGGCACCTACAGTTGGTTCGATGGCTATTTGGAACTGGGGGCGGCGGGCATTACCCAGGTGGGCACCCAGCCCTTCTACGTCTATGGCGGGGCCAGCAGCCTGGTTTCGGCCACCGTCCAGCCCGATTTGTTTGAATCCGACAGCCGCCTTTTTCACGCTATCGAAGACCTCTATGGCGGGGTGATCTACGGCTACCGCACCGAAACCGAGCGGCTGGGGGTTAACTTCTCCGTGGGGCGGCAGGATTACCGCATCAGCAACGGCCTGTTGTTTGCCAACGGAGCTGGTAACGGCGGCGACCGAGCCACCATCCTCTCCAACCCGCGCACCGCCTTTGAAAATACCGTGATTGGCCGCTTCCGCTGGAATGGCCTGCGCCTAGAGGGCTTTTACCTCGACCCCAACGAGCTGTCCCTGATCGACAGCCAAACCAAATTCCTGGGCGTCAACCTAGACTACGACAGCGATCCCGCCCTACAACTGGGCCTCAGCTACATCCATGTGCCCCAGTCGAACGCTTCCTACTTCACCCTCAGCGACACCTTCTCCCGCCAGGGGTTGAACGTGATTTACCCGCGTCTGCGGCTCACCAATCCCCTCGGTGTGAATGGGCTGTGGCTTCAGGCCGAGTACGTCCACCAGTGGAACAATACTTTCGACATGGCGGCGAATGGCGCTTGGGGGCAACTGGGTTATACCTTTCGGGAGGCACCCTGGACGCCCAGCCTGAGCTATCGCTACGCCTATTTCAGTGGTGATGATCCCAACACAACCACCTTTGAACGGTTCGATCCGCTCCTTTCCGGCGGTAACCCCGACACCTGGATTCAGGGCACCAACCTGGTCAAAATCTACCAAAATTCCAACCTCATCACCCATCAACTGCTGCTGAGGACTCGCCCCTTCGAGCGCTTTGATCTGGCGCTGCAATACATTCACCTATCCGCCGCCAACCTCAATAACCTAGGCGGCACCCAGGCCCTATCCTTCCTCCAATCCAGCCACATTGGGCAGGAAGTGACCCTTACCGCCCGGTACAATCTCACCCGCAATTTCCTGCTCTACGGCAGCGGTTCCGTCGCCTTTCCTGGATCAGCGGTGCAATCCGCCCTTAACAGCCAACCTGGCCCCTGGTACTTTCTCCAGCTTTCCGTGCTGATGAATTTTTAGCCCGGTGTCTTGGTGGCCGTGAACATTCGCCAGACAGCCTTGAACCTGGAACATCTCAGCGACACGAAACCATAGGGCGTACTGCTACAGCGTATGAGGATAGGTGACTCATCAGTAATTACAGCCCACGGTTCCTGGACGCCTTGAACATTGGCCAGCACTAGGTAGGTCGCCGCGCCAGCAACCATCCGCCTAGAGCCCCCCATAGCATCGGGCCTCGCCATGAGACGACCAAAGCATAATGACTTCAATGGGATGGCAGCGAGAACCATGCACCATGAGGTCACTGGGCCAGCGTCAGCCATAGTGTCAACAACTTTGGCTGAGCCACAGCACCGTCGTATCCAGCATCAGGTAGAGTCGTCACCCTTTCCACCGATGGATAGCCGCCAAGCCCAAGGGCACGTACAAGCTTTTCACCCGCACTCGACGCTTGCCCATAATACCAAATCCTAATCGAATAACCCCGATTCCCAGCCCAGCAAACCGTAGGGGCGAGGTCTCCTCGCCCGCTGATACCGGGGGCAAACAAGTCGGATTTGGTATAAAGCGCTGCCACCGTCGCTCGGTGCTTGGCGCTTGGCGGGCACGACTAGGCATGTCAGCTTCCCATGCTGGCAGGCTTAACTGGCTGCTGTACACCAAGGCCGTCACCATCTACGCCAGTATCTTGAGGTGATGCCAATCCCGGCAATGGCTAGATTAACGCAGCCAGGACAGCACTTGATCCTAGCCTGCATTATTCATGAGGACAGCCAGAGATGTGGAAAGAGACCTCTCCCTTC
>JBBAWV010000090.1:0-19808 GCA_040396995.1 Nodosilinea sp. | reverse complement strand
TTCGGTAACTTCTTTGTGGCTGGTCATGGGGCTTTCCAAGACTTCCAAGGTGGTGATGACTTCAGCTGGACCGCTGGTGCTGGCCTCAACGACCTCTTCCTGGAAGGGTCTCAACTCGGCGTCTATGGTGGTCAACTGCCTCAGTATGCTGGCTATCGCGAAAACCCCTGGATCATTGAAGGCTATTATGAAATTCCCTTCAACGAGTTCGTGACCTTGACCCCTGCTGTGGTGGCGGGTGACGCTGGCGTTGCTGGTGCCCCTGACAGCCGTGGTATCTGGGGTGTGATCCGCACCACCTTCCGCTTCTAAGGTCATACCTTTCTAGCGGACATCACGATAGAGCGAAAGCCTCGCCATAAAGACGAGGCTTTTTCGTGGATTTATCTATGGGTTAACTATGCACATTGAGACTGAGTTGGTTCACAGCGGCAGGGGAATCGACCCGTCTACAGGTGCCCTGGTCGCCCCTATTCATCTATCTACCACCTTTGAGCGGGGAGAGGATGGATCCTATCCCCAGGGCTATGTCTATGGCCGCAGTGGCAACCCTAATCGCCAGGATCTTGAAACGGCGTTGGCAGGGTTAGAGTCGGGCTGTGAGGCAGCCGTCTTTGGTTCTGGCTCTGCCGCAACGTTTACGCTCCTGCAAGCGCTGAGGGCGGGCGATCATGTGGTGGCCCCTCAAAATGTATATTTTGGGGTACAGGAAATGCTGGCCAAAATTTTGGCCCCTTGGGGGTTGCAATACACCCTAGTGGACACCACGGACGTGGCAGCGGTGGAGACGGCTATCCAGTCAAATACCCGTCTGATTTTGATTGAGACCCCCTCCAATCCCCAACTGGCAATTACTGATATTCAGGCCGTTTCACACCTGGCCCATCGGGCGAATGCCTATCTGGCTTGCGATAACACGATTCCATCGCCTGTGCTGCAACGGCCTCTGGATCACGGCGCAGACTTTGTTATTCATGCCACTACCAAATACCTGGCGGGGCACGGCGATGTGATTGGCGGCGCGGTGATTACCAAAGAGCCGAATCGACTATTTGACCAACTGCGGCTGATTCAAGGCATTGGCGGAGCAGTGCCCTCGCCCTTTGATTGTTGGTTGACCCTGCGGGGGCTGCAAACCCTAGCGGTGCGCGTTAAGTCCCAGAGTCAGTCGGCTTTGGCGATTGCCCAATGGCTGCAAACCCATCCCGCCATTGATCGCGTTCTCTATCCAGGGCTCACGGATCATCCCGGCTATGGGGTGGCCCAACGACAAATGCTTGGGGCCTACGGTGGGCTCCTCTCGATTTTGGTGAGCGGTGGCCAAGCAGCGGCGCTGGCGATGACGACAAAAACCCAGCTTTTTACCCGTGCTACCAGTTTTGGTGGCCCCCACAGCACCCTAGAACATCGCGCCTCCATTGAGGCTCCGGGTACAGGTACGCCCGACAACCTATTGCGCCTATCCATTGGCCTAGAACATCCGCAGGACTTAATCGCGGACTTAGATCAGGCACTAGGGCACCGCTGAGATCCCCCCTCCCCCGGTTTCCGATCCGGTCATCCCGTCGCTATACTGTCGAGTGGCTTGTTTGAAGGTTGTGGGTATGGTGTCGAGCTGGCTTGTTTCAGGAACCCTAGGGGCGGTGGCTACTCTGGTGGTGGTGGCTCCGGCCCAAGCCGCAACGCTGCAATATTGGTGGTTTGATGCCGAGAGAAATCAGCTCGTGTTTACCACCGATGGCAATGTCCAGCCCACGGCCCAGATGCTCTCGAATCCCACCCGTATTGTGGTGGATTTGCCCAATACCCAGCTCGGCAGTGGAACGACGCGGCAATCGGTGGGCGGCAACGTGCGCGAGGTGAGGGCCGGACAGTTTGATGCCCAAACCACACGATTAGTGATTGAATTTGCACCGGGGTATCGCCTCGATCCCGGTGCTGTGCGCGTACAAGGGGTGCGCCCCAACCAATGGGTGGTGCAGTTGCCCGGTTCAACCCCGGAGCTTGAGGGGAGTATGGCTACCCCTGAATCAACCCCAGGCATCGAAGGCACGACTCCATCGGCGAGCCAGGTACAGGGGGGAACGGGTACCGGGGCCGACGCTACCTTGAATCGAGTGATCACCACAGGCGATGGCTTTCTGCTTCAGATGAGCGGCACCGTGGCCGATCCCACCCTGCGCTTTTCTGGGGATGGCCCCGACGACCGGATAGCGGTAATCGACTTACCGAACACTGCCGTGGCAACGACGTTGCAACCGGACGACCTACCCAATTTCCGCTATAGCATTCGCACCTGGGAAATCGTACAACAGGACACCAATCCCCCTAGTACCCGCATTACCCTGAGATTAACCCCCGCCAGCCCGGAATGGCGGGCCTTGCGCAATCAAAACGGTGTCATTTTGCTGCCACCCAGCGGAGTTCCCATTAGTTCGGTTCCCGATGAGCCCCCGCCGCCCACCCCGGTCGCGGAAGTGCGCCCAACGCTCCCCATTGTTCGCCCTAATCGGCCTGTGGTGCCGCCCCCCCAACCCGCTGTGGAGCCCCCCAGGCCAGCGACTACTCCCCCCTTACCCAGTATTTCCAACCAGCGGGTGGTGGTGGTGATTGATCCAGGCCACGGTGGACGGGATCCAGGGGCCGTGGGGATCGGTGGACTGCAGGAAAAGCAGGTGATCTTTCCCATGTCTCTGCGGGTGGCCGAACTCCTTGAACAGCAGGGCGTGGTGGTGGTGATGACCCGCCGTGACGACATTACCCTAGACCTGCAAGCCCGTGTGGACATTGCCAACCGATCTGGAGGGAACATTTTTGTCAGCATCCATGCCAACGCCATCAGCATGAGTCGTCCTGAGGTGAACGGCGTGGAGACCTACTTCTCCTCAGAACGGGGACGGCGGCTGGCGGCCACCATTCAATCCAATATGCTGGCGGCAACGGGAATGCGAGATCGCGGGGTGAAGCAGGCCCGATTTTACGTCATTCGCCATACGAATATGCCCGCCGCCCTGGTCGAGGTGGGGTTTGTGACCGGGGCCGAAGATGCGCCCCGCCTCGCCGATCCGGCCTGGAGAGAAACCGCCGCCCAGGCCATTGCCCGTGGCATTTTGCAGTATATCCAGCAGGGGCTTTAATCCTCTCTGGGCCGGGAGGATTGTCTATGATGGAAACAGGTCTTGGTGGATGGCCGACCTGCCCCACCCAAGCCCCATCGTTATCGCCCTGCGCCACGGTTCATGGTCAATATCACAGGCAATTGGATGAAGTTCTGGAGGTTCCGCCCAGATCTCCTTGGTTCTTTGGGGCTAGGGATTGTCGTCAGTTTGAGTGGGGGCGGTGGGATTCACCCTGGGCTAGCAATGGATGCGGTCTGGATAGCTCAATCCGCCGCCCCATCGGAGGATTCCCTTTGTCCGGTCCCAGCCCTGTCTCGCTTGGTGCGTCATCAGGTGGCCCCTGGGGAAACCCTGGATACGATCGCCCAACAGTACGGGTTGTTGAGCGCTACCCTCATGGGATTTAACCCTGCGGTGCAAGGGGGACGCGTCAGGGTGGGGCAAGCATTGGTGATTCCGCCCTACAACGGTATTCGGGTGCGCGTGGCTCCAGGCCAAACCTGGGTGCAGGTGGCCCAAGCCTACGACCGTCAGGCCGATCTGTTGTTTGAAGTCAACGGCTGCGTGAGCGCTGTCCCCGCCGAAATTTTTGTTCCTGGCATCAACTGGTTTCCCGGTGTGAGTGCTGCCGCCAGTGCCAATAACCCGCCTCAAACTCGACCCAGTCCGCTCCAGGGATATCCCCTGCCGGAACGGGCGGAGGTGGTGGTAAATTTTGGCTGGCAACCCGCACCAGATCGCGATGAAGTGGTGTTTAATACCGGGGTCGCCTTGGCGGCAACCGCGACAACCCCCGTGCTAGCGGTGGGGGCGGGGACGGTGGCCTTTGTAGGGACAGATCCGGTTTACGGCAACCTCGTTGTTGTGAACCATGCCGATGGCCTGCAAACCCGCTACGCCAATCTAACGGAAATGGCTGTAACCGTCGGACAAACGGTGTCTCTGGGAGCCAGGTTGGGGCGGGTGGCCGCTAGGGCCGAACGGGTGGATTCCTACCTCTTTTTTGAAGTGCGTCTCAATTCTGACTTGGGTTGGGTAGCCCAAAACCCCCATGAGATCGTGCCCGCCATGGCCCTGCGGTAGGTTTGGGAGCTTCGATTGGAGCTAGGGGGTGGAGTCCTGCACGCTGGCCTCAATGGCATCTAGGGTGTTGATCACCAAGCGCTTGGCTTGGAGTTCCCAGCCCCATTTTTGAATTTGAAAGGCCACGTAGAACCCAATTCCGGTGGCAATTAAATCTAGCGGTTGTTTGCCAGAGATACCCAGCAACAGCCCCAAGCCGCCAATCCCCCAAAAGGGTAGGGCCACGGTTTGGCGATTTTCTTCCACTAAAGTGGCCAGAAAATTCTTGGGCAAGCTGGCCTCCACCTCCTCCCGGACAGTCTTTTGTTCTGGGTAGGGCACGGCAAAGCTGAACTTGCGCCGCAGCTTCTCAATTTTGCGGGCATCGGTACTGTATTCCGTCAGTTCGTCTTCCGCCATGCGAATGAGCTGTTCTGCTTTGCTCATAGGTTCCTTGTGCTCATGGGTCACTCTTCAGAGGGCCGTATGGTGACCCTATCGCTTCTATGATCCCACAGCCACTCCATCCCTGAACGGCGACAAGGCCCATGATTGGGCCTGAGAACATCAATAATCCATGGGCTACAGAATCAACCTACCCTTGCCCCTGATATACACTGGGGAAGATCGATGACTTCTGCGCCACACGCCATGACCCACGCCACCGATGTTCAAACCCTGGCCCGCTGGATGGCCGCCGACTTTAGCAATCAGCAGCAAGCCTTTGACAATCCACCGCTGTTTGCCCATATTCGGGTGTGTATGCGGCCCTTGCCCAAGCAAACCCTGGATGGGGTTGGGTTTTACATCGAGCAAGCCTACGACTATATGCTTGACCGCCCCTACCGAGCGAGGGGGATGAAACTGGTGGCCAACGGCGATCACATTGTGATTGAAAACTACACCGTCACCGATCCCGAAGCCTTCTACGGCGCGTCTCGCAACCCAGAGCAATTGGCTAAATTCACCTCCAACCACTTTCAACGCACTCCCGGTTGCAACCTGATTGTGCAATGGACGGGGCGCAGCTTTAAGGGGGCGGTGGAACCGGGCAAAGCCTGCATGGTCGAACGCAACGGCAAACTCACCTACCTAGACAGCGAATTTGAAATCGACGCCGACCAGTTTATTAGCTGGGACAGAGGTCGTGACCCCGAAACCAATGAACACCTCTGGGGTGCCCTAGCGGGGCCATTTCAGTTTAAGCGTCGGGCCAGCTTTGCCCACGAAGTTAGCGCCTAACCCCAGAATGGACGCCTCGCCCAGACCAGATACACACCCTAGGGCTGGGCCTTGGTCAGTCGATCCAGGCGCAGTTGGTGGTTGGGGCTAAACAGGGCTCTAAAGGCCAGCAACACCACGCTAACAATGCCGATGGCGGCTCCGGCGGCGATCATAAACACGATCACAATTTGGTAGCGGACGGCATCAATGGGGTTGGCTCCGGCCAGAATTTGCCCGGTCATCATGCCGGGGAGACTGACTAGGCCCATCACCATCATGGAATTAATGGTGGGAATCATGCCAACGCGGATGGCCTCGCGCACAGGGGCACGGGCGGATTCCCATCGGGTAGCTCCCAGGGTGAGCCCGGTTTCAATCTGGTCTCGCTGGTTGACGAGACTTTCCATAAACCGATCCAGGGAGAGGGAAATGCCGTTGAGGGTGTTGCCCAGCACCATACCCAGCAGCGGAATGATGTACTGCGGACTATACCAGGGCTGAACCTGAAGCACCCCCAGCAGGGCAAAGCTGGTGACTAGGCCCGAGGCCACTAACACCGAGAGCAGGCTATTCCAGTACAGCCCCACAAAGCGGCGACGGGTGCGGTTGACGGCGGAAATCCCGGCAATGCTGGTCATCACAAGGCTAATGGCCAGGATGGTGATGGGGTTTTCTTGGGTAAACAACCACTCCAGCACAAAGCCAATCAGCAAAAGCTGAGTCACCATGCGGACGGTGGCAGCGATTAGAGTGCGCTCCAGCCCCAGGCGCAACACTACCGATAGCGAGAGGTTGACGACCATCAGCAGCGACGCCAGGGCCAACTGCCCATAGCCAATCACCACATAGCGATCATCCATGGGGCACCGCCTCCAAACTCAGCTTGCGATGGGTAAAACGGTCGATTTGGGTGGGGTCGTGGCTGGTAATCATCGCCGCTCGCGGGGATGTTTGCAGCCATTGGGTCAGCAGGGCTTCTACTTGGGCAGTGGTGGCGGGGTCTAGGGAGGCGGTGGGTTCATCCAGCAGCAGCACTTTGGGGTCAAGCTGGAGGGCGCGGAGGAGAGCCAGAATTTGGATCTCGCCGCCGGAAAGCTGGGCGGATTTCAGCGTCAAAAAGTCCGGCCTCCGCCCCAAACTTTCCAGCCAGGATAGGATCTTCTCTGCGTTGTACCGACGGTGGCGATGCTGGGCCAGGGTGAAGGGCTGTTGTAGGTTATCGGCCACAGAGCCTTCGATGACCGCTGGGCGCTGGGGCAGGTACATCACCTGGGTGCGATATTCGGGTAAGGCCCAGTCTGTGAGGGATCGCCCCTCAAACCAGACCTCACCCTGCTGAAGGGGGTCGAGCCACACCAGGCTCCGCAATAGGAGGGTTTTTCCGGCCCCGGAGGGCGCAACGAGGCCCACACAGTCCCCGGCAGACAGGTCAAAGCTGAGCCCCTGCCACAGCCAGCGACACTCTACCTGGCGTCCCAGTCCCGTTGCGGCTAACATGCGGCCCCCCTTACCCACGGATTCCTAACCACGGATTCCTAACCGCCTAGGCGGCTAGAATTTGGTCATCCAGGCTAAAGTCCACCTCGGTTTTATCTTTGCCCGTGGCCAGATAGTCGTGCTGGAAGGAGTCCTTCAGTCCGGCCACGAGGTCAAATTTGGGTGCCCAACCCAGTTCGGCCTGGGCTTTGTCGATGGCGGTGAAGAAGTGCTGCACCCGCATGGGGAAGGCTTTGGCTTTCCCGAAGTCGAAGGCTTTGGGGTCGTAGTGGACGATCTGGAGATCAGCGGCATCTTGTCCCGCCGCCTCGGCACAAGCACGGGCCAGCCCATCGAAGGTGACCGCTTTTTCGCCGGAGATGTTGTAGATCTGGCCGATGGCGGTGTCGTTGCCCAGCACCGCTACCATGGCCTCGGCTAAATCCTGCACATGGCCCAACTGGGTGAGGTGCATACCGTTGCCGGGAATGGGGATGGGGCGATTGCGGACGACGCGGTCGAAGAACCAGGCTTCCAGGGGGTTGTAGTTTTGGGGGCCATAGATATAGACCGGACGCACGGAGGTGAAGGGCACGCCCTGGGCCTGGAGGTAGGCTTCGGTTTCAAACTTGCCCTGGTGGCGGCTTTTGGGGTCTACGGCATCCCCTTCGATGTGGGGCATTTGGTCGGATTTGAGGTAAACCCCGGCAGAACTTACGTAGACGAAGTGTTGTACCTTATCGCCAAACAGTTCCACGAGGGGCTGGGTATCGGAGAGTTCGCGCCCGTTGTTGTCAAAGATGGCATCGAAGGATTCGCCCGCCAGCGCGCTTTTCAAAGCATCGGCGTCGGTGCGGTCGCCCACAATGGTTTGCAAGCCAGCCACTGGGGCGGGCTTTTTGCCTCGGTTAAACAGCACCACCTCATGGCCCTGGGCCACCAATAGCTTGGTGAGGTAGACCCCAATAAACCGAGTTCCGCCCATGACTAAAATTCGCATGATGACCTCCTAGCCGCAAAGTATGGCCCTAAATGTGTCCCTATATTAAGCTGTGGCGATCCCCGAAATTTGCTTTAAGAATCAACGGATTGGGGAAGCCTCACCTTAAGCTAAAGGGGAGATGTGAACGGTACCCTTACGCCGGAAGGGGAACCCGCCTAGAATGAGAGGAATCAAAACCCGTCCCAAGCGGCCTCAGCCAGAGATAATCGCCCCATGCGAGAGCTGGATAATGCTTACCGAATTCTAGAGCTAGAGCCTGGTGCCTCCCTGGAGGACATCAACCAGGCTTACAAGGATTTGGTGTTTGTCTGGCATCCCGACCGCATCCCCCAAGACAACGAGCGCCTCTATCAAAAGGCCCAGGACAAAATTAAAGCCCTCAACCATGCCAGGGACTTGCTGCGTACCCACAGCCGCAATGGCCGCAGCGGCACCAGTTCCACCGCTAACCGCTACAGCACCACCAATCGCTCATCCTCATCCTCCAGCTACTACTCGGCCTCCCAGTCCTCCGGTGAAGGCAGCGACCGCCGCTACTATGGCAACAACTATCGCCCGCCCTACGGTTATGGCAGCAACTATCGTCGTCCCTACGAGCCCAGCCCCGGTAGCTCCAACGGCGGCGGTAATCCTAGTAGCAGCGCCAATGGTGACACAGGCCCATCCGCTTCCCCCGGCCCCAACTACCAAAGTCGCTACTACCGCTATCAACGGGGGAGCTATGGCGGTAGCGCCTATGGGCAGCAGCCCCAAAATGGATCGGAATCCGCTGGCAGTGCGGCAGATTCAACAAGAAGTGAGGCCCAATCTAGGGGAAGCCAGACCACAACCAATGAATCCAGCCATAACGGATCCAGCCATAACGCTAGTCACCACGGATCTAGCAGCCAAGGATCCAGTAATGGTGGATTTAGCCATAACGAATCCAGCCATAACGGATCCGCCAGAAGCACCAGTTACGGGGCGTCAACCCAGGGATCTGCCTCCACAAGCCAGGGCCAGCCCGGATCGTCCGCCGAGGGCAGCACCTACCAAACCTATCGCCAACGGCGCGATGCCGCAGCGGGAGTAGGCCGTGCCCAAGCCCACGACCAGGGCGGATCAGCCACCAGCCGTTCAGAGGATCCCAACCCAGAGGTGGGCCGCCATGCCGGATCCAGCGTTAACCACGGGAAACCTAACCCTACTGGCCCCAAAGTTACCCCTAACACCGCGCCACCCCGCCCATCGGTCGATCCGGGCTACAACACCTACAACGCCCACACCCGGAACTCTGCCAGCAGTGCCCACCGTGCCCGCCAAAGCCCCGACCTGAGCGGCAAAGATCTGAGCGGGGCGAACCTGCGGGAAAAGGATTTCGCCAACCGCAATCTGAGTGGGGCCAACCTGAGTGGGGCCGACCTCAGCGATGCCTTTTTGCACAAGGTCAACCTCAACCGGGCCAACCTGAGCAAGGCCAAGCTGTTTCGGGCCAACCTGCTCCAGGCCGATCTTAGCCATGCCAACCTGCGAGAGGCCGACCTGATTGGGGCCGACTTCAGCGGCGCAGATTTGAGCGGAGCTGACCTCAGTGGGGCCAAAGTGGCCGTGGGGGGCCGCACCATGGTCAAGCTCACGGGCACCATTCTCACCGGGGCCATTATGCCGGATGGATCCATCCATGACTAGTCCCCCTTTCAGGGGATCGCCAGCGCTTTTGATCACCATGGGTCTGGGTATTGCCAGTAATCATACTGGTACTTCAGATTTCCCTAAGATTCATCGAATGTACACAAAGCTAGTGACCAAGTTTGCAACTCCTTTGATCTGCACCTTGTAACATTTGTATAAATTGCAACAACTTCTCTGGAGTTTCACAGCTTTTCTTGCGGGTCACTTTACTATGCTTACCCTAGCGTCTCTTCAATCTGCCCTGGCGACGGGCAATCGAGATTTTCCCAAAGCCCACCTCGTCGGAGCCGATCTTAGTCGTTGGAACCTGACTCGGGTGCAATTGGAGGGCGCAAACCTAACGGAGGCCAATCTTAGTCGTGTGCTGCTGGGCAACAGCGATCTCACGGCAGCGGTGCTAGATCGGGCCAACCTCCTCCATGCCTACCTGCGCCAGAGCAATCTACATCGGGCCAGCCTGCAACGGGCTACCCTCATGCTGGCGGATTTAGGAGAGGCCGATTTGAGCGAGGCTGATCTACGCAAGGCCAACTTGGTGGGAGCCAATCTCCAGTTCTGTAACCTCACGAACGCCGATCTGCGGGGGGCAATCTACTCTGACGGCACCCAGTGGCCCAAGGGGTTTCAGCGGAATGCCAGTCTGCACCGTCTGGCCCCCGGCGTGTGCCTGTCAGGGGTGGATCTCAGTGGAGCACGGCTCACCGGAGTGAATCTACGCGGGGCTGACCTATCGGGAGCCAACCTAGCACACACCGACCTTTGGGGAGCCTGCTTGGCCCATGCCAACCTGAAAGGGGCAAATTTACAAGGGGCCAATCTGCTCAGCACCGACCTATCAGGAGCAAACCTAGAGCACACCAATCTCCTCCAGGCCATCATCGATTTTCCCCACCGACCAGAAACCATGCCCCTGGTCGGCTTGCGAGGGCCATCTCTTAGCCTACCCTCCTTAACCTACTGAAACTATGGGAATCGACTGAGGCCATGGGTGGGTCAATGAATCCTCGGTCTCGCGGATAGAGGGCAAAATTCTAGGAACTATGCCAGAATTGCGCCGTTGGTCTATTCGCTTGGCCTGGAGGTTAACCGTGAAACCTTGTTTATTCCGGCAATTGCCAGGTCGGCAACGGAGCACCACCCTTGCTGCTCTGATGGTCACCGTTGTTCTGGGCCAAGGGCTGGTAGGGACGTGGGAGCAACGCGCCCATGCTATTGATTTGGTAGAGCCGGAAGATGCCACCGGATCTCCCCCAGCGGTGACCGACCCCGCCACCGAAGTGGCCCCCGCTGTGATTGACCTTATCCCCCACCAGCGCACCTTAAGCCCGGTGGTGGCCTTTGCTATGGAGCAGGAACTCAAAAACCTGATGGGTCGCCTCGAAAGTGCTCTGCTGCTAGCTCAATCCCTCCATTTACCCACCACCCTCACCCTTGCAGAGACCGTTCCCCTCCTCACCGCCACCGTGGGAGAGGTAAATCTAGGGGACGATCCACCGCCGTTTCTGCACCCACAACTGGCGGAGGCTCAGCAGCTTTTGCAGGACTGGCCTACCCTGCTTTCCGAGGGCAACCACCAGGAACTGACGGATCGCTGGTTGGCGGTACGAGAGGCTCTGTGGGACAGTTTCCCGACGGAGCGACCCTATGCTCCGGCGGAGATTCGCGCCGTGTGGCTGGATCGGGGCACCATTGTGCGGGCGCGAAACCCAGAGGGATTGGCCCAACTCTTCGACCAACTCGCCGAGGCCGGAATCACCACGGTATTTTTTGAGACCGTGAATGCAGGCTACCCCATCTACCCCAGCCGCGTGGCTCCGGAGCAAAACCCCCTAACCCGCCGCTGGGATCCCCTCGCTAGTGCCGTGGAACTGGCCCACGCCCGAGGCATGACGCTGCACGCCTGGGTGTGGGTATTTGCCGCCGGAAATCAACAGCACAATCGCCTGCTCAACCTACCCACCGACTACCCCGGCCCCCTACTGTCGCGCTATCCTGACTGGGCCGGAGCCGACAATCGCGGCAACCCTATCCCCCTCGGCCAAGATAAACCCTTCCTTGACCCGGCCCATCCGGAGGTGCGTAGCTACCTGATCCGCCTGATGTCAGAAATGGTGCAGGAGTACGACATCGATGGCGTCCACCTCGACTACATTCGCTATCCGTTCCAAGACCCAGCGGCCAATCGTACCTACGGCTATGGCGATGTAGCCCGCTGGCGTTTTCACAGCATCACCGGGGTCGATCCCCTCGATCTTTCCCCCCGGACAGACCCCAGCCTCAACCCCAACCAACAGGCTCAGCAGCGGATGCTGTGGGATCGCTGGACAGAATTTCGCATTCAGCAGGTGAACTCCTTTGTGGCCACCCTCAGCATTACCCTGCGGCGACAACGTCCGGGGCTGGTGATGTCGGCGGCGGTGTTTGCCCATCCCGAACCTGAGCGGCTGCAACAGATTCAGCAGGACTGGGCCACCTGGGCCAAGGAAGGACACATCGATTGGGTGGTGTTGATGAGCTATGCCCAGGACACTAGCCGCTTTGAGCAACTGCTGCGCCCCTGGATGAGCGGACAACCCTTTGGTTCGGCCCTGGTAATTCCCGGCATTCGCATCTACAACCTCTCGACCCAGGCTACCCTAGACCAAATCCAAACCGTCCGCGACCTGCCCACCCCAGGGTTTGCCCTCTTCGCCACCGCCGACCTCAATGCCGACCTCAACAGGCTTTTAACCCAAACCCAGGGCACCCCCACCCCCACTGCCCCTGCCCAGATGGCCCTCGCTCGCTACCAAGCCCTCCAGCGGGAGTGGTACTGGCTACTCAGCCATCAAAAGCTGTGGATGGAGCGCCCCGTCCTAGAACAGTGGGTACGGGACGTGAACCAGTTGGAGACCGATCTCATCGCCCTGAGCAATACCCCCTCACGGCGAACCCTAGAGCGAGTACAGCAAGGGATCGTTCAGGTTCAAACGCCCCTCACCCCCCAAATTCTGATCGAGACCACCAATAGCGCCTATCGCCTTCAGGTCTGGCAGCATCGGCTAGGGGTCATTGATCAACTTCTGCGCCACGGAGAACCACAACTGCTGGGGCGTTAACGCCTCAAGGTCGTCGGTGGTCATCGTCGGTGGGTGGTCAGTAGGGTGGGGAAATTAGGAGAAAGATGGGTTTTCTTAGTTTTTTATTTGACAAACGCCCCATAAGGACACACAATAGAAATCGCCCAAGTCAAGGGCCTGTAGTTCAATCGGTTAGAGCACCGCCCTGTCACGGCGGAAGTTGCGGGTTCGAATCCCGTCAGGCCCGTTAAATAGTAAATGAGCAAGCTAGGCTGAGTTGCCAATTTGACTCAGCCTAGCTTTTTGATGTGGACAGGAGGGGGAGCTTTTTTGATCCCGCCTGCTTGGATCAGTTGGCCCTAGGTGGCAGCTCGGATAGCCTGGAATTAAGGCAGGGTGAAGCCTCAGAACTCACAGCGATTAGTGGGCCGCAGAGGGCATTGATCCGCCGTGGTGATGACGCCCCGCAGGGTTAGTTGGGTGAGGTTGGGCAGGGTAGACAGGGGGCTGAGGTCGGAGATGGAGTTTTCGTCGAGATAGAGCAGGCGGAGTTCGGTCAAATTCGCGAGGGGGGCCACATCTCGCACGTTGGCATTCACTAGGGCCAACTGTTGAAGGTTGGTCAACGAGGTCAGCGGTTGCAGACTGTCTAGGTTATTAAAGGCGATGGTCAGTGCCAGCAAATCCGTCAGGGAACTGAGGGGGCCGAGGTCGGTAATGGCGTTGCTGGTGAGGCTGAGGCGATACAGTTGGGTCAGACCACTGAGGGGGCTGAGATCCTGAATTTGGTTATCCGATAGGTACAGCACCCCCAGATCGCTGAGGTCAGCCAGGGGACTGAGATCTTGAATTTGATTGGAACTCAGATCTAGCTCTTGCAGGTTGGGATAACGGGTCAGGGGATGCAGATCGCGGATTTGATTTCCGTGCAAAAACAGGTTGTTGAGGGCGGGTAATTCCGGTAGTTGGCTTAAGTCCGAGAGCCCCGTCCAGCTAGCGTGCAGGGTGGTTAAGTCCCTAAGGGAGCCTAGAGGGGTAAAGTCCTGAACGGCGGTGTCTTCAATGTCTAGCTCAAGCAAGGGCAAACCCGACAAAGATGAGAGATCCTGTATGGGGTTGCGGCCTAGGCCCACCTGAGCCAAATTAGACAGGTTTTGTAGAGGGCTGAGATCAGTGACTTGGTTGCCGTCCAAATAGAGTTCCGCCAAATTGGACAGATTTTGCAGGGGGCTGAGGTCGCTGACAGCATTGCCGCCCTGCATAACCTGGTAGCCATCCGACCAAATTCGATTTTCTAAGGACAGGCGATTAAGGGTCGTGAGGGTTCGCAGCGGCGTAATATCCGTAATCTGGTTGGCCTCTAGGTTGAGTTCCCACAGTTGGCGCAGGTTGACCAAGGGCGAGAGAGCTTGGATTTGGTTATCGTTGAGGCTGAGGGAACGCAGGTTGAGAAGACCCGCCAGGGGGGCAAGGTCAGTGATGGCATTGTGGCTCAGCGATAACGTTTCTAGGGACGTCAGCCCCGATAGAGATTGCACTGATTCAATTTGGTTTCTGTCCAAGTACAGGGCGATGGGAGTCAAATCCTCTAGGGGGCTCAGATCATGAATTTGGTTATCGCTCAGCGCCAATTCGGTCAGCCTAGTGAGGGCTGGCAGCGGCGTGAGATCCTGGATTTGGTTGTCATTCAGCAGCAGTTGTTCGAGTTGTTCGAGTCCCGCCAAGGGGGAGCCACATTCTGAATGGCGTTGTTCTGAAGGCTGAGGCGCTTGAGTTGCGTGAGGTCTACGAGGGGAGCTAAATCGGTAATTTGGTTGTCGTATAGATAAAGCTGCTGCAATTGCGTTAGCCTCGCCAGCGGCCCTAGGTCAGTAATCTGGTTATCGCCCAGGTTCAGGTCTTCGAGTAGCGTTAAGGCTTCTAGCCCCTGCAAACTTGTGACTTGATTGCTGCTAATGGATAGCTTTTGCAACTGGGTGAGGGAGGCCAGGGGACGCAAATCGCCCACTGCATTGCCATAGAGATAGAGCTCTCGCACCTGGGTGAGGGATGAGAGTGGGCGTAAATCCACAATTCCTGCCCCATCTAAGGCTAGGGCAGGGCTTTCTTGTAAGCGGGCTTCGGCGGTGGCGCAGTCTTCGGTGCCCGTGTAGATCAACAGCGCGGACACCGTCTGCTGAGTCGCAGGGGCTAGTTCAGCGTAGTGAGTACACCAATCCGTAAAACGACTAAAGCTGGCGTCGGCATTGGCCAAGGCTGGGTGTCCTAGCCCAACCCACAGGCCGATAGCGGGAAACCCAACCCACGGAGAGAATGGTGTCGTCATAGCAGAAAAGTGTCCTGGCTAACGTCTTGGCAAAACGGCGATATCCGATTTTCCCAATTTAGCCAGGAAATTTCGCCCACCCGGAAAACAGCGGCAAAATGCAACAATTTCGCGGCTAACCGACGCCCTAACTCAAACTCTGCACAAAGCGCATCGCCATTTGGGGCAGGTGGCTTACCTCAAACCAGAGTTGCTTAGGGGCAATGCCAAATAGGTATTGCAGGCCTAATACAATGGCCACAATCCCTAAAATCGACCCGGATCCCACCTTAAAAATCTGAAATATCAACCGGAAGCCCAGCACCACCACGGCCACCGCCGCCGCCAAGAGTACCAACTGAGAATCAACCCCGCCAAACACTGGACTCATCGCTTACCTAACCCCAATCAATAACACGTTTCAGACTGTCCGACCTTAGGCCTTTGGGCTCCCGTGGGCTCCCGGCTACCCCTAGGTCAATATTCAAAGGACGCTGCGACCTACGCCTAAACCATGCCCTCACCCTCGGAGGATGGCATCACCGTTCGGGTATGGAGGCTTTCAAAGGCCCACAGCAGCAACAAACACACCGATACACTCATCGCTACCCCCAGCCAAAAGCGATGGGCAATGACCGGACTTTGATCCATGGCCCAGCCGCCGATTAATGGCCCAATGAAGTAGCCAATCGTCCAGCATTGGGAACTGACAGCCACGTAGGTCGCCCGCAAATGGGGCGGTGCGAGGTCGGACACGGTGGCCACAAAAAAAGGCTTGTAGGCCACGGAGGCCAGGGACAGCAAACATAGGGCCACAATCGCCCAGAGAAACTGCCCCTCGGAGAAGGTGCCCGCCGCCCACAGCAGAGCAAAGCCAAAGGCCCACAGCACCATCGCCCCCATCAGCACCAAAATGCGTCGTAGGGAGGCCAGAATGCTGGTGGTGGGAAGTTGCAGCACCGCCCCCACACCGATGTAGCACCCGGTAAACAATCCTGCCGTACTGCCTACAGAAACTCCTGGAATCGGGTCATTTCCGGCCAAAAAGTTGGTGAAATACAGGGGAATGGTGCTGCTTACCAGGGCCACGTAGGTGGTGAAAAACACATTGGCCAGCATAAACACCACTAGGGCTTTGTCCTTCAGGGCCAGGATCCAGCCCTGTCCAGATCGATCCTGGGGCGACCGACTGGGGTAGTTATTGGTCATCAACATTTGAATCAGCAGCCCAAACAGGACAAACATGGCCCCACAGCCCCCAAACAATAGCCTGGGCGATCCATCCACCCAGGCCAGCAGGGCGCTGCCTCCCAACACCCCCAGGCCAATGCCAATGTATTCCGCCACCCCCATCACCGCAAAGGCTTGGCTACGGTCTTCGGAACGAGTGGCATCCATCACCGCCGCCCCGCTGGCCGTCCAATAGCAGCCGAGGCTAATGCCTAGCACCATACTGGCCAAAATCAGCAACCAAAGGGACTGGGCCACCATCAATATCAGCGCCACTGCCGCCCCACTGGACGCCGCTAAGGATAGCACCACCTTGCGGCCAAACCAAGGTGAATCTGCTAAGGAAGCCCCCAGAAAGTGACCGCCCACCTCAGTAATGGCACACAAACTCATGGCAAAGCCGACGGAGGTGGCCGATAGCCCCACCTGATTCACAAATAAAATTGGGATGTAAAAACTCAGCAGACCGTAGCTGATCTGGATTAAAAAGCGCCCCAGGGCTTGAACCTGAACCTGCCGATTCGATAACTGTAACGTGGAGGATAAATTCATAGGGCGATCCAACAGGCACGATCAACGCTACGGGGCAGGCCCAAAATGGGGAGCTGGCGAATGTTTTCAGCATAGCCCGTTTCCCTCAACCTCTTGGGTAGCTGGGGTAACGGTTTAGTTGGAGCCACGGCCCAGATTGCAGATCAACCTAAGCAAAGCTGCCGTCCACACAAACCCCTGGCGCAACGCTACGACGGGCCTGATCTCAGCCCAGCTAGTGCATCTCGCTAAACACAAATACCATCGCTACCATGGCCGCAATGGTAAAGGTGGCCCCGGCGATTTCAATCCGCATGGAGGCCCGACGGTGAGCAGGCTGGAGCCAAAAATCTAGGGTACGCAGAATCAGCGGCATCACCACCAGGGTGAGAATGCAGGTGGTGACTAGATTTTTAACCAACATGGCACTGGCCGGATCCCAGTTTTTCATTAGATCTAGGGCATCAATCACCCAATCCTGAATCATGATTACTGGATACAGCCCCAGCACTACCGAGATGATCTGCTTCCAGGCCGGGGGGCCAAGCCCCGTTAGCTCGTTACCAGAGTGGTGAGAAAACCAACCCTCCAGTCCGGTTTCAAAGGATTTGAATTTGTAGGACCTAAAGAGATCTCGACCTAGCTTCAGCAAGGCTTCCCGCTTGGGCGACAGCAGCCAGCGGTTCAGGTCTTCCGGCTGCTCAAAATGCACCACGGAATACCACTTCAACACCCCACCCTGGCAAGGCAGGGGCCGATGGCGATCAGCCCGGATAAACCCCGGAAATTCGTGAGCCGCATGGACTAATCCTTGATGCCACTTACGAAAGGCCCAGCTTTTTTCCTGGGGCACAGTGTACTCAATCACGACGCTAGAGTAGGGCACCTGCTCCGGCTCTGCGGCCTTGGCCAGCAAATTCAGCGACCCCTGCCAGACCGGATGCAGGCGCTGCCTCACCCCTTGCACCAGGGTTGGAGAGTTCACGGCCCCTAGGGATGGGATCTCCAGCGTCCCTAGGCGGCTGCGCCAGTCGTCAACGAAATTGAGTGCGGAACCTTTGAGAGTCATGGTGGCTTAGGCTCTAAAGTGACCCTTGATGGAATTGTATTCTGTATACATCTTCTGGGATCAAGGCTCTGTAGCCGTAATTACCCCCCTGATCTGCCGTGTGATGATCCCAGAGCTATGCACCCAGACAGCTTAGGAGATCTCTCTTAGTGATAAAGGCCAGTATGCCCCGCGCTACAGGTTGAGGTTCTGTAACCAATTAAACAAAACAACGCAGATGATTAAAAGACTTAACACAATGATCGCCCCCACTAAGTCAACCTGGCGAGAGGGCAGGCTGTAGGCAGGCCGTAGCCAAAATTTGAGCAGCCGGGACACCCGAGGCATCACTACCCAGGTCAGCAGGGAGGATGTGATCAGGTTGTTGATGAGCATCGCCGTGGGTAGTGGCCAGCCCTGCATTACGCCTAGCGCCGCAAAGACCATGCCTTGCACAATTACCGTGGGATATAGGCCCAATACCACCGCTAAAATTTGCTTCCAGCGGGGCGGGCCAAGGCTACCACTAGAACCTCCAGTCAGGGAAAACCAGCCCTCCAGCCCCGTAGTAAAGGATTTGAAGCGGTAGGCTAGGAACAGGGCTTCGCCCTCTCTAAACAACTGCTGGCGCACCTCAGAGGTTACCCACAGCTCGAGTTGGCCGGGGCTGGCAAAGTGAATAATGGAGTAGTACTTAATGACACCATCGTCGCAGTTTAGCGGCGTACACAAATCCGCTCGCAGAAATCCACTGTAGTACTGGGCTGCCTGCCGCAACCGTTTATACCAGTCCTCAAATGCCACCGCCCTAGCCTCAGGGACAATGTATTCCATCACCGAACTGGTGTAGAAGTGCCTGTGGTGCGGCGATACATGGGCGTCCTGCCTCTGCAAACGAGCGACCGAAGACTTAGACATTAGTAATGGAAAAAGATAGCGCGGGCGATAAAAAGGCCCAAGATGATTAACACCCAGAGCAAGCGCTGTTTCACCGTCTTTAAATCGGCCAAAATGGCCTCGGCCTGTCCCTGAGTCAGAGGCGACTGATCGGGTTCCCCTTGGATTGAGTCAGCGGTATCCGCTCCAGAGTTTGAGGCAGGAGGGGCCAGCGTTTGGTCATTGGGGGAGGGCATCGCTGCATCGTCTCCTACGCGTTGCAAGGCTGGGAGTATTGTAACGGGTCAGAATAGTCGCCTCGAATTCTTAAAAATCTCTGGGGACTGTCAGAAGTTTTCATTAAAGTGCGTAACATTATATGTATGTAGGCGCAACATCCTCCCCCGTGACCTTGGCACCCGAAACCTTGAACGAAAACACTGAAGACCTTAGCTTGCTGCTACGAAGGACGGCACTAGGGCTGGTTGCCTTAATCATAGCTATTGTCATCGGTTGGGGCTTAGTGCGCCATGTGCAAGCCTCGGATCCTTATATCCACGAAGTCCTGGGTCTAGATGGAAACGTCAGCCAAGGCGAAGCAATCTTCAAAATGAACTGCGCCGTTTGCCACGGCCTTGAAGCCACCGGAGAAGTAGGGCCAACCCTAGTTCGCGTGTCTGACCATCGCACCAAGGTCAGCCTAATCAAACAGGTCATAAGCGGCCAAACGCCCCCCATGCCTCAATTTCAGCCCGATCCTCAGGCCATGGCTGACCTGCTCGGCTACCTCGAAAGTCTGTAGTCCAAAGCGGCAGGGTGGCATTGCCCACCATCAAGCTCTTTATGCCCTCCTTCACCCACCTCGCCCTGTACACCCATCATCCCCCGTTCAGCAGGGCAGGCGTCTTTTTTTGCCCGGTTTATGAGAGGCGATGGGATCGGTTGTCCGCCCTGTAGACTGCGGCACGCCCAGCCAAAAGCCCACGCCTGAGAACGTTTTGGGGTTTGCAAATCCAGTTCTGGGATCAACACTTAAACTTTACAGAAAATTTTGTTTACAAAACTCTATCTTTCCGTTAATGTAGAGCCATGCAGGTTACAAATCGCAATGAAAAGAGCCTGCATAACCCTTGAAACCATAAATACCAAGGACTAATACATCATGACGACGACTCTACAGCGGCGCGAAAGCGCCAACCTGTGG
>JBBAWV010000089.1:0-19908 GCA_040396995.1 Nodosilinea sp. | reverse complement strand
ACGAGGTCTCAACCCATCCTCATTTTTCTACGCTGGTATGAAACCACCCTGCCTTTTTAAGGGGGGCTAGGGGGGATCAACCCTCGGCTCAATCGGAATAGGGACTTATACCAAATCCTAATCGAATAACCCCGATTCCCAGCCCAGCAAACCGTAGGGGCGAGGTCTCCTCGCCCGCTGATACCGGGGGCAAACAAGTCGGATTTGGTATTATGTCTAAGCAGTAGCCCTCAGGGAGAGGGGCAGGGGTAAGGGTAGAAAGCGATTACAAAGGGATGGTTATTTTCATGGAGTACTCTAAACCAGTAGCCCTGATCAACCAGCCCCCCGGTTTCTTGGAGAAGCCGGGGGGCTGGTCTTCTGACATCCCTTCAATTTACCCTAGGGGCGTTGCGGCCTACTGAGGACGACCAGCGGGACAATCGACGGCCCGCACCGACACCGCAGCGGTGTAATCCCGCAGGGCGTTGGTGTTGGGGGCAAAGGTGGTGCCCGTTTCGTTGAGAGGGGTAGCAATGGCGCAGAACCCGGCCATATCGCGAATCACCCGCTCCGCCCAATGACCGCTAATGTCGGAGAATACGGGCGGGTTGGGAACATTCTGCACAATGCCGCGCTGCACCTCGCCCGACCCAGGGACAGGGGTGCCCGTGTGATCCGCCGCACCGACATCCACCCGCAGCAGCGCGAGTTTGTGGCTCATAGCCATCAACTCAGCCCGTGATACGTTGTCTGTGGGGCGGAAGCGTCCGGTTCCGGCATCTCCGGTCACAATGCCCAACTGTTTAGCCTGCTGAATTTTCACAGCACTCCAGCGGTTGGCCGCGACATCTGGGAAGGGCGCACCGAAGACGGCGGTGGGCAGTTCAGCAATCACGCTGGTCGGCAAGATGCGGGCCGCCGTTTCCATCATCACCGAAACCGCTTGCTCACGGGTGAGGGGGCTGGTGGGCTGGAAGCGACCATCGGGGAAGCCCGACATGGTGCCAAGTTCCGACGCCCGCACAATTTCATTGGCATAGCGGTTACCCCGGATGTCCGTAAAGGGCAGGGTCACAGGCGGAGTCACGGGGGGAGTTGTGGTGCCACCACCCACCTCGCTGCCATCCATCAGTTGGGCCAGGGTGAGGTCGTTGGTGAAATAGACGAGGTGAGAACTGACAATTTGGCCTTCAAAGGTGCGCTTGGTAAGCGACCAACCCGGATCCAGATGGATTTTGGTAAACCCAGTAGAGCTAATGCCCCCCGTGCGGCCAATGGTGATGCGTTCGCGGGCGATGGTGCTAGGGGCAAATTGCAGCAGCAGATCCCCATTGCGGTTGTTGACCTCAAAGCGGGCTCCGGCCACATCCTGCCCCGCCAGCCGCACCGCATAGCCGTTGCTGTCGCGCTGCAAGCGGCACACCCCCGTAAAGTCGAAGGTGTTCCAAAGGTCGTTAATTTCCGTAGGCCGTGCATTGGCGTTGGGAATATTCCAGCAGGCCCGATTGTTGGAGATTTGCTCGACGAGGATCAAGCGGTAGGGCTGGGACACACTACCCGGAGCCGCCACCACCAAAAAGTTAGCCTCGTTAATGGGAGTATTGCCGAAGGTCTGAGCCAGGAGGTTCCCCATCGATTGTCCCATCGGCTGCATGGCGGGCTGGGAGGTCGCCATCCCTGGCCCCATGCTGCCCAAAATACCTAAGGTTGCCGCCGTTAAGGCAGCGGCACGAAGTTTTGTAAATCGGTTCATGTCACCCGTCCTATAAATTGTGATGTAGTGAAAGTTGTCGCCTGAATAGGGCATTAAATTTGGCATCCTGGCATCCCTAGACGGCAACGGTCGCCGTTTTGAGCCAAAGACCAGAACGACTCATAGACTCCCTAACGCTGCAACTCAAGGGCTATGGTGAGCAAAAAATGCTGGCCAAATCCACAGATTGACCTTAGCCAAGGGGGCGTTGTAGCGAGCAGGGTCGGAAAGCCGAAATTATTGTAGGGTCTTCGTTGCAACTAGGCGTCAAGATCGCAAGGTTTTCTAAGGATTCGTTGCAATGCAGGGTGAATTTGTTGCATTACACAGCCGTTACCTCGGCCCGGTACGCTAAAAATCTAGATCATCGGGTTCCGGTGTGGTGAGCCCCGCTGGCACAATGGATCGACGCACGGTGGCCTTATAGCTCTCCTGCTGAGTGATCAGATCCACCGCGATGGACTCAAACTCCGCCTCCAGACAGCCCAGAGGCACCGTCACCTGTATCGATCCCTCCAGTTGACCGTGGCCATTGGGGCGGAGGTTCATCACCTGGCGCGGCTCATCCACCAGGCTGCGGGTTTGGGGATCGGTGATCCAGACTTTCAGGTATAGCCGATTGGGATGGAAGGGTACTCGCAGGGTTAGCAGCACCGTCTCCCCAGCGGTCAGATCGCCGCTGGGCACCTCCAAGTCCGGAATCGGCGGCACAATCGGTTCCGCCGTCGTCTCCTCCGATCCCTGCTCCCCATCCATCGCCGCCGTAGGCGATACCCGCCCCCGCAAGGTTTCATCCTCGTCTTCGTAAATCACCACCTCCCCCGCAAAGGGGCCGAGATCCTCAACCTGGGCGGCATCAGTCGTGCTAGGGGCAGCGGCAGAATGGGGATTGGTGTTCTGGGTCTTGCGCCGCTGCATGGATTCCTGCTGAATTGATACCGCCATTTCGTTAAGGCGTGACCAAAACCGCTCTTGCAGCTTCAGATCCCGAAAACCAGCCGCCTCGTGGGAGGGCAACAACGGCACCGCCGATTGACCCTGGGAGGTTTTTGGGGCAGGGTTCGCCGCAGGCGGGGAAGCCAGGGGCGGCAAACGGAGGGCAGGGCGAGGCGATTCTGGGGAATCAGCGGATGAACTCGGTGGCACGTCCTCCGGCAGCGGATCAAGGGGCACCGTCTGGGGCAGATCCTCAGCGCTATGAACCTCTTCACCCGCCGGATCGGTCGGCCTTGGCGATGGGGCCGATTCCGATGACAAGCTTGAGTCTGCGCTTAAACCGGGCGAAGCACTGGACTGGAAACGACGGGTGGTCGTCCCAAAGGGCGGCAGGGTGGGCTGTTTAGCACTAGCCTCATGGGGGGAAGGTTCGTAAAGTTTGGGCGGTAGCCTAAATCCCGCTCGGGGCAGGGTAAACCCAGGCATCGACCGGGGTGGCCCCTGGGGTAAATCCAACGGACGGTTGGGGATGGTCGCTTCCCTGGGCTGGCCGGAAACGGTCTGCCCTGCCCCACTCCCTCCGGCAAAATCGAGAATGTAATCGGTTTCGGCCTCGGCCTGGTTGGCAATCGTATCAAACAGGGCCGCGAGATCAACGGTGAGGGTAAACCGTTGCAGGGCCAGCACCGCCACCGTCGTGGCCGTCGCCTGCACTAGGGCTAATTCCCCCAGCAGCAGCCGCGTCTGCAATCCGTTAGGAACTGTCAGCGCTAGGTGTATATCCGCTGGCAAAGTCGCCGCTCCCACAGAAAACGGAGTCAGCGCCACCGCCGTTGCCGTTTGAGGATCCACCAACCGCACCACCAGCGCCATGCCCGCACAGGGTTCCCCTGCCTGAGTGCCCGTGATGTGGCCCGTTAGGTCAACCTCGGCCCCCTCCTGGCCCAGCAGCGCCGTTTGGGTCAGGTGAAGGCGGTGCAACCACCCTTGCAGGGCATCCCCCGTCGCCAGATCCGACTGAGCCTCATCCAGGGCAGCGGCCATACGCTCTAGGTCAATCGGGGGACGGGCAATCTGGGGCGTCGCTCCTGTAGGAACGTTGACGCGGGGAGGGCTCGACGCCGTAGCCGCCGTGGCAACCTCGTCTTCAGGGGGCAAGGTCCACACCTCGTCATCGCCCACCCCTGGTGGTAAGACCTGAAGCTGCACACTATAGGCCCAAGCCAACTCAGGAGCAGAAACAGCCGCGTCGGCAGGGGAGGATTGTTCTGAAGCCTCTACCTCAGTCGGCACACTGGAACAGCGAATATCCCAAGTACCCGCCTGAAGCCGCGTAAAGGGAATCACCACCATCAAGCCATCGGCATTGGTTTGGCCCTGGCGTTTAAAGCTGCGTCGTCTAGGTGGGTCTTGATCCAACAACCGCTGACTCACCTGCACCCACACCGGAGTATGAGCCGCGCTGGTGTGAGCCATGATGCGATAGCGGCCCTCCAAAATTTCCATCTGCGCCGTATCCAGGGGCAACCAATGGCTATCCCCCTCCTGTTGCAGTAGAAATTCCCAGTACTCCATACCCCATCCCTGCTGGAGAACATCCGACGATGCTTTAGGATAGCCGGTTTTTCCTCATCTGGGCCGCTGGTAGCGGGCAATCCCCAAGGCTCCTAGCCGCCATTGTAGGGGAACTGACCCTTCCATGCGGCTTTGAGACCTTGCCACAAGTGCTCTATGGGGTCGAGTGCTGGATAATGGGTCGGTCGGACGAGGGAAGGATGGTTTTGGCCCATTGCATCGACTGGGCTCGATGGGCAGGAGGCCAAGGCTAGCGGTAGCACCATCACCGTGTTGCCAAGGGCGTAGGAGAGATCGTCGAGAAATGGCTGAAAATGCGTTGTAGTGCAGCTTAAGACCGCACTCCTGTCACAACCGAGCCACAATCGCCCCACATCCCCGAAAGCCCTCCTCCGATAGTGGTTTTTCATCCACCACAGCATCTACAACGGCTCTTTGCGGACGTTGTGCAGCACCTCATCACCTGGCCCATCTATCGTCTAAGTCCTAGTCCTTGGGACGTTCAAAGGTGCATTCCACGGTAATTTTGAGATTGCTTTCGGCGGTGCCTTTGGTGACGTAGGGAACTCCGGCCTCGCCACCGACCTTTAGGCCAAATTCTAGGGTCACCTTTTCCACATTGGCGCAGGCCATGTTTTGAAAGGCGTTCATGGTGTAGTTGGTGTAGGTGCGGATGGTGCTTTCAATGGCTTTAAAGCTTTGCACGGCGTGGGTCTGGGCGGCTTGGCTGGTCATGCCGCCTAACCCCTTGGAGGTGCGGCTGGTTTCGCCGTAGAGTTCGCCAGGATGATGGTCTGTTGCAGGAGCTACCACGTCCTCGGTGGCCTCCATATAGATTTCGGTGCCGTCATCGAGGCGAATTTGTACCAGTTGGGTCATGATGCACACTCCAAGGATTTCAAGGGTTAAGATACCTGTCCTACGGCGCTGCCGTTCCCAACCCGCCAAAGGCCCACCCCATTAGGCATGGCTCTTACCGTACGCTGTTTTCCGTACCTTGGCCCTACCCCCAATCGGCAAAATTTTGTCTATAAGGGGATAGGCGTTGTTGTGGCAATGAGGCCGTTCTGGGGTAATGGTATGACACATCCGAGCAATCAAGACAGTGCATTTCTCTATCCGGCGGAGGATGCCCAGCAAATCCTGAGTATCGCCATCGCTCGACAGACAGAATCCGGCGAACTGTCCCGCGCCCAGCTTGTAGAAATTGCGGAAGAACTGGGCATTTCCGCCGAGACCCTGGCCGAAGCCGAGCGGGAATGGGACATCAAAAAATACGAAATTGCCGATCAACGCCAGTTTGATCGAGAACGCAAGCAACGCTTCCAGCACAGTTTGTCCCGATTCTGTTTTCTAGCCGGATTTTGGCTAGTCATCCTGATTGTTACTGGGGGGAATGGATTCTGGGCGTTCATCGCCAACCTCTTTTTATATCTTCTATCCGCTCCCTGGGGGCTAAAACTAGCCTGGGATGCGTGGCGGATCTATCGCCCCAATGAGTACAGCTACACCAAGGAATTTCAGCGCTGGCGACGGAAACAGCAGATGCGCCGAGCCGTGGGTGGGGCCGTGCGGCGGTTAATTGGCTCGTTCTAGACCACGTTGATGCCGTCTGCTAAAAGCCCCCCTAGGATGCGCTCACGATCCTAGGGGGCTTTGGTTTATGGGTGGATAGGTCAGTTAGGGGGATGCAACGATAGTTATAGTCATTTTTGTCCTGAGCCAGGAGTTGAGCCTCCATAAGACCGATCAGCGGCACAGTGCCACCTGCGCTGCCCAGATTGAGACCTACCTCAACCAACTCCCCAAGCCAGACCCCTGACTCCCCAGGAGCAGCCCCAACCCAAGGGCGTGCAGACAAAATAGGTATAAGCCGTGGGCTGTGGTGGGTCTGGGGCTGGTTTCTGTGCCAATGGTCAAAAATCAGACCAATCTCTAGGCCATCGTTTGCCCCAGTTCCGCAGGTTACGTTAAATTAAGTAAAGATTTCGTCTCATACTTTGATTTAGTCAACGCCGATAAATCTGTGCAAGTCACATCTGTACAAGCCGAATCATTGCAAGTCGTGAATAGAGGCCATTGGTTATGAAATTTTCTTGGCGAGTCGTCCTACTCTGGACCCTGCCGCTGTTGGTTGTAGGGTTCTTCCTGTGGCAGGGGGCTTTTTCCGGCGCTCCCGCCGATATGGGTCGCAACGCGGCCAGCACCCGCATGACCTATGGCCGCTTTCTAGACTATCTGGATGCCGGACGGGTAACGGCGGTGGATCTCTACGATGGGGGCCGCACCGCCATTGTCGAAGCGGTGGATCCTGAGCTAGACAACCGGGTACAGCGCTGGCGGGTAGATCTCCCCGGCAACTCCCCCGATCTAGTCAGTCGCCTGCGGGAGTCTAACATCAGCCTGGATTCTCACCCCCCCCGCAACGATGGGGCCTTGGTGGGTGCCCTAGGTAACCTGCTGTTCCCCCTGCTGTTGATTGGTGGATTGTTCTTTTTGTTCCGTCGCTCTGGTGGTGGTGCAGGCGGCCCTGGCCAAGCCATGAATTTTGGTAAGTCCAAGGCCCGCTTCATGATGGAAGCCAAAACCGGAGTCATGTTCGACGATGTGGCCGGGATTGACGAAGCCAAGGAAGAACTCCAAGAGGTGGTCACCTTCCTGAAGAAGCCCGAACGCTTCACGGCCATCGGTGCCCGTATTCCCAAAGGGGTGCTGCTGGTTGGCCCTCCCGGAACCGGGAAAACCCTGCTGGCCAAGGCCATTGCTGGGGAAGCCGGGGTGCCTTTCTTCTCCATCTCTGGCTCTGAGTTTGTGGAGATGTTTGTGGGGGTCGGTGCCTCCCGCGTCCGCGACCTGTTCAAAAAAGCTAAAGACAACGCCCCCTGCATCATCTTTATCGATGAAATTGACGCCGTGGGTCGCCAGCGGGGCGCAGGCATTGGCGGCGGCAACGACGAGCGGGAACAAACCCTCAACCAACTGCTGACCGAAATGGACGGCTTTGAGGGCAACACCGGGATCATCATCATCGCCGCCACTAACCGCGTGGATGTGCTGGATTCCGCCCTGCTGCGTCCCGGTCGCTTCGACCGTCAGGTGACGGTGGATCCCCCCGATATCAAGGGTCGGGTAGAAGTGTTGGAAGTCCACGCCCGCAACAAAAAGCTGGCCGAGGACATTTCCCTAGAAGCCATCGCCCGCCGCACCCCTGGCTTCACGGGGGCCGATCTGGCCAACCTGCTGAACGAAGCCGCCATCCTCACCGCCCGTCGCCGTAAAGATGCCATCACCATGGCCGAAATTGACGACGCCGTGGATCGTGTCATCGCCGGGATGGAGGGCACGCCCCTGGTAGACAGCAAGAGCAAGCGCCTGATTGCCTACCACGAAATCGGCCACGCCATCGTGGGCACCCTGGTCAAAGACCATGACCCCGTGCAGAAGGTCACCCTGATTCCTCGCGGACAGGCCCAAGGTCTCACCTGGTTCACCCCCAGCGAAGAGCAGATGCTGATCTCCCGCGCCCAAATCCTGGCCCGCATCACCGGAGCCCTCGGCGGTCGTGCCGCTGAGGACGTGATCTTTGGGGATGCCGAAGTCACCACCGGGGCCGGAAACGACCTCCAGCAGGTGTCTAACATGGCCCGCCAAATGGTGACCCGTTTCGGCATGTCCGACCTGGGGCCGCTGTCCCTAGAAAGCTCCCAGGGTGAGGTGTTCCTCGGTCGCGACTGGCTCTCCCGTTCGGAATATTCCGAGGAAGTCTCCTCCCGCATCGATGCCCAGGTGCGCGTCATCGTAGACCAGTGCTACGAAGAGGCCAAGCGCATCATGCGCGACAACCGGGCGCTGATCGACCGCCTAGTGGATCTGCTGGTGGAGCGGGAAACCATCGACGGTGACGAACTCCGTCAAATCGTCTCGGAATACACCGTTGTTCCTGATAAGCAGCAGTTTGTGCCCCAACTGTAGGGTGTCTAGGCTGACTGAGTTCGGTTAACGCCATAGTGCAGAAAGGCTCGTCTAACCAGGCGGGCCTTTCTTTATGGCCAATTCATCCATCGGGGAAGGAAGCTTCTGGGCAAGGAGACCTCTCGCCCCTACGGTTAGAGGAGCGAGGCTAGAAGCGGTGACTGAGGTGTCCTAGGGCTTTGAGGTAGCCCAGGAGTTCCCGCTGAATCTGGTGAACCTGTTGAATGTCGGCCTTGGTGAGGGATTCGTTGAGGGGCTGGCCGGGGCGGCGCTGACCCAACTGGGCGAGGGTTTGATAGAGCTGTTGGGCCTTTTGAAAATGGGGATGGTGGCCATAGCGTTGTTTGCCGGGGCCGTGAAACCAACGTTCTAGGCGCAGGGAGGGGCGGGCGGGGAGGGGAGGACGGCGACGCGGAACCGTTTCCTGGCGCAGGGCGGTGAGGGCTTTGATCCAGGCGGAAATTTCGAGATGGGCAAAGAGCAGGGGCCAATCATCGTGGTTGAGGGGATGCTGCCGTTGCCAAGTGGGGGCGGCATGCCAGTCCTCCAGCCAAGCCATCAGATCCACAGCGGGCATGGGGCGGGCAATACTGTAGCCCTGGGCTAGTTCGCAGCCGAGTTGCAGGAGCAAGTTGCCGTGGGCCAGGGTCTCCACCCCTTCGGCCACCACTTGCCGCTGAAAAACCTGAGCTAGGTCAATCACACCTTCGATGATGGCCAGGTCTTGGGGGTTCACCAGCATATTGCCGACGAAACTCTGATCGATTTTGACTTGGGCAGCGGGCAAATGCTTCAGATGAGCGAGAGAGGACGGCCCCGTGCCGAAGTCATCCAGGGCAAACTGCACCCCCATTGCCTGACAAGCTTCCATCACCTCGGCGATGTGGTCGAGATCTTTCAGGGCACTGGTTTCTAGTACCTCAAGTTCTAAATGGTGGGCCAGGGGGGCCGGGTAGTTGGCCAAGCAACGGTTCAGGCGGGCCATGAAGTCGGGTTCTTGTAGGTGTTGGGCTCCCAGGTTCACACTCACCGTGAGGGGCAGACCCGCCCCGTGCCACTGGGCCAACTGGGTCAAGGCCGTTTCCAATACCCATTCCCCGACATCGGTGGCGAGGGGATGTTCGGCCAGGTCAGGGAGAAACTGTCTCGGCAGTAACAGTCCTTGGTCGGGGTGCTGCCAACGAATGAGCGCTTCGACCCCCAAAACCTCGCCCGTGCCCATGTTGACCTTGGGTTGGTAGTAGAGCACGAACTGATCCTGAGCGAGAGCCTGCCGTAGCTGATCAAGGCTGGCGTGGCGATGGCGGTCGCTGCGAGCGGCGGCGGTGTCGAATAGGTGGTAGCGGTTTTTGCCAGACAGCTTGGCCTGGTACATGGCTTGGTCGGCCTGCCGCAGGAGTTGATCGGCGTCAATGGCTTCGGATTGGGGATAGAAGGTAGCTCCCAAACTGGCCGAGACTTCTAGGGTTTCGGAACCCCACCGCACGGGCTGGGCCGCCGCCGCCAACAGGCGATGGAAGATGGGCTGGCTGGTTGCTAGGGTGCCCGTGTTGATCAATACCGCCACAAATTCATCCCCCCCCAACCGAGACAGGGTGTCCTCCTCTCGCAACACCTCGGCCATGCGATTGGCCACCGTAATCAATAGATAATCCCCAGCTTCGTGGCCGTGGGAATCGTTGATCGCTTTAAAGCCATCGAGGTCAATGTAGGCCACCGTGAGCGGCTGATGTTGGCGCATAGATTGGGCCATGGCTTGGTGCATTCGGTCGGCCAGCAGGGTGCGATTTGGGAGGTTCGTGAGGGCGTCGTAGTGGGCGATATGTTCGAGTTCCTGCTGATGAATTTTTTGCAGGGTAATGTTGGAAAACAGGGCCACATAGCGCTGGGTTTGGCCCTTGGCATTGCGCACGGCGCTAATGGTCAGCATTTCGGCATAGATCTCGCCATCCCGGCGGCGGTTCCAAATTTCACCGCACCAGTGGCCCTGATCGATGAGGCTACGCCACATGGCCCGATAAAAGGTGGCATCTTGGAGACCCGATTTGAGCAGACGTGGGTTCTGACCCAGTACCTCCTCACGGGAATATCCGGTGATGTGGGTGAAGGCGGTGTTCACCTCTAGGATGGTGCCCTGGGCATCGGTAATCAAAATGCCTTCGCGGGCGTGGGTAAAAACGCTGGCGGCCAGTTCTAGTTCTTCGTTGCTGGCCCGGAGTTCCTGCTCCAACTGTTGGCGTCGGGCCACCTCAGCAGTTAATTCCTGGGTGCGTTCCTCCACCCGTTCCTCTAGGTGGGTGAGCAAATCCTGAAGACAGCGGTTTTTCTCAGAGATGTCCCGAAAAAAAGCTCGATTTTCCAGCACCGTAGCCACAATATTGGCAATATTACTGACATAGGGCTGGTAGACCTGAAAGGCGCTTTCATCCTCCAGATCTAAACGCAGATCGCCATACCGATGGCGAGGGCTGCTGAGGGGAAAGGTCTGTTGGGAAAAAACGATGGGGGAGCCGCCACAGGGCTTGGGAACCTCTGGGCCGAGGTTGGGATAGGTGATCCCATCCACGCATAGGCTGGCCTGGGCCACCCCCGGTATTCCCTGTAGGGCTGCCCCCAAAAAGACTGCCATCGCCCCTGGATCAGGCAGCACCTCCAACATGCTGGGAATCACCAACAGGCGACCCAACACATCGGGCCGGGCCGAAACAGGGGCAGAGACAGGGTTAGCCATCGAGGGGCAATCCGTGACGGGCAAGGAACTCTGAAGGAGGAATGTAGTAGGGGTTGTGGACGATCTGCCCACGCACCACCATCATCGGATGCACCTGAAGAATTTCAAACAGGGTGGCCCCATCAAACCGATTGGCATCGTACTGACAAATCGCCGTAAGGGGATGGGTTTCCATCAGCAGGTTGAGGCGCGACTCATACTCTACCAACTGCTCGGCCCCGGTGATGTGGGGAGACAGCACCCAGGACATTTCGCCTGTGACCCGCACGTTAGACCAATGCTTTTCTTGGCAGGTGTGATGAAGATCTTTGAGGCGATTAATCATGTCCTTGGCCGTAAAGTAGCCATCGGGGCAATACACCTCATGGGCGGGGCAGAACATAATATGGTCGCGATGGCTCGGATCGGGGGGGTGAATGCCCATGGAGGCGAGATACGCTTCCACCAAATCAGCATTGTCTAGGTCGGCAAAATAGCCCACCAATTCCTCATCGGTGATGCCACTGTTGGTATAGCGGGCCACCACCTCGCGCCGCTCATCCTCGTCGTTGAAGATGTAACACATGTGGGTATTGGCCGGAAAGGGCTCCGCCGTAAACCCCATGTCAATCATCGGGCTAGTCGTGGGGTCAGAACGGGGCACGGGCCTGACGGTAGTAGTCATAGGGATTCTCCTTGCCCAGCGGCAAAGCACCCAATCGGCCTCGAACGCTGGGTCGTAATATAGTGTTCTACTAAAAGAGTGCCCTGTTTTCCTAGGGGTTGTACCGCCTAAAGGGTTAATTTTTGTAGGGTTTTGGCGGTTTTTCCCGGTGTTGACTACGTATTTTGCCGATTCCCCAGGGGCGCACCGCTGTTAGGCCAGGGGCCGGGGGGCTGGGGCGGCAGAGGTTTCACCGTAATTTCCGTGTGGTACAGCGAAAACCCTCGCGCTTCGTAGTTACGGTAGGCGGCGGGGCCATCCAAACTACAGGTATGCACCCACACCCGTTGAGTCGCGCCCAGCCCCCAAGCCTCCTGTACCCCCACCGTTAGCAAATGGCCGCCCAGCCCTTGCCCGATAAACTGCGGCAGCAGGCCAAAGTAGGTGATTTCGACATTTCCCTTGGCCTGACTTTCCAACTCCACATAGCCCGCTGGGGTGCCCTCGCTCCAGGCCGTCCAGATTTCCACCTCAGGCCGCTCTAAATGGCGCTGCCAGTCGGTGTAGCTCCAGGACAGGCGATCACACCAGTACCACGACCCACCCACGGCGGTATAGAGAAACCGCCCAAACTCAGGGCAGGGAACTTCCATCCGCTGAATGGATAGATCATAGGGCTCGAAACGCTTGGGCCGGAGGGCATCCGGGCTGAGCATTTCAAAATACCAGGTGGTCACCGAAGTAGCGACGGAGGCAGATCGTTTGGTCATGACAATCCCTTAGTACAGCAATTCGCCCCGCAGTACGGTAACGGCTTGCCCTCGCAACACCACTCGCTCCCCGCGATCTTCTACCTGCAACACGCCGCCACGGGCCGAGGCTTGGTAGGCCAGGAAGCTAGTTTTGCCGAGGCGATCCCGCCAGTAGGGGCTAAGGCCACAGTGGGCCGACCCAGTGACGGGGTCTTCGTTAATGCCCAAGGCGGGCGCAAAAAAGCGGGAGACAAAATCGTAGGGAGCCTCGCCCCGACTGGTGACGATCACCCCATGCACCGGGAGTTTCCCTAGGGCCGCAAAGTCTGGCTGTAAATCCCGTACCGTCGCGGCTTGGTCGAGTTCCACCAGGTAGCCCAGGGCATTTTCGAGCACCGCCACTGGAGTTGCGCCCAGGGCATCGGCCAAGCCTTCGGGCGTCGTCAGCGGCTGGGACGGATCGCTCGGAAAATTCAGTTCAATCCAGTCGCCTTGCCGCTGGGCAGTGAGTAGGTCGCTGCGGGTGTAGAACCGGGCTTCTTGATCCGGCGCAAGATGCCCCTCACTCCACAGGGCATGGGCACTGGCCAGGGTGGCGTGGCCGCACAAATCCACCTCCACCGTAGGCGTAAACCAGCGCAGACGATAGCCATCTCCCTCCGGCAGCAGAAAGGCCGTTTCCGAGAGGTTCATTTCCTGGGCCACCCGCTGCATCCAGTCGTCCGGATGGGCCTCAGAGAGCACACACACCGCCGCCGGATTGCCGCCGTAGGGCTTATCCGTAAAGGCATCCACTTGTACGAGAGGAATTCCCATCGGTTTTCGGTCCTCAAAGGGGTGGTCAATGACACAAAATCAATCGGTTCAAAACTCTCTCTCTGACGGCGATCCACCCTCACCCCCAGCCCCTCTCCCAGGGAGGAGAGGGGAGTCGGAAACTCTTCAAAGTCTCTCTCCCATGTTGGGAGAGGGATTGAGGGAGAGGGTGGCGGGGGCTGGGTGATCAACCGACAATCTACAACGCCTACTCCGCCACGGCTTCTTCGCCCTTCTCCGGCCTCAGCAGCGGGAAGGCAATCACGTCGCGGATGCTGGCGCTGTCGGTGAGCAGCATCACCAGACGGTCAATGCCAATCCCTTCGCCGCAGGTGGGGGGCATGCCGTGTTCTAGGGCCGTGAGGAAGTCCTCGTCTACCCCGGTGGCCTCCACATCCCCGGCGGCTTTGCGGGCCGCTTGCAGCTCAAAACGGTGGCGCTGGTCGATGGGGTCGGTCAACTCCGAGAAGCCGTTGGCGGTTTCCCGTCCGGCCACAAATAGCTCGAACCGTTCCACCACACCGGGTTTACTGCGGTGGGGCTTAGAAAGCGGCGAGATTTCCACGGGATGATCAATCAAAAACGTGGGCTGAATCAGGGTTTCTTCGATTTTTTGCTCAAACACCTCGTTCAGCAGCTTGCCGATGGAGTCGCAGTCCTCGACCCCGTGCAGGTTGAGGGATTTGACGGCGACCATGGCTTCCTCCAGGGTCGTAAAGTCATGGAAATCCAGACCCGTGTGTTCTTTGACGAGATCGTGCATGGAAATCCGCTTCCAGGGCGGCGTCAGGTCAATGTCTACGCCTTGGTAGGTGATCTGCGTGGTGCCGAGGATGTCCTTGGCCAGGGTGGCGACCAGGTCTTCGGTGAGATCCATAAAGTCGTGGTAGTCGGCGTAGGCTTGGTAGAACTCCACGCTGGTAAATTCGGGATTGTGGCGGGTGGAAACGCCCTCGTTGCGGAAGATGCGGCCAATTTCAAACACCTTTTCAAAGCCGCCCACCACCAACCGCTTCAGGTGTAGCTCCGTGGCGATGCGCAGGTACAGATCCATCTCCAGGGTGTTGTGGTAGGTGACGAAGGGCCGCGCCTCTGCCCCACCCGCCTCGCTTTGCAGCACCGGGGTTTCAATTTCCAAAAAGCCCCGATCTTCTAAATAGCGGCGAATCCCGGTCGTGATCAGTGCCCGCTTGCGGAAGGTGTCGCGTACCGTGGGGTTCACAATCAAATCCACATAGCGCTGACGATAACGCTTGGCCACGTCGGTGAGGCCGTGCCACTTGTCGGGCAGGGGCAACAGCGCCTTGGTGAGCATGGCGTAGCGCTGCACCTTAATGGAAAGCTCGCCCTTGTCCGTGCGCTTGATGGTGCCCACCACGCCGATGATGTCGCCCACATCGGTGAGATGCTTCAGGTGGTCGAAGGCGTTTTCGTCCTCAGATCCCATCTGCTCCTGAATGGTGGCCTTCTCTAGGTAAAGCTGGATGGTGCCCGACTCGTCCTGCAAGCCAAAGAAGGCCAGTTTGCCAAACACCCGCCGCGCCAAAATCCGTCCGGCAATGGAGACGGTCTCCTCTACCTCTTCCCCAGCGGCCAGATCGGCGTATTTGTCCTGGAGCTGGGCGGTCTGATGGGTGACATCCCAACGGTAGGCAAAGGGGTTTTGGCCTACCTGCTTCAGGTCTTCTACCTTTTGCAGACGGGCGGCGCGGATTTCTTCAAGGCTGGAGGCGCTTTGGCCAGAACGGTTGGCGTCGGAGGACATGGTTGGCAGTGGCAAGGGTAGGGGTTAACAGGATGGCAGAATTCACAAACCTTGATTATAGGCAACCTTGGCCCCCTCCCTGCCCCTCCCCACGTCTACAAGCCCTAGCCCTCCTACCTACGGGCCCTAACCATCCTGGATACTGCCATGAATTCCCCTAAATCCTTGACCTTATAGATAGGGATTTAAGGAATGGGCTTTGGGTGTGCAACCCGATCAGAGGAGGCTCCATGTTGCATGGACATCGAAGGGCGAATTCCTAGGCGGGGGCTTGGAGATCGTCGAGGGTGGCCAAGACTTCTTGGCTATGGATCACCGGGCGAACCCCTAGGAACTGAGCCCGCAGAAAGCCATCGGGATCGATGAGGTAGGTGTGGCGTAGGGAGGCCGCCCCTAGCCAAGATCCGTAGGCTTTGCTGACCTGACCATCGGGATCGGACAGCAGGGGAAACTCAATGCCCTCGGCGTCGCAAAATTCGGCATGGGAATCGACGCTATCGGCACTGACCCCCAGAATCTGGGCATTTCTAGCTCGGTAGGCGGCAATGTCCCGCTGAAATCGTTGAGCCTCGATGGTGCAGCCGGAGGTGAAATCACGGGGGTAGAAATACAGCACGACCCACTGGTTGCGAAAGTCTGCCAGAGACACCTCGCCATCGCCGCTGTTGGTGGGCAAGGTGAAGACGGGGGCAGGACTGCCGATGGGGGGTTGGGGGCCACCCATCGCTAGGGCGGGGTTGGGGGCCGATAGCCAGGTCAGCCCAACGAGGCAAAGGCCTAAGAAAAGGTGCAGAAAACGACGACCCATAATGCTTTAGCGGTAGAACGGCAGAATCAATGAGAATACGTTACTTAAGTTAACACTCATTCCGTTATCCCTCATCCCGCCTGCGCTGGCCTAGGTCGCCACCCCCCTAGTTCTGGGTGGCGACCTAGGCGACTGGAAAACCCCAATTCCTAGATCGAAAAAAACTAGGAGCGAGGAAACCTCGCCCGCTGATACCGGGGATAAACAATCCGGATTACGAGGATGCCCCTGTGGCCTGCTGGCGAATCAGGCGTTGGACGGCGGTGAGGGTGCGGTTGAGTTCCGGACCTTTGTAGGTGGGGTTGGCCTCAAAGGCGCGTTGTTCTTGCTCTAGCATCAGTACGTCTTCGCGCACTAGCCGCCGTAGCACAAAGCTGGCGGAGTTGGTGAAGGCATTTTTGAAGAACCGTCGCACCGGAATTGGGGTCTTATGCAGCTTGGGGAAGCGCCCCAGGGAGGTGAAGTGCAGCAGATAGGCGCGGGTGTGGGTTTCGCTGATGGGGCAGAAGAGGCAGTAGATTTTGAAGTCTTCCCCGAGGGTAGACATCCAGTGGGGATAGTAGTAATGCACATCGAGGGGTTCGGGGTGCAGCTTCCGCAGCGAAGGAAACACCAGTTGGGAGGCCGACCAAATTTTGTCGATGCGGTAGTAACTTTCGGCGTCGTAGTGGGCGTGGACATGGCGATCATCGGCCTCTAGGCCAGCCAAGACGGGATTGGCCCACACCTGCGCCCCCCCATGCAGGTGACCGTGGTACATATCCATCAAGTTCTCGATCAAAAACGAGTAGTGGCACTGCACATCGATGATCGCCACCGAGCCTATGAAGTTCAGGTGGTCAAACTCTGGCACCCCCATGGGTTTGACCTGATCGGCCAGGACGGCTTCCCCCGGAAATAGCCAGATAAAGCCGTCCCTTTCCTGTACGGGATAGGTGCGCAGGGTGCAGGTGGGCAGCTTTTGCTGGGGTTCTAGGTAGGGAATGTGGGCGCAGGTGCCGTTGGGGGCAAACTGCCAGCCGTGGTAGGCACAGGTGATGTGGTCGCCCTTGATGGTGCCTTCACTGAGCTTGACCTGGCGATGGGGACAGCGATCCTCCACCGCCACCGCCCGACCCTGGCTGTCGCGGTACAGCACAATGGGCTGATGCCATAGGGTGCGGGCGAGGGGCTTGTCCGTCAGTTCCCCGCTCTGGGCCACCACATACCAGTGGTTGAGGTTCACCCCCAACTGTCGCAGCGCCTTGGCCTTAGGCCGTTCCAGTGGGCCATCATCCCCGGCCCTCGCCGTCACCGATTGTAGGTCAATTACATCCATCACTAAACTCGCTTGATTAAGGCTGGTTTGATCGGGGTTCTCACGGATGTGAGCTACGATCAGAGTATAGGCAAGACTTGGCTAAACCGCCCCCTGACACTCCTTCGATGTCTACTTTACGGAGCGGAAGCCGATTCGTAAACTAGCATCGCCGATCAAGGCGGATCCTCCAGCGTCGAAGGGTGTCCGCAGCGGCTCCACCGCCTTAGCTGGGGCGGCGTGACTCTGGCATCGGTGTCCCCGTTGGTTGCTAAGGACGTGCTAAAATCCCCTCTGCTAGTAGGGTTTCGTTGCTCTGTGCCCCCAGGTAGCCACGCCCCACGTTCTGAGCGTCGTCTTAGCTTTCCTGATTATCCCAGCCCTCACCCAGGACATTGCCCCATGTCAGTTACTACCACGCCCACGCCCTGGCACCTCCGGGATCGCACCTTTGCCTGGGGGAGCCGCACTTACATCATGGGCATCCTCAACGTCACCCCCGACAGTTTTAGTGATGGGGGCCAGTTTGATACGGTGGATCGGGCCGTGGAACAGGCGCGGCACCTCGTCCACAACGGCACCGATATCGTCGATATTGGTGGCCAGTCCACCCGTCCGGGCTCAGAGTCGATTTCGCGGGAAGAGGAACTGAAGCGGGTGATCCCGGTGATCGAAGCCGTCCGGGCCGATGGGGATGACATCCTACGCCAAGCGGTGATCTCCGTCGATACCACCCGTTCCGCCGTGGCCAGGGCAGCGGTGAAGGCCGGGGCCGATGTGGTCAACGATATTTCCGGCGGCACCTACGACCGCGCCATGCTCTCCACCGTGGCCGATTTGGGCGTCCCGGTTATTCTCATGCACCTGCGCGGTACCCCCGCTACCATGCAACAGCATACGGATTACCAGGATTTAATCGGCGATATTTACGAATTTCTAGAACGCCGCATCGAAGATGCCATTGCCGTGGGGGTAAAGCCCAGCCGCATTGCCATCGATCCAGGGCTCGGCTTTGCCAAAACCCATCCCCAAAACATCGAGATTCTGCGCAACCTGGGCAAATTCCGTGAGCTAGATTGTCCCCTGCTGGTGGGGCCATCCCGCAAAAGCTTCATCGGCGGAATTCTCGACCAGCCCGATACTCAAAAGCGGGTATGGGGAACGGCGGCGGCCTGTTGTTCGGCCATTGCGGGCGGGGCCGATATTCTCCGAGTCCACGACGGGGCGGAAATGTATGATGTGTGTCGGGTCGCCGATGCCATCTGGCGGTCGGCCTAGGCGTTATTTAGGACTTCACCCCCATGTCAACGGAATTGCTTACCTGGCTGGTTGTGGTGCTGGGCATTTTGGGCTTTGGCATGGGGTCAATGCTGGTGGCCTATCGTCGGCCAGCGGGGGCAACGGTGCTGTTTCCGGCCCCAGTCACCGAGTTATCCATTCCCGTGACAGAACAGGCCAGAACGATGTTTCAGGCAGGGATAGATGCTTTTGAACGGGGTCGCTATGCCCAAGCCATTGGCCAGTTTAGCCAGGTAGTGGCGCTAGAACCCACCTGTGCCGAAGCCCTTCACAATGGTGGCCTTGCCTACGCCAACCTGGGCAACGATAACCTGGCGGTGTCGGCCCTGGTGCAGGCCAGTGATTACTACACCCAGCAGGGCAGCAAGGCGGGCTTAGACCGGGTGAAGTACGCCCTAGAGCAGGTGGCGGCACGGCAGAACCACCGACGGGCCAAACAGAATCAGGCCAAACCGGATCACCTAGGAAACGCCCGTGGCTAAGCAGCGGCTCGATGTGCTTTTGGTGGAGCGGGGGCTGTGTCCCTCCCGGCAGCAGGCCCAGCGGTTGATCCAGGCCGGAGAGGTGCAGGTGAACCATGCGGTGGTGGATAAACCAGGTACCCCCGTAGCCGAGGATGCAGAGATTCAGGTGAAGGAAAAATCCCCCTACGTGTCGCGGGGGGGCGAAAAGCTGGCCAAGGCGCTGGCGGAGTTCCCCATTGCCGTGGCGGAGCGGGTGGCGCTGGATGGCGGCATTTCCACCGGGGGCTTTACGGACTGTCTGTTGCAGGCGGGGGCCCGTCGGGTCTACGGCATCGACGTGGGCTATGGCCAAGTGGCCTGGGAACTACGCCAGGATGAGCGGGTGATCCTCAAAGAACGCACCAACCTGCGTCACCTCAGCCCCGACGATCTCTATCATCAGGACGATCCCCGACCCGACCTAGGGGTAATGGACGTGTCGTTTATTTCCTTGACCAAGGTATTACCTGCCTTTTGGGCCTTGCTGGTGCCCCCCCGTGAGGTGGTGCTGCTGGTGAAACCCCAGTTTGAGGTGGGGCGTGATCGCATTGGCAAAAAAGGCGTAGTCCGCGACCCCAAGGATCACGCTGCCGCCCTGGCCACCGTGCTGGATTGCGCCCTCACCCTAGGCTGGCAGTATCGGGGCGCAACTTGGTCGCCCTTAGTAGGGCCAGCGGGCAACATCGAATACCTACTGTGGCTCGACCAGCCCGCCAATTCCACCGCAGAATCTATCGCCTCAACCGAATCGCCACGCCAACCAGAGATACCCGCTGCCCCGCCGTCCTCTAGCCCAGCCCACCTCCCCCCCAACCTGGATTTACTCCAACTTGCCCTCCAGGCCCGTGCGGCCCTGGGTTAAGCGACCGAGGTGCCCCATTGGGATCCGGTGCAAGCGGGCCAAAATTGGTAAAAATCTCTAGAGACGATGAATTTACAGTTGGACTACCTATGGTTAGAACCCAGGGCTGAGGCCGGAGAGAAATGTCCTCTGCTAGATTAGGGAGTGCTGTTTGAATCAAAGGGTTTAGCGCCTGTGGTTGCCGTAAACGATATCTACCTGCTGCGCAACATTT
>JBBAWV010000088.1:0-20438 GCA_040396995.1 Nodosilinea sp. | reverse complement strand
CCCCTTAATAAGGGGGGCTGGGGGGATCTTAGCGGTGTACTTCATTCGAGTGCAAACCGCTATATATCTACGACAGTATCTGCAAACGCTTTTTGCCAATCCTGTTTTTGCTAGGCTGGCTCGGTATTATCCCAAAAATAGCTTGTAGGCAGGGTTTTGGTTTTCGTCCCAGTATTGATAGCCGAGATGATCGAGAAATTCTTGCCACTGTTTCATTTCGTCTGGGGGTACCTGAATTCCGGTGACGATGCGGCCATAGTCTGACCCATTATTGCGGTAGTGAAAGAGGCTGATGTTCCAATCGGGGCTCATGGAACTGACGAATTTCATTAGGGCACCGGGTCGTTCTGGGAATTCAAAACGGTAGATCAATTCGTTATGGGCGAGGGGAGATTTGCCGCCGACCATGTGGCGCAGGTGCATTTTAGTCAGTTCATCATCGGTGAGATCGAGGGTTTTTAAGCCCTTAGATTCAAACACCTGGATCATCTTTTCCGCATCGGCGCGGCCCTGCACTTCTAGGCCCACAAAAATATGGGCTTCGTGGTTGTCGGCGATGCGGTAGTTAAATTCTGTGAGGTTGCGGGTGCCCAGGCATTCGCAAAAGGCCTTTAGGCTGCCCGGTGTTTCGGGGATGGTGACGGCAAAGATGGCCTCCCGCTGTTCGCCAATTTCCGCCCGTTCCGCCACAAATCGCAGACGGTCGAAGTTCATATTGGCCCCACAGGCCACGGCGATTAGGGTCTGGTCGGTGATGCCCTCCCGTGCCACGTAGGCTTTGGCTCCAGCGATGGCCAGGGCTCCGGCAGGTTCCAAAATCGAGCGGGTGTCCTCAAACACGTCCTTAATCGCCGCACAGGTGTCGTCGGTGCTGACCAGGATGATGTCGTCCACATACTGCTGGCAGAGGCGGAAGGTTTCTTCGCCCACTTGGCGCACGGCAACCCCATCGGCAAACAGCCCCACCTGGCTCAGCCGCACCCGTTCCCCGGCTTTTAGGGATTGATCCATGGCGTCGGCCTCGATGGGTTCTACGCCGATGATTTTGATTTCCGGTCGCAGCCGTTTGACGTAGGCGGCAATGCCGGAAATCAGCCCGCCGCCGCCAATGGCCACAAAAATCGCGTGGATGGGCTGGGGATGCTGACGCAGAATTTCCATGCCGATGGTGCCCTGGCCAGCGATTACGTCCGGGTCATCAAAGGGATGCACAAAGGCGAGTCCCTTTTCTTCAGACAATTGGCGGGCGTGGGCATAGGCATCGTCGTAGGTTTCGCCGTAGAGCACCACTTCGCCGCCGCGAGCCTTCACCGCGTTCACCTTCACCATGGGTGTGGTGGTGGGCATAACGATAATGGCGCGAGTGCCCAACTGTTTCGCCCCCAAGGCCACCCCCTGGGCGTGGTTTCCCGCCGAAGAGGCAATCACCCCCTGGGCCAACTGCTCCGGCGACAGGTGCGCCATTTTGTTGTAGGCCCCCCGTAGCTTGAAGGAAAACACCGACTGCATATCCTCCCGCTTCAGCAGCAGCCGATTGTGCAACCGGGCCGACAGGTTGGGGGCCACCTCCAGCGGGGTTTCCTGGGCAACGTCGTAGACGCGGGCGGTGAGAATGCGTTCGAGGTAGTCGGTGGCCATGGTGGGGTGGGGGAGAGTCGGGAATCTTGATGCGGCGATCTCTAATTTTAAGATGTTAGGGGGCGTCCAGGGCCATGGGCGCACAGGCGGCAGAGCAAAAGGGGCAACCCCGGCGTCGCATCTGCCTATCCCCATTCCCCTAGGCTAGGATGAGAGCGTTGCCTATGCCCAATGTCCTATGGTTCCTGCCCAATGGTTTGACAAGAGTCGCCTTGCCCTGCCAACGGATCCTGCCGAGGTGGAGGATTCGGTTCTATTGCGGGTGTTGGTGCAGGCCTTGGTGGCGGTGGGCATTGCCTCGGTGGCGGTGGCGGCGGTGGGGGTAGCGCAAACCTCCCTGTGGAATCTGGCGGCGATCCCCCTCAGTGGGGTGGGGGCTTGGGTGAGCTGGCAGCGGCGGCGCAAGCGCAATATTGCCATGAAGTTCGCGATTGCCCTAGGCATGTTGATTGCCCTGGCGGCTTTTCTTTCAAGAATTATCCAGGAGCCGGGGGATACCCGCATCATCCTGGCGGAGTTGTTGATTCAGCTCCAGGTCTTACACAGCTTTGATCTACCCCGCCGCAAGGATCTGGGCTACTCGATGATGATTGGCCTGATTTTGCTGGCGGTGGCGGCCACCATCAGCCAAACTTTCTCCTTCGCGCCGATGCTGCTGTTGTTTTTAGCCCTGGCGATGCCCGTGCTAGTGATGGACTATCAGTCTCGTCTAGGGTTGAAGGCTGCTCCCTGGCGACAGATGCGGGTGGGGCCAACGCTGCGACAATTTCTGGCGCTGATGGGCGTTACCGTGGCCCTAGGGTTGATGATCTTTATTTTTCTGCCACGCCTACCGGGCTACCAAATTCAAAACTTCCCGGTTAGTTCCACCATTGACATTGACGAGGTGTTTGACGGACAAGCCATCATCAATCCGGGCTATGTCAACAACAACGCTGACGGGGATGGTCAAGGGGAGGAAGGCTTTGGCGAAGGGGGGAGCGGCACCATCGAGGGGCGAGGGGCGGCCACCGGGCCGGGGACGGTGGATGACACCTTCTACTACGGCTTTAACCAAACCATGAACCAAAACCTGCGCGGCACCATGACCCCCCAGGTGGTGTTGCGGGTGCGTTCCCAGGCTCCGGGCTTTTGGCGGGTGTTGGCCTTTGATCGCTACACGGGCCAGGGCTGGGAAATCTCCCGCAACGAGGATGTGCAAACCCTGACCCGATCCCGCTTTGCCAACAAAACCCTGCTGCCCATCGAGCCTACTCTCAACCGCAATCGGGAGGTGGTTCAGACCTATACCGCCGTGAATAACCTGCCCAACCTGATTCCTGCCCTAGCCCAGGCGCGGGAACTGTACTTCCCCACCCGCGAGGTGGCCATTGATCGGGAGGGTAGTCTACGTTCCCCCGTAGGACTGGAAGAAGGCATCACCTATACCGTGGTGTCGCGAGTGCCCTTTCGGGATCGCACCCTGCTGCGCGAAGCCCCGACAGAATACCCCACCGAAATTCGCCAGCACTACCTGCAAGTGCCGGAGGAGATCCGCGACCGGGTGCGCCAACGTACGGAGGAACTCCTGGCCACCTCCCCCACCCCCCTGACGGCCCCCTACGAACAAGCCCTCTACCTGGCCCAGTCCCTCAAACAGCGCTACACCATCCAGCCCGATCTACCCTTTCTCGCCGATGATCAGGATTTGGTGGAAACCTTTTTATTCACGACCCAGGGCGGCTACCCCGACCATTTTTCGACCGTGCTCACGGTGATGTTGCGATCCATCGGCATTCCGGCTCGCCTAGTTGCTGGGTTTGGGGAAGGCCAGTTCAACCCCTTCACTGGGTTCTATGTGGTGCAAAACACCGATGCCTACGCCCTCACCGAGGTCTACTTTCCTCAGTACGGCTGGTTTGGCTTCGACCCCATCCCCGGCCATGAGTTGTTACCCCCCAGCCTGCGCGAGTACGAAACCTTTAGCACCGTGCGCCGCGCTTGGAACTGGGTGGCAGGATGGCTCCCCTCCCCTGTGCTGGGCTGGCTAGAAGGGCTACGACAACTGGCCACCGATGTGCTCGTCTTGGTTCTGCGTGTCTTGGGTGGTCTATTTCGGCTGGGCTGGGTAGGCATTGTGTTGGGCTTAGCAGGGGCCACGGCCTTGGCCTTTGCTGGCTGGCTGGCTTGGAACTGGCTACGCCTAGGCTGGCGACGGTGGCAACTGCGACAACTGCCCCCCACCGAACGCATCTACCAACAAATGTTGACCTGGTTTGAGGAACAGGGCCACCCCAGACGCCCCAGCGAAACCCCGCTGGAATACAGCCAACGCCTCTATCAACAAACCCACGCCACCCACGCCCAAGCCGCCGGAGAAATTGCCCACGCCTACGTGCGCTGGCGCTATGGCGGAGAAGATCAAAATACAGGCTATCTAGCCGAAAAACTCAAGCTCATCCGCAGCCAGCCCAGCCAAGGGCGTCCCCGCTGGCGAGTTTGATGCCTACAGCGTAATGGTTCGCTGGAGTAGGGATCCGTGGCGGGTGACGGAGGTCATTAGCCCCCAGCGCACATCGTTAGACGCTTGACCAAAGAGACCAATCATCGACTGCACCACCTGGGGTAGGGCGAGGCCATCGGCTAAAAATCCGGCCCAGTCCTTGGTGTCAAGCTGGAAGAAGGCTTCAAAGAAGTGGTTGATTTGGGTGGGGCTGAAGTCCATCAGGTTTTCCAGCCCGAAGAGGTAGAGGTAGTGCTTGCGGAGGCGATCCTGGGGCCACAGAGCATCCCAGGCTTGCTGGGCGATCTGGGGTGTGGTGAGGTTGGATTGGTTGAGAGCATCCACAATGGCGTTGGCCAGCATCGGCCCCCGCCGCAGCAGCGCCCCAAACAAATAGCCGGAGGCCGGATGCACCATACTAGCCGCACCACCAAAACCCACCACGGGTTGATTCAGGTCGGGCAGGGGCAGGTTCATGGGGAACAGGCAGCGCTCCTCGTGATGGATCTCCGACACTTCCACCCCCCGGTGGCGCAACCGCCAATGGAGCCGCTGCTTGAGGGTGTCCATGGAGATGGCAGGGTGCTGGGCTAGGGATGTTTCTTCCACAAAGTAGCAGCCGTCCCCCAGATCCATCGCGTAGAGAAAGGTGGGCGGGCCTTGCTGCTGTTCTTGGGGCGGCAAATGGTCATCTCGGAAGTCCATAAAGACCATTTGATTCGCCTCGATGGGCGGCTGGGAAAAGCGTCCCACAATTCCGTAGGCCGCCTGGTAGGCCACGTTGGCCTTAGCCTTGCGCTGCACTAAGACAGGCTGATGCCCCGTGGCATCCACCACCAACCGAGCCGATAGGGTATCCCCCGCCTGGGTGATGACCTCGGCCCCTTGGGCTGTGGTGTGGCATTGGGCCACCGCTCCCTTCAGCCACCGGACGCCGTTCTGCTCTGCCATGGTTAACCAGTGGGTCTGCACAAGCTGGCGATCAATCAAACCATACTCCCTTGGCAGCGGCAGCGTCCGACCCCGCACCTGCACCACGCAGTTTGTCCAGCGGTGGGAAAGCCATTCGGTGTGGCCCAGGGCTTCTAGCTCATCCACCCAAATGCCGTAGGTATTCGGCAGTGGATCCGCCGGATCGGTGAGGGATAAGCCCTGTACAGAAAGTCCTCGCTGCCCCAATTCCGCCGCCAGCGACAACCCAGCGGGGCCAGCCCCAAGCACCAACACATCCATCATTGCAGCGGCCCTGTCCTCACAACCTGCGACCCTATCTTACCGATTTCTGACCTTCAATTCTGCCCTCAACCCAGCCCAGGATAACGGATACATCGCCAGATCCCGTAGGATGCCTTCGCAAAGCAAGGCCCCAACGAGGGGTTAAGCCCGGTTGACGGTTCGCAACAGCCAAAGGGTCGCCGAGAGGGAAACGAAGTGAGCCAACAGGGTGTTGGTATTGGCCTGGACGATAAAGATATCGAAGGCTTCCACGTATTGATTGATGTTGCCAGGGATGAAAACCGTGCTGCCCTGGGGTTGCAGCAGCGCCTTCCCCAACAGCGACCCAATCAACGCTTGACCACCAAACAGGGTCAGCAACATTCCCACCATGCTGATCAAAATGCCGATGCGCAGGAGTTGAACCGCATCTTTGGGGCTGGGGCGCTTGCTGGCATCGCGGCTGCGTAGACGACGCCCCAACAGAACATAGCGAAAGGCCCAATAAATACTGAAGTAAACGGCGATTAGGCCAAACAGCGCCAATAAAACGCCGACCCCAGTGCCCGCATTGGCCCCACCCGCCGCTGTACGCGCCCCAATACTGACCAGGGCAAACAGCAGTACCAGGCTAGACACCACCGCCAGCACCACCTGAATCCAAAAACTGATCCAACCCGTTAGCCGAAAGGCTGTGGCAATGCGGCGCACCGCTGGAGGAAGGGAGTAGTCAAGTTCGCTATTCATAGGTGTCAATTTTAGCCTAGCGCCGCCCCAAGGAAGACTGGGCTGAGACGTGATCTCAGCCCAGCCGGGAAGGAATCAACCAGGGTTTAGGCCAACGGTGTCCTAAGCCGATAGATGAGCGATCTGCTCCTCCCACTTGCGGGGCGGGCTGGATCGACGAATGTTGCGCCAAATTTGGGTGGCGGCGAGGGTGCCATCGGCGACGGCAATGGAGACTTGGTTCAAGCCCTGCTTCAGGTCGCCTAGGGCGAAAATGCGTTCGTGGCTGGTTTGGGCCATGGTGTTGGTGACGAGGTTTTCGCCGTCCCACTCTAGGCCCCCAATGTCTTTGAGGTAGTGGTTGTGGTAGATCGACCCCATACTGACCAGCCCCGTAGTGGCCTCGACTAGGGTGCCGTCGGCCAGTTCCACGCCGCTAAGATGGTGCTTGTGGCCGTGGAATCGCGCAATGGGCGACTCGTAGAGGGGGTAGCCGTGCTCCGCCAGTTTTTGTTTCATGCCATCGCTGACCTCAAACAGCCCGTGGGTGAGGACAGAAATGTAGGGCGTAAACCAGTTCAACACAAAGGCGGCGTTAATTTGGCCCTCCGATCCGGCAATCAGCACCGCCTTTTGGTCGCGCATGTCGTGGCCATCGCAAATCATACAGACATGGAGGGTGTACCCGGCAAAATCGTAGACGTTTTGCATGTCGTCTAGCTTGGGCAACACGTCAATAATCCCAGAGGCGGCAATCAAATAACGGGTGCGAAAAACCGGGTAAATGCTGTCTTTTTTACCCACTTTTACCTTCACGGCCAGGGTGTCGCCCTCGTCGGTAACAGCTTCCACATAGCCCCGCAGATAGTCGGCTCCCCATTCCACCGCCTGCTTGGCCCCGTGGTTGAGGATATCGCGACCGGGGGTGGTGGGGTCAAAGCCGATGAAGTTGCGTAAATCCTGCATCCACACCGAGCGCCCTTTGCCCTTTTCCACCACTAAGCAAGTCAGGCCGTAGCGGGCCAGATAGATGGCGGCGGAAAGCCCCCCCATGCCGCCCCCGACGACAATGGCGTCGTAGACCTGATCAAGGCGAGTATCAAGGTTTTTGCTGGAAAGTTTCATGGCTGCTGAAAAGGGAGAACTCAATTGTTATCATACCTAGCTCCCAGGACGTTCAACACCCACGCAAGATCAACGGGATTCCCATCGGTAACCTCCCAAGCGGATCACCCCCAGCCCCTCCAACAAAGACGGCCAGAGCCCCGTTGCGAGCAACTCCCTAGATCATCACAATATCTCCGCCACAGCTTCCCTAATAATATCTCCACGACTTTCCAGCCATTTCGCATCTCCAAAAAGTCCTAGAATTTTAGGGACATATTTGGTGTACCAATCTGCTTGATCTTCAACCTGCGTGATTTTTATATTGCTGCCATCTACCACAAATAAACCACGGGGTAAGGTCGATAATTGCATCCCTTTCATGGGTTTACCTTTGTATAGCAGCGTGGCAGATTTTTCCCCTCTTTCTCCTAAGCCAAAGAATGTTTAGCTCCCTTGCCATAGGCAATAATCACTCGCGGCATTCCTTGCACTCGCTGCGGCGTAAACGCATTGGAACTCTCTGCATGGCCCGACGTCACGGGCAACAGCCAGGTTGTTCCGACTATCACCTCTGAATCTGCATCTTTATCATAGACGCCGCCAACATTCTACCTGGACGGTATGTGGCCTTGGCATGGCCTTCCAGTACCATGGACAGGATCAATCAAAACCACATTGACATTGATATAGCAGTCCTATGCCATTCGTGAGATCAGGGATTAGGCTTACCAAGGGTTTCGGCCCCGCACTTGCTTACAAACCATATAGGATTGCTATATTGCGATTTGCCAATCATAGTTTCCATCGTTGTCTCTAATTCTATTGTATTTATCAATGGCCTTTTGAATATCCTCGGTAATAAGCTAATGTGCATCTAAATTGCATGTCAACTCTCTCTAAGCCCTTGCCAGAAGGCTTTCAGAGCGATCTGATCAGTGTATTTTGGATGGCTAACAGCTTAGAGGTTCCAATCATCTGCTTGTGAATAATATCCCTCGGTAGATTGGCAATATCCCCGGTTTTTCGCTGAACTTTAGCACTGGTTCCCTGCCGATGGTCAGTTTGGCTTGAATGGGGGCGGGCCGAGTGAGAGGCGGCACGAGTTTATCGAGAGTGGGGGGTGTTGCTGGCTGGGGATGGTTTGGGGGAGGCTGCGAAATCGTCTTTTTTGCGAAGGGATGATCGGTGGCGCGCCATGGTGAACCTCTGGCTGTGGTGAACCTCTGGCTGTGGAGAGGACTACCCTATTGTCTAGGAAGTTTGTGGAATTGCCCTTAAACCATGGTCGATTTGTGGCAGGTGGAAGGTTAGGAACTTCCTCTGGCCGCCCTCCCCTAAGGTGAGATGGAATGAGGGATGGATGTCCTAGGCGACCTTGGAGGCGCGAAGTTGACCACAGGCGGCGTTTTCTTCTAGCCCTCTGGAGTAGCGAACGCTGACAGCAATGTGGCGGGCTTCGAGTTGGGCGACGAATTCGCGAATGCTGGATTCGCTGGGGCGCTGGTAGTCTACTTCGCTGATGGGGTTGTAGGGGATGAGATTGACGTGGCTTTGGAAACCGCGCAGGTGTTGGGCTAGTTCTGCGGCGTTTTGGGGTTGGTCGTTGAGGCCCGCCAGCAGGATGTATTCAAAGGTGACACGCCGCCCGGTGAGTTTCACATAATCGCGGCATTCCGCCAGCAGTTCCGTGAGGGGATAGGCCTTGGCGCTGGGGATGAGGTCTTGGCGCTGGGCTTGGTTGGAGGCGTGGAGGCTGACTGCTAGGGTGACCTGAAGTTGCTCGTCGGCCAGTTTGCGAATGCGGCCCGGAATACCCACGGTGGAGAGGGTCATAGATCGCTGGCTAATGCCCACATCCTGATTCAGGCAGCGGATGGCGGCGACCACGTTGTCGGTATTTAGCAGCGGTTCGCCCATGCCCATAAAAACGATATTGCTGACCCGCTGGCCAAAGTCTTCCTGCACCGTCAACACCTGATCGACGATTTCGTGGGTGTGCAGGTTACGCAAAAAGCCGCCCTTGCCCGTGGCGCAAAAGTCGCAGGCCATGGGGCACCCCACCTGGGAGGACACGCACACCGTCAGTCGCTTGGCCGAAGGCATCCCCACTGCTTCAATAATCTGTCCATCAGTTAGCTTGAGCAGGTACTTGACGGTACCATCCCCAGCCTCGGTACGGTGGTAGATTTCCGAACGCCCCACCGAAACAGATTCCACCTGCTGCCGCCATGCCTTCGGGAAAACCGTAATGTCTTGCAGCGACCGCGCCCCCTGCTGATAGAGCCACTGGTGCAACTGCTTGCCCCGGTAGACAGGCTGCCCTTGGGCCACCATCCAAGTTGTCAGGTCTTCGAGGGATTGACCTAGGAGGGGTTTGCTGATCTGAGCCCCTGACGTGGCTGGACGCTCTAGATTCTCTGTAACCGCTGATCCCGGCTGCTGGTTAGGCTGAGGGGCGTCCTCGCTGACGGCTGCGGGGGTGAGGGGAGTGGCGGTCGGCAGGGAAGAAGCGGCCATAACAGAAAGAAGAAAGGCATAGTCTTCTATGATAGCGGGGGAAAGAGGCGGCTGAACCGCCTGGGCCGAGGCACGGGTGAACGACAAAAAGCGCGGGGATGAGAACAATCCTAGGGCATGTCATCTCCTCGACCCATGGCAAGAGGGCTCATCGGCTTAGCCAAGCAATGGCCTCTCGCATCCAGATTTCGGGATCCTCGCTTTTGGAGGCGGTGCTGTGCTGGGCCACAGCCTGGAGGGCTTTGAGGATTTCCGCCTGGGTATAGCCGAGGGCGCTGAGGGTAATTTCCACCTCTTCGTGGATGGAGGCGATGGGGCCACCCGTGGGCACCGATACCAACCCCGCCTGGGCCTGCCAATCTTGCAGCTTAGTTTTAAGTTCGAGGACGACCCGTTCGGCGGTTTTGCTGCCCACCCCTGGAGCCTTGGAAATCAGCCGAGTATTCCCCGCCACGATGGCCTGCACCAGATCCCGATCCCCTAGGGTATCGAGCAGCGCTAGGGCCATTTGGGGGCCAATGCCACTCACCCCCGTCAGCAGCAGAAATAAATCCCGCTCTCGGCGCTGGCCAAAGCCAAATAGTACCATCTGGTCATCGCGCACTTGTAGGTGGCTGAACAACTGCACCGTTTCCCCCTGGGGCGGCAGATTGGCCAGTTGGCGGGCGGGGACCTGAAGCTCGTAACCCACCTGGTTCACCTCTAGGGTGATGATAATTTTGTGATTACCGGGCTTTTGCACATCGGCCAGAATGCCCTTGAGATAGCTGATCATGGAGCGGGTTTGGATCCTTTGGATCGAGCATCCAAGGGAGAACTGGACTTCAGCACCTTGGGTCGCTTGGGCGTGGGGGGTGGGGCGGGCTGGAGCTGGCTACGGCCATTTTGAATGATCTGCAACATCTGGGACAGCTGTTGCTCGACCTGAAAGAGCACCCGGTCGGCGTAGGCATCGGCCTCCTGCTGAATAATCGACTGCTCTTGGAGGGCGCTTTGGCGCTGGGCTTCCCAGTCTTGTTGGGATTTACGCTTAATCTGATCGACCTCTGCCAGCACAGTGGCACGGAGTTGATCACATTCGGCCTGGGCCTGGGTCTGGATCTGACGGGCGATCTGCTCGGCCTGTTGCACAAGGCCCATCTCATCGAGGATTTGGGCGGCCTGCTGTTCGGCGGCCTGGATGAGATCCTGGGCATAGCGGTCTGCTTCGGCCAGAATGGTGTCTCGCTGTTGTAAAACCTGCACCGCCTGACGAAAGGCCGGGGGCAAATTCAGGCGAATGGCATCCAATTGATCCAGCAATTGATCCTCATCCACCAAGGTGCGGCCGCTGAAGGGAACGCGAGGACTACCCAGAATAAGCTCCTCTAGCTGGTTCAGTTCCTGCTGAATATCTACATCTCCGACGCTGGGTGCGAGGTTGCCTCCCGTTCCAGGGGCGACAGATTCAGCCGCGAATCCATTTTGGGCCGAGCCAAGGGGGGTGGGGTCTTGACGTAACATTGGTAAACGTCTCGCGCTACGTGGTCGGGAACAAGGTGATCAATGGGGCCACCAAACTGGGCAATTTCTTTGACCAGGCTACTGCTCAGAAAGCCATACTCCGTTGACGTGGCCAAAAATAGGGTTTCGATGTCCTCGGCCAGGGTTTTATTAGTATGGGCCATTTGCAGCTCTTTTTCGAAGTCGGATAAGACCCGCAGCCCCCGCAGCAACACTTGGGCTTGGTGTTGGTGGGCATAGGTAATGGTGAGGCCATCATAGGCATCCACATCCACATTGCCCAGGTGGCTCACCGAAGCTTGAATTTGGTCAATCCGCTTATCAATCGAGAACATCGGTACTTTGTTGGGGTTGTGGGAGATCAAGACAATCACCCGTTCAAACAGCCGACTGCCACGGGAAATAATATCGAGATGGCCCAGGGTAATGGGATCAAAACTTCCGGGATAGATGGCAATCAACGTACCGTCTCAATGTCGATGGAGCGATTATAGCGAAGCGTAGGAATCAGGAGTATGGAGGGCAAACGGCAAACAGCAAACATGAAGCCGTGGGGGCTGAGCGGTTATGGATCTAGGGGCTGTGGCCATGGACAGTTAGATCTGAGATAGGGATTTTTGGTAGATGCGATCACAGCGGGCGGTTTCAACCCCTTCGGCGGGCACATAGCCGCTGGTTTCGTAAAGCTGCACCGCTTCCTTGAGAATCGAGGCCGTTTCGACCCAAATCTGCCGAAACCCCTGCCGTTGAATAGCCTGCTCGAGCTGAGCCAGCAGATAGCGCCCCAGTCCTTGCCCTCGTGCCCCAGGTTGTAGGTACATCTTGCGAATTTCCACCGCCAGATCGCCCCGCTTTACCGGATAGTAGCCCGCCGTACCCACCAGGGTTTCGCCATCGACCACCACCCAAAATTCGCCCCCGGTTTGCCAGTAGTGGGTTTCCACCTCCAGGGCGTCTTGGTCACTGCCTTGGGGTTCCCAGGTCAGGCCATATTCAGCCAGCACCGCTGCAATGATCGCCCCGGCGGCGGCACGATCGGCGGTCTGCCAACTGCGCACGAGGTAGTGGCGAAACTGACTTTGGTAGTTCGGGACAGGGGATGGGGGCACAGGGTGAATCGCCATCGGCATGGGTCGTCCTTGGACTTAGCTGTGGACACGGGGTTCGGGATGGAGGGTGGCCAAAATCGCGCTTTCGGCCTCAGCCAGATCGACCAAGCGGGCATCCACCTCGGCCCTAGGAAAACGCCCCGTGGCCAACAGCCAGTACGCCCCATAGTGCCGTGCCTCCGAGGCCATCAAACTCCGATAGAACCTTGCCAGGGCCAAGTCAGGACAATACTGAGCCAATAACCCCAATCGCTCATGGCTGCGGGCTTCGATCAGGGCCGAAACCAGCAGAATATCCAACTGGCGGTGGGGTTCGGCGGGGCGCACCTGTTCTCGGAGCTTGGCCCCATAGGGAGGGGGGGGTAGCGGTCGTAGGGGCACCCCTCGCCGCTCTAGCCATTGGTTTACCTGGGCAAAATGGGCCAATTCCTCCTGGGCAATCTCCGTTAGGGCGGTGATGAGATCCCGATCCGATGGATAGCGGTTGATCAAACTCAAGGCCACCCCAGCCGCCTTGCGCTCACACTGGGCATGGTCGAGCAAAATCGTGTCAAAGTTGGCAAGCGCCTGATCCACCCATTCCATCCGGGTGGGTTCAACGAGAAATTTAATCGTAGCGGTGGCGGTGGACATGGGTAGCGACTTAACAGGGAACCGTGCTGTTGTCCATTAAACGGCATCAATGCGGTGGTGTCATCGTGTAATCGGGCTTGACTTCCTCGTAAAGCTTTTAGCCTTTGGGCGTTGGAGCCGCGTGTTCATTCCCGTAACATGAGATTCTAGAGTCATTGCCCACCTAGCCCTGAGGACGCCTGTGAAAGCCATCACCCTGCTTGGATCGACCGGGTCTATTGGTACCCAGACCTTGGATATTCTGGAGCACCACCCCGACCAGTTTCGCTTGGTGGGGATTGCGGCGGGGAATAATGTGGAGCTGTTGGCCCAGCAGGTGCGCCAGTTTCGGCCTGAAATCGTCGCGATTTGCAATGCGGAACGGGTGGGCGAATTGCGGGAGGCGCTGGCTGGCCTTGACCCCATGCCCCAAATCCTAGGTGGAGAAGAGGGCGTGGTGGAAGTGGCTCGCTACGGCGATGCCGAGGCTGTTGTGACCGGAATTGTGGGCTGTGCCGGATTATTGCCCACCCTGGCGGCAATTGAGGCCGGGAAAGACATTGCCCTGGCAAATAAAGAAACCCTGATTGCCGGAGGCCCAGCGGTACTGCCCCTGGTGGAAAAACATGGGGTGAAGCTGCTGCCCGCCGACTCGGAGCATTCCGCCATTTTTCAGTGCTTGCAGGGGGTGCCCCAGGGTGGGCTGCGGCGGATTTTGCTGACAGCCTCTGGCGGTGCCTTCCGGGATTGGCCCGTGGAAAAGCTCGTCCAAGTGACCGTGGCCGATGCCCTCAAGCATCCCAACTGGTCGATGGGGCGCAAAATCACCGTCGATTCCGCCACCCTGATGAACAAGGGCCTAGAGGTGATCGAGGCCCACTATCTCTTCGGCATGGACTACGACCACATCGACATCGTCATCCATCCCCAGAGCATTATTCACTCGTTGATTGAGCTGCAAGATACCTCGGTGCTGGCCCAACTGGGCTGGCCGGATATGCGCCTGCCCCTGCTCTACGCCCTCTCCTGGCCAGAGCGCATCTACACCGACTGGGAGCCGCTGGATTTGGTGAAGGCGGGCAGTCTCACCTTCCGCGAACCCGACCACGCCAAATATCCCTGCATGGAACTGGCCTACGCCGCTGGACGGGCTGGGGGCACGATGACCGCCGTCCTCAACGCCGCCAACGAGCAGGCCGTCGCTCTGTTCCTGGACGAAAAAATCCGTTTCCTAGATATCCCCAAGGTGATCGAAGGCGTTTGTGAGCGACACCAATTCCACAACGTGGCCCAGCCCGTCCTAGCCGATATCCTGGCGGCTGACCAATGGGCCAGATCCGAAGTCCTCAGCGTCAGCCAGTCCCTATCTAGGGCTACCGTGGTCTCTCATTAACGCCCATGGCGCTAGGGAGGTTACCCATGGAGTGGGCGATTGTTCTGGGGGCCATCATCCTCGCCCTGCTAATTGTGGGGTGGGTGTTTAAGCTGATCAAAAACACCGTCAAAACCATCCTGTTGGTGGCTTTTCTGTTCACCGCACTCTACGTGGTGTGGGGCGTTGGCCCCGCCGACCTGTGGGAACAGGTGCAACGGTGGTTAGGGCTAGGGCAGACCTAAGTCAGCCCCTCAGCCTATGCCCCCCAACCCTACGTGATGTTCTCCAACCCTTTGGGCATGACAGGGTTAATTACGCACCAGCCACTTTTGGCCATTGAGTCGTTGCAGGGTGTAGAGCACCATTAAATCGAGGGTGATTTTGCGCTCGTCGCCCATGAATTGCTCAATGGTGCTGGGTTCGCTACCACCATCGGCCAGGTAAAACAGCTTGGGGCTGGTGATGCTGTCCTTCAGAAAGGCGATGGTGAACTGGCGGCTATCTCCGAGCCACTGCCCCGTTACCTGCCAGTAGGTTTCGCCATCGGAGACCCCAAACACCGCTAGGGGCTGCTGGACAAAGCTGAGTTGAATATCACCCATGCCTTTCTCCTTGAGGGCGGCTTCGAGAGCTGGCAAAAAATGCCGCTGGATAAACTCCGGAAAGGGTTTATCTTCCAGGGCCGGGGGCTTTTCCTTTTTGGGAGCCTTGGCGGCGGGTTTGGCATCGGCAGCAGGGGCCGCTTGAGAAGTCTTTTCGTCAGCCATAGAGCGCAGTACTAAATCGACAACCGAAATTAGACAATCGAGACCAGATTACCGAATCCGTCAACCCTAGGGGAAGAAATCGGCTCTCCAGCGAGCGGGCGAGGCTCCCATCGAGCCCACGGGACAACTCCATACTAAGGGAAAGCTCCCGTGAAAAGACCTTTCCCCCAGAAAAAGCGCCCAGAAAAGCACTCCCAAAAAAGTGCCGTTCCCCTAGCCCTGGGGCGCAAGGTGCCGCATTTCTTTGCGCAGGGTGGCTACGTCGTTGGTAGGGCCATTGCCGTGGGTGATCCCAACCGCTTCGAGATCCGCCTCCACCATGAGATGCACCAATTCCTCGAAGGTAACGCTGGGCTCCCAACCGAGCTGTTGGCGGGCTTTGGTGGAGTCACCAATCAGCAGATCCACCTCGGCGGGGCGTAGGTAGCGGGGGTCAAACTCCACATAATCATGCCAGTCGAGGTTGACGTGGTTGAAGGCGATATCGAGGAACTCGCGGATGGAGTGGGTTTCGTTGGTAGCCACCACGTAGTCGTCGGGCTGGTCTTGCTGAAGCATCAGCCACATGGCCTTCACATAGTCCTTGGCGTAGCCCCAATCGCGCTTAGAGTCCAAATTGCCTAGGTACAGCGTTTTCTGTTGCCCTGCCACAATGCGGGCCACGGCGCGGGTAATCTTGCGGGTGACAAAGGTTTCGCCCCGGCGGGGAGATTCGTGGTTAAACAAGATGCCGTTGCAGGCAAACAGATCGTAGGATTCGCGGTAGTTGATGGTTTGCCAGTGGGCGTAGACCTTGGCACAGGCGTAGGGGCTGCGGGGGTAGAAGGGGGTGGTTTCCTTCTGGGGGATTTCCTGCACCTTGCCGAACATTTCCGAGGATCCAGCCTGGTAGAAGCGCACCTCAGAGTTCGTCCGGTGTTGGTAATCGCGGATGGCCTCTAGCAGGCGCAGGGTGCCCATGGCCACGGTGTCGGTGGTGTATTCCGGCGAGTCAAAACTGACCCGTACATGGGACTGGGCTCCTAGGTTGTAGACCTCCTGGGGTTCCACCTGCTCCAGCAAACGACGCATCATGGTGCCATCGGTGAGGTCGCCGTAGTGCAAAAATAGCTGTGCTTCTTCGTTGTGCGGGTCAACGTAGACATGATCCAATCGGTCGGTATTGAAGGTGGAGGTGCGGCGGATAATGCCATGCACTTCGTAGCCTTTCTCTAGCAGCAACTCGGCTAGATAGGATCCGTCTTGCCCCGTAATACCCGTCAACAATGCACGTTTGCGTTGGCTCATAGCTGTCTTATCTCGTATACAAATCGGTAATGCGAATGTGATGGACTGAGCGAAGACGGGCTCTGGTGTGGTCAGGTCGCCGCTGTCTTCTCCACCGGGGCGGCTTTGCCTCCATCCGACCGTGGGGCCATCAATACAGGAATCACCTTATTCTCAGGGTACCCACGGAAGCTGCAGAAGTTAGCAGAGACGACCCAAGCGTCCTACCTGTGAACCTCCAGCCTAGGCTTGGCTGTCCCGGCTTCCCTCCGCGAGATAGCCCCGTGATAAAAAGGGAACCTCGACCACCTGGGCCACGGCAGACCCAGCGGTGACGGTTAACCCTTGGCCCCCGGCCTTGGTGCGTAGATACCCCAAACCCAGAACACCAGATTTGGTGTCAACAACGCTGGTTACCCATCCTACCTTGTTCTCTCCCAGGTAGAGGGGCTCGCCGGGTGCAACCCCCTGGCTGAGGTGCAGCCCCCAAAGCTGTTGCTTCACCCCTCGATAGGTATTCAGGCGAGCAATGGTTTCTTGGCCGATGTAGCAGCCCTTATCAAAGGACAGGGTGTGCCACAACCCGGCCTCTAGGGGGTTCACCTCCTCGGTAAGTTCGGCTCCCGGCACCGGACGCCCCTGCTGAATGCGCCACCGTTCCCACAGCCGTTCTCCCGCCGGAATCGCGCCCCCAATGCCGCAGCGCTGCCACAGTTCAGCGGCATTGGCCCTTGGGCCAAACAGGGTATATCCCGGCCAACCTAGGCCACTGCCCACCGCCACCCGCCACCCAGTGTCGTCTAGGGTGCAATGCTGACCATAGGAACTGTCGGCATCTAGGCTAGCCCCCAGGGATTTCACAAGGGCATGGCTCTCTGGCCCGATTAGGGAAAACAGCCCCATCTGTCCGGTGTGGTTGGTCAAATTCACCTTATCCGCTGGGAAAATGTAGCGATCCATCCAGTCCAGCAACTGCTGATCTTGACCGGGGGAGGTGACAATCCACAGACTTTCTTCCGTGGCGTAGACCGTCGCTAAATCTAGGGTGCGGGCCGTTGAGGTGACAAACACCGTGTCGCAGCCCTCCCCTGGCTGGCGCTGGGTAAAAGCATTGGTGGTTTGGTTATGGATGAACCGCAGTCGATCCGCCCCAGTCATCTCCAGCAGCCCCCAATGGCTGCGATCTACCAGAACAACCCCGGTGGTGACGGCGGCCAAGGCCACGGGATCATTGCCAAAGCTGAGCGGTGGCCCCTGGGGGTGGTCAAAGCTAGCACCTTGGGCGGATTGGATCTCTGGCAGAGGTGAGGTCATAGCGGTGGGTAAGGAAACGGGCACAACTTACAAAGTTATCGATACGTTAGAGTTATCGATACATTAAAGGCCAGTTTGGCATCTAGGCGGTGGGGCAACGCAAGCCACTACTCCAGATCAACGCCCAAATCCCGTAACCGAGCGGCGAGTTCCTCGGCCCGTCGTAGGGCGGCATCGCGCTCCTGCTGGGCGGCATCGCGCTCCTGCTGGGCGGCATCGCGCTCCTGCTGGGCGGCATCGCGCTCCTGCTGAATGATTGCATTCTCCTGTTCCAGGGCCACTCGCTCCTGCTCCACTTCCTCACGATTGAGCAGCTTGGTACCCGTTTCGGGGTCGTAGAACCGCAGGGCGCGGGGCAGCGGGGCTAATCCCAAGGCTGGGTAAGGATCGTGCAGTTGCAAATCTAGCCCTAGCACCTGGCTGTGCAGGTAGGGAATGCCCTCGGCAGTGGCGCGCAGGGGCAAGGATTGATAGACGCCCTCCACCAGCCGCGCCCCCTGTAATTGGGGCTTGAGATAGTCGGCGGTGGGGTCGTACTGAACATATTCCTCCACGCCCAGGCTGGCGTAGAGCTTGGGTTTCTCCTCTTGATCCTGGCGTTTGGTGGTGCGGGAGGTGATTTCTAGGACAAAGCTGGGTAGCTTTCCCCCTTCTTGCCAAGCCTTATAACTGCGTCGCTGGCGGTTACTGACACCGAAGATCACAAACACATCCGGCGAAACCGACGCCCTAGGGTTGCCCTCTTCGTAGTAGATGAACAAATTCCCAGACACATAGATATTCTGGCGGCTTTTGAAGTACAGCCGCAGCACTTCAACACAGTAAATCAGGTAATCGCGGGTAGCATCGCTTTCGGTCATGGGTTGGCCATCGGTTTCGGGATAGACGATGGGCTCGGAGATGAGTTTGCTGGTCTCAGCCATGGGCCAAAAACCTCCACAGGGTGGCGTAGTCCCCATTGTAAGCCTTGCTCTGCCGCCCATGACCTAGGCCACCCAGTCCAACTGCTGCCGACTGAGGCTTACCGTAACCGTCTTGTCTAATACCTGCCCTGCGGCGTCAATGCGGCGAATCAGGGCAGTGTACATCACGTCGGGCTGAAACCATTGGTGGGCGATGGAAGTCAACCACAGCTCATTACCGCACAGACGCAAGCACCCTCCCACATCGTCCAATAGCACATAGGTATAGGTCATCCCCGTGCGGTAGTTGTGCTCCGGGAGAACCCCCACTCGCTGCAACAAAGCCGCTAGCATCGGCGGGGGCTGGGCGGCGTCTTCAGCTGCCGTTTTCCCTTGAATCCGAATCTCAAGCTGATGGCGATCATAGGGTTGCAGCAGATCGTAGACAAAGTTGGGTAAATGGGTGAGCGTGGAGGCAATCGGGGGGTCTAAGGGTAGCGGTGCAGGATCCAGAGGTTGGGTTGGGGATAGGGACAGGGTTGACTCGGAGGGGTGGGGCAGACCCGCACGGGCCGGATAAATGGGTTGGGGGGCGTGTACCGGGGAGGATGGCGGCGTGGTAGACAACCGCCGAGGCCCAAGGGCCGCATCGGGACGAAAACCGAAATAGGTCACCAACCCGGCCAGCCCAAACCCAACCACCACCAGCCCCAACCGCCGAGAAGGAGAATCCTCCGGCAGAACCGCCATGGGGTGCAGGCTGAGGCGGATAGACCATGTCAGATCGGACAAGGCCGATGCCACGGGGTGGGTCGCCAAGGCTGGGGGAGCGGCATCGGCACCGGACAACCCTAGCCCTGAAGCATGACCCTGCCCAGGCCCCAAATATTGCCAAGTAATCGGGCCGACGACGCCATCCACCACAAGGTGGGAAACCTCCTGAAATTGCCGTACGGCTCGCTCTGTTTGGGGGCCAAAGTGGCCATCCAGGGGGCCAGGGTCATAGCCTAACCGCCACAGTCGGGCCTGGACAGCCTCCACGGCATCCCCTTGGCTCCCCTGGCGCAGCACTCTAGTTGACGCGGACACCCCGGATGCCGCTAGGTTAGAAGGCTCTGCTAAGCCGGATGGGGAAAGCGCAGAGGCAAGCGTCATCGAAGCCTGGGTGCCTCCTCCCCTTGGCGGGCCACCCGTTGCCCATTGAGGGCCATTGCTATGAGAATCCTGCTGGGCTAAGACTGGGTCAGGCTGGGGTCGCCGCTGAAGGGCTGGGCGCTGCGCGGCTGGCAATGCCAACAAAACCTCTGGGCCATGGAGATGAGCGTTCGGGGCCGGGAGTTCTGGGGCCAACCAACCAACGGGATAGAGCATAGTTGCAACGGGGAACACCTGGGAACAGGATGCCAGGACACCAGCCCCCAATGGAGTCGAACGCCCTAGAATCTGCCTTCTTTTTCAGGGAGCCGAGGGCGATAACCGGATCATTCTAGCCTGGGCTAGATATGATTCAACGCACACAAAAAGCAGGGCAAAAGGCTTGCCCTGCTTACCAATAGTCGGATTCCCATGGTTACGCCTGTGCGAAAGGGAACGGCTACTCTTCGTCTTCGTCGTCCTCATCGGAGGGGTAGACAAAGCTGGTGGAACGACCGGTCAACACCGATTTACCCAGAGACAGCGCCTTTTGGGCCTGAAGGGTAGCGGTGCGTCTCCATGTAGCCCGACGCTGGTCGCGCTTTTGTTTGGAGGTTTTCTTCTTAGGAACCGCCATGGCTGCAATACGCTAAACTTTACAACCTTACAAGCATACGACAAAAACCATAGGTTAAGCAATCAATCCTACCAGCCATCAGCAATTCTCAATATGGTGAAACGCTGTTCAGGCCTTGGGAAAGGCAGTATTGT
>JBBAWV010000087.1:0-20726 GCA_040396995.1 Nodosilinea sp. | reverse complement strand
GTGGCCGCTGGGGGCCATATCTACCACCACCCGGTCGGCCTCGTGGTCGCGCAAAATCCGCTGAATTTCCAGCAGCGCCATCAGTTCATCCAGTCCGGGCCAGCCCATTTCCCAAAAGGGGCCGAGGTCTTCCCCGGCCACAAAGCTGCCCCGCTCCACCAGCAGTTCCAAAATGCCGCCATACTCGGCCCGAAACTCCGATAGCAGCAACTCTGCATCCAGCGCCCGCACCCGCACGTTGGGTACATCAGCAAGGGCGGTAGGGGTGTTATCCACGGGCACCTGCAACACATCCCCCAAGGAGTGGGCCGGATCGGTGGAGAGCAGCAAAATCGCCTCCTGGGGTCGCTGCTGCCCCAACCGCCGCGCAAAGCCGCAGGAGAGGGTGGTTTTGCCCACACCCCCCTTGCCGCTGACCATAAATAACTGATGGGACGTAGACAAAAGCATCGCCACTGGCCTGTTGCGAAGGGCTATCTACAGAATGCCCCAGGCCCAGGGCTAAGGGAAAACCTCGTAGAAAACTTAATTGAAGGGTGGATGAATTTTGGCTGGAGCTAGGGAGATCGATAGCCAATCACCCCTTGCAAGGGCTTCAGCAGTTCGCCTTCAAAGGGTTTGCCCTTCAGCATCCGCTCCCAATAGAGGCGGGGCAGCATATACTTTTTCACCAGCCACATGCTCCAACGTTCCTTGGTGGGGTTGATCAGAAAACTGGACAGGGGGCGATTGTTGTAGTCGAACTCGGCCATGATGGTGCTGTGGTAGCCCGTGATTAGGGGGCAGCAGGTGTAGCCGTTGTAGGCTTTCTGGAGGGGATGTTGTTGCATGGCGGCGAGTAAGTTGGCAACCAGAACCGGAGCTTCTCCCCGAACGGCGGCGGCGGTTTTAGAGGTGGGCAGCGAGGAGGCATCGCCGATGGAAAAGACGTTGGGGTAGCGGTTGTGGCGCAGGGTGTCTTTATGGACATCCACCCAACCGCCTGGATTATTGGGCACCGCTAGGGGGCTGTTTTTGATGAAATCCGGAGCGCTCATGGGCGGTACGACGTGGATCATGTCGTAGGGGATGACGGCCTGGTGGGTTTCGCCGTTTTCGGTGATATCAAACACGGCTTCCTTGGTTTCGGCTCGAATTTCCACCAGGTTGTGATGGAAGCGGGGTTCAATGCCGCGTCGGGCCACCACTTTATCCAGGGAATCTGAGTAGGCTTTGACGGCAAACATGGTAGCCCCCGCCGTGTAAAACATCACCCGACTATTGACCCCAACGCCGCTGCGTTGCTTAAAGGAATCATCGGCCATGTACATGATTTTTTGGGGCGCACCGCCGCATTTAATCGGCGTGTTGGGGTAGGTAAAAATGGCGGTGCCGCCCGTGAAATCCTGCTTAATGAGTTGGCGGGTATAAAGCGTAAGATCGCGGCGATAGTTGCTGGTGACTCCGCCTTTGCCCAGGGCTTCGGGCAGACCTTTAATTTTGTGCCAGTCGATTTGGATGCCGGGACACACAACGAGATAGTCGTACTGAATCTGTAATCCGTCCTGGGTGAGTACCGTGTTGTGGTCGGGGTCGAGCTTCACCACCGCATCCTTAATCCAGGTACTGCCCTTGGGGATGACGGCCTTTTCGTCGTGGGTGGTGTCTTCTAGGCGAAAGACGCCCCCGCCCACCAGCGTCCAGCCCGGTTGATAGTGGTGCTGTTCCGAGGGCTCGATGATGGCGATGTCTAGGCCGGGGTTTCGATTCAGCAGTTGGGCGGTGACGGTAATGCCTGCCGCGCCGCCGCCGATGACCACAATCTGATGGTTCCGGGTTTGGCGATGGCCATCCTGGCTGGCAGTGAGGGTGGGAGAGTCGGTGGAAAGGGCCATAAAAATCAGAGAAGTAGGGGAAAGTGATTAAAATCACCAATCGTTAGCATTAGCTCTGATTATAGAAAGCCACCCTAGGCCCATAGAAGAGGCGACGGCGAAAGAAAACCTTAAGCTTGCCGTCTTTCCTGGCGAGATGCCCCCAACGCACCACCGTTTCCCACCGTTCTCACTTATCCACAACGACCCCATGCACGATTCCCCATGGCCCCGACTTCACAGAAACCGGAGGGCAACAAAAAGGCTGATCACCACCAGTTGCGCGGCCATAACGGGTATTCCGTAGCGCAGAAAACCGTGGAAGGTGATGGCTTTCCCGTGCTGTTCGGCAATGCCAGCAGCGACGATGTTGGAAGATGCCCCGACGAGGGTGCCATTTCCCCCTAGGGTGGCCCCAAACATCATGGCCACAAACAGCGGCAAAATTTCCGGTGAAATTTGACCCGTAAAGTCAGCCGAAAGAATCTCCGGCCCTGCCAGATTGACGTTGACAAGGTATTCCTTCAATAGAGGCACCATGGCGACCACTAGGGGAATATTGGGAATCAGGCTCGACAAAATCCCGGTAACAAACAGCAGCACTAGGGAACCTAGGGCAATATTTTTCCCAATCACTATGCTAAGCAAGCTCGACGCCGCACTGATGACTCCCGATTCTTGCAGCCCACCGATGAGCACAAAAATGCTCATAAAAAAGATGAGGGTGCTCCAGTCGATATCGCGCAGAATGTTTTGCACGGTATCAATGCCGCTGTGGTGGGTAAGCAGGAGACAGAGCGCCGCCCCCAGGAGGGCAATGGCAGGAGGAGAAATGGGCACAGGCAGCCGATCTCCAATCACAAACATCACCAACACAAGGGCAACAATCACACTGCCCAGGGCCAACATGCGCGGATGATTTACCACGGGATGGGGCAGTTGGCTAAGGCTGTCTAGGCGCTTATTCCAAATAGTGGGAAACAGAATCGGCAGCAGCGCGACGATGACCCCAATGGCAATCACGCCCCCTAAACTGAGCTTTACTAAGTAATCTGCAAAGCTCATGTTGATAGCATCCCCCACAATAAAGGTGGCCGGATCGCCCACCAGAGTTAGCAAACCGGCGCTGTTGGCCACAAACACCATGAGAATGAGCAACGGCACCACATTAACGTTGATTTCATCGGCCATTGCTGGCAACAAGGGTGCTAGGAGCATGACCGTTGTGGCGTTGGGCAATACGGCACAAATGGGCGTTGTAATAGCCACAATTCCTAACAGCAACCGCTTCCCTTCTCCCTTGGCAATGACCACAATTTGAGTGGCCAAATAGTCAAAAATTTTGGTGGGTTCAAAGGCTCGCACCATGACCATAACCCCAAAAAATAGGGCCAGGGTGGCATGGCTTCGGCTGATGTAGTGAATGGCCTGATCGAGGCTGAGGACGTGAAAAAAAATCAACAGCATGGCCCCCAGAAAACCCGCAATCGTGAGATGCATGCGTTCCGTTGCAATGAGGGCAATCACGCCAAAAAAAGTCACCGAGGCCGTGACTCCAGACCAAGTTTCCATCCGTTATCTCCTGGTGTGAGGGTCTTGAAAATTACTCCCTGAATCGCCAGGGAGCACTATGGTTTTTGGAGAACTATGGATAGCGCATTAAAAGCTTCCAGGACGTTCTCTCAGAGCCGACGGAGTTAGCTGACGGGCTAGGGGTGAGAGATCCCCTTCTCTGGCAAATGGACTTGCCCTAAGATTCGCCCCAAAGGTTGGTTCCTCCGCTCTAGCCAATGGGCTAGATTAGGCCATTTAAATTGCTGATTATCCTATCATGCCAAAACCAGGACAGCAATGTTGTAGATACCCTTGTATGGCTCGGCTTTAGGTGATCTTGGGTGGCCAATTGATTACGATTGATTGCGGTCTCCCCTGCCACTATCCCGTAAAATCAATAGGGATTTTCCCTGGGATTGACCCACCCTATGACCCCTGCCCCCCGCCGCAATCTCTACCGCCTAGAACGGCTACCCGCCCAAATTCCCCAGGTGGCGGTGCCCTACCTGTTTTTGCTGCCCGCCCTGGTGGCGCTGACGATTTCTGTCTTTTGGCCCGCCATGCGTGCCTTTTACCTCAGTTTCACCAGCTTTGGGTTGGATCTGACCGCTGCACCCACCTGGGTTGGCTTCGCGAATCTGAAACGCCTGATGGCCGACGAGGTGTTTTGGCAGACGGTGCGCAATAGCCTGGTGTACCTGCTGGGGGTGGTGCCCGTGCTCACCTTTGCACCCCTGGGGCTGGCCATTTTGGTGAACCGTCAACTGCGGGGGATTCACTGGCTGCGGGTAGCCTACTATTCTCCGGTGGTGGTGTCGATGGTGGTAGCGGGCATTGCTTGGCGCTGGCTCTATGCCGAGAATGGGCTGTTTAACCAACTGTTGCAGGCCACGGGCTTGTTTCAGCAAGGCATCCCCTGGCTCACCAGCCCCAGCTTGGCTCTGTGGAGCGTGATGCTGGTGACGATTTGGAAGGGCATGGGCTACTACATGGTGATCTACCTGGCGGGGCTGCAAAGCATTCCGCAGGATCTCTATGAAGCCGCCGCCATCGATGGTTCCGACGGTTGGCGACGCCATTGGGACATTACCCTGCCCTTGATGCGCCCCTACCTGTGGCTGGTGGCGATTATTTCCGCCATCGCCGCCACCAAGGTGTTTGAGGAGGTCTACATCATGACCCAGGGCGGCCCCCGCAATAGCTCTAAAACCGTGGTTTACTACATCTACGAACAGGCCTTTGAAAAGCTAGAAATCAGCTATGCCTGCGCCGTTGGTCTTGTCCTATTTCTGGCAATTTTGGCCCTCTCCGCCCTGCGACTGACCCTAGGCAACCAGGACGTAACGCCCTTGGGCTAGGCGGGTTCCTCTCAATCACCCTTGCCAAGGGCGACTTTGATTCGAGATGCCGTATCTACATAAGATTTCACCGACCAATTGAGCAGCAGTTTGCGCGCAGTTTGCGCCATCAGCGGCCCAGGGTTATCCATGCACCCGAAGGTCAACGCCCGGTAAAGTAGTCCCTGTGATTGTGGAATGGTTTTATGACGACTGAAAAGAATTTGTTTACCCCTGTCCAGCTTGGGCGCTATGAACTCCCGAACCGGATTGTGATGGCTCCCCTCACCCGCAACCGGGCTGGAGATGGGAATGTGCCTCAGCCCTTGAATGCGCTTTACTACCAACAGCGGGCCTCGGCGGGGTTGATTATCTCCGAAGCTAGCCAGGTTTGCCCCCAGGGCCAGGGTTACCCCGCCACACCGGGGATCCATAGCACCGAACAAGTGGAAGGCTGGAAGACTGTGACCCAGGCCGTGCATGAAAGGGGCGGACGCATCTTTCTGCAACTTTGGCACGTAGGGCGCATTTCCCACCCCTCGTTCCAGCCTGAGGGTGCCCTGCCTGTGGCCCCTAGCGCCATCCAGCCCAAGGGCGACGCCATGACCTACGAGGGGATGCAGCCCTTTGTCACCCCCCGTGCTTTGGAACTAGACGAAATTCCCGGCATCATCGATCAGTATCGACAAGGCGCTAAAAACGCTCTGGAAGCAGGGTTCGATGGCGTGGAAGTACACGGCGCAAACGGCTACCTGCTCGATCAGTTTTTGCGGGACGGCACCAACCACCGCACCGATGCCTACGGTGGTTCCCTGGAAAATCGGGCGCGTCTGCTGCTGGAAGTGACCCAAGCGGTGGTTGAGGTCTGGGGTAGCGACCGGGTCGGCGTGCGGCTTTCCCCCAGCAGCACCTTCAACGACATGGCCGATTCTGACCCCCAAACGACCTTCAGCTACGCTATTCAGGCGCTAAATGCCTTCAACTTGGCCTATCTGCACTTGATAGAACCCAGCGAAGCCGACCTGCGCTACGGCGGCACCCCCATCCCCACCCGCGAGTTTCGGCCTTTGTACAACGGGACACTGATGGTGAACTGGGACTATGACCAAGCCATGGGCCACCAGGCCATTGCCAGTGGCGATGCCGATTTGGTGTCCTACGGCAAGCTGTTCATCGCCAACCCCGATTTGCCACGACGGTTTAAGGAAAATGCCCCCCTCAACGAACCTAACCCCGGTACCTTCTACGGTGGCGGGGCCGAGGGCTATACCGACTACCCTAGCCTAGAGGACTAGGGGCAGTAGATCGTAAAGTCCCTCTCTCAGTTTGGGAGAGGGATTGAGGGTGAGGGCTGGATCATGGCAAAAGAGCGTGTTTGTGATCTACTGAGGGTGTGACCTTGGGGAGGAACTCACCTTCCCCGGCGGGTAAGACTTGCACCCTAGCAAACTTGAGGCCGCTGACGCCCTGGAGGGCTTCTACGTTGCCCTCCTCAATGGCATCACCCACCAGACCCTCGCGGTGCAGGTAGCCTAGATATTGTTGGTATTCCTCCCATTCTTCGCTGGTGGAATAGACCACCGTGAGCATTCCGGGCTGGGTGATGCGTTCTCCGGTGACGGAATCGCAGGCTTTGTCGATACGTTTTTTGACGATTTCGTAGCGGGTGTCGCGGGTGCCGCGCACGTCGAACAGTCGCTCGGTGGTTTCGTCGTGGACGATGTCTACCGTTACCGCCTGTACTAGCACCAGGTGGGTAATCACCATGTCGGTGTTGTATTTCTGCTTGAGGACGAGTCCTTGACGGGCACAGTCGCACACCGCCCGTAACTGCTCGTAGCGCAACGCCTTGAGTTGGAAGTCGGTGAATTTGGGGTCGATGGCCTTCCCGGTGTAGATCATATGATCGATGCCGTCGGTGGCCTCAAGGTCGCAGTAGTGGGGGGTGATGGCCTGCATCGACTGCTGCCACTGGGTCCAGGTGCCCCGCAGCAGGTTGTTGATGTAGCTGATGGTTTGGTCGTAGACGGCGCGGGCTGTGTAGATACAACCGTGCTCGTCATCCATGGCTTGCTGGTAGGTGGTGATGGCCGCACTGGCGGCGGGGCAAGCCTGGGCAAAGTAAGGGAAATGGGCCTCCACTTCGGTTTTTAGATAGCGGAGTAGGGTTACTTCGGCGTCCACCGTCACCCCCTGCTCTAGCTTGGCAATGTGGTCTTGCAAATTCAGCCACAATTGTTCCACCAGGGCATTGTGAACGGGGGTGGATCGCACCGCTTCTATCACGGCCAGGGCTAAGCGAAACTGGGCGAGTAGGTCGGCCTGGATGGCGTGGTTGCGTTCGTCGGAAGACCCGCGAATATCGGAAATGCCGTAGAGCGGATAGACGCCCTCAAAGACAATTGGGGCCGGGGGCAAACCCAGGCTCAGCCGCTCGGCTTCCTGTTCAAACCGCCACCGCACCGAGGGATGGATATTGGTGAACCGATCCCGCACACTGTGGCGCATGGAGGCGGTGAGGGCCGGAATCAGCGTGGTGGCAAGGCTACAGTCGGACTGGTTAAAGGCGTAGGGCTTGGTGCTGGTGAGCCCCACTAGGCCAAACATTTGCCCCATCGATTGCCCCAGAGAGAGGCTGCGCATGACCAAGGGAATTAGCAGCAGCGATCTGGCCCCCGCCGCCACCAAGGCCCGTTCCCCAGCAGTCGGACAGGTCAGCTTCAGATCGGGAATGGTGATCACCTCTCCCTGTTCCGTCGCCCGCAGAAAGGACGCTCCCTTTAATTCGCCTAGGGTGTAGGTCTGGTGCTGCCAATCAGTTTGATCCAGCGCTGTCCAAAGCTGGGCACGGTCATTTTCGGCAATCAGCAAAAAGCTGTCCTGGGCTCCAAAGAGCTGTTTCATGAGGGCATTGGCTTGGGAAAACTGCTCCGTCCCCACCACCGATTCGCGGCCCACCAACAGGTGAATCAACTCCCGCGACGTTTCCCGCTCAGTGACATCGGTGCCCTCGATCAAAACTTGGCCCTGAATCGTGTAGCGCTGGGGATACAGCTTGTTCAGCAACCGATTCAGGGGCGATCCCTTCGTCAAAAGCTGGGTGGTTACCTGGGCGGGGGTTGGGCCATCGTCGGGCCAGCAGTCGCGCAAACTGGCTTCTAAATCTGGGGCCATGGCCAGCACCTGAAGCCCCTCATCGGCGGTGCGTAGCCGCAGTTCAATATGGCGAACTTGCTTCGTTTCAGAATTGGTTAGCGATACCATCAGCGGCTCGTGGCGTAGGCGTGGGGTGATCCAGGACTCTGGCCCATAAATACGGCTGAGGAGCGCATGGAGAAAGTGCAGTCGGAACCGATGGCGCAGCGTTCGGGATGCCGATGGCGTTAACCACGTTAGGTCTTGCATGGGCACGGGACGGGCGGTGGGGCCAAGCCCGGTGAGGCGACCAAAGTAGTCATTGGCGAACACAATTCGGTGAGCCTGGGGTTCGGCATTGAGGCGAGTGCTGACCTCGACCACCGCCACCACCAGTTGGCTATGGTGTTGCAACAGGTTAAACCAAGCGGGGGCCGCTCCCTCCGTGGTCAACAGCGGACTTCCCTCCGGGGACACCCACACCGAGCCATCGATACCAGGGGAAATCGGTTCCCCAAGTTCCTGGGCCGTAGTCTCTAGACCGGGCAAAAATTCCGTGGCCATATTACTTTCCCGAACGACACCCTAAACACTGATACAGACCTTCCTGATGGAATTCCGTACATCATCAACCTATCGTTGTGCATAAGATCCCAGCTAGGTAGGCTTAGGTTCCCCATTTAGTCAGGAATTTTTGCCTTAGCACCGCCAGGGCAACCGGGATTAAACGGGCTCGTAAACAACGATAGATCAATCAGGATGTAGTGAGATGCACGATTGGGTTGAACGCCCCCTCAAAATCTTGGGCCAACCCCTGTATCTCTTAGTGTGCCCCGGAATGGGGCGTAATAGGCTCTGGGTTTGATCAATGTCGATAAATATATAAGGTCTCCCGTGGGATGGATTTGGCAATGGCAACACAGCCAGCAAGGCTTGGGCTTAGCCAGCCGCAGGGCCAAAGCCACCCTCAGCCCCGAGGCCGATGTATAGACCAGCGCCAATTCAGGGGGGGAGACCGTTTACAATAGAAAGTCGGCCCTGCGGCTGTCGTTGATTGTTCATTTTCTAAAAAGTCCCTAATCTGCCATGTTTGAAGCCCTGTCGGAACGCCTTGAGTCGGCCTGGAAGAGCCTGCGCGGCCAAGACAAAATTAGCGAAGCCAACATCAACGACGCCCTGCGCGAGGTGCGACGAGCGCTGCTGGAGGCCGACGTTAACCTTCAGGTGATTAAGGATTTCATCGCCGAGGTCAAAGAACAGGCTCTAGGGGCCGAGGTGGTGAAGGGAGTCAACCCCGATCAGCAGTTCATCAAAATCGTCCACGACGAACTGGTGCGGCTGATGGGCGACACCAACGTGCCCCTGGCCAGCACCGAGAAGAAACCCACCGTCGTGCTGATGGCGGGTCTACAGGGGACAGGGAAAACCACCGCTACGGCCAAACTAGCCCTGCACCTCCGCAAGGAAAACCGCAGCACCCTACTGGTGGCGACGGACGTATACCGCCCGGCGGCGGTAGATCAGCTCATTACCCTGGGTAAGCAAATTAACGTGCCTGTGTTTGAACTGGGGACGGATGCGAATCCTGTCGACATCGCCCGCCAGGGTGTTGAGCGGGCCAAGGCTGAAGGCGTAGACACCGTGATTGTGGACACGGCGGGCCGTTTGCAGATTGACCCCAAAATGATGGCCGAACTGGCCGACATCAAAACCGCCATCCAGCCCGACGAGGTGCTGCTGGTGGTGGATGCCATGACCGGACAAGAGGCGGCTAACCTCACCCGCACCTTCCACGACCAGATCGGCATCACCGGGGCCATTCTCACCAAAATGGACGGTGACGCTCGCGGTGGGGCGGCTCTTTCCGTGCGGCAAATTTCTGGCCAGCCGATCAAATTTGTGGGCGTGGGCGAAAAAGTCGAAGCCCTGCAACCCTTCTACCCCGACCGCATGGCCTCCCGCATTTTGGGCATGGGCGACGTGCTGACCCTGGTAGAAAAGGCCCAGGAAGCGGTGGACATTGCCGACGCCGAAAAGCTGACGAAAAAAATCCTGGAAGCCGAGTTTGACTTCGACGACTTCCTCAAGCAAATGCGCTTCATGAAAAGCATGGGCTCCCTGGGCAGCATCATGAAGCTGATTCCGGGCATGGGCAAACAAATTTCCAACGAAATGCTGGAACAGGGCGAAGTTCAGCTCAAACGCTGCGAAGCCATGATCAACTCCATGACCCGCGAGGAGCGCAAAAATCCTAACCTATTGTCCAGCTCCCCTAGCCGCCGTCGCCGCATTGCTACTGGATCTGGCCACCAGGAAAAAGAGGTTTCTAAGCTGATCAGCGACTTCACCAAAATGCGCACCATGATGCAGCAAATGGGGCGCGGTGGTGGACTTCCTGGCATGGGCGGTGGCTTTCCCGGCATGGGTGGAATGCCCGGTATGGGCGGTGGAATGCCCGGTATGGGCGGAATGCCCGGAATGCCCGGTATGGGCGGCGGCGCGATGCCTGGATTCCGTGCCCCCAGTAGTCAAAAGCAGAAGAAGCAGAAGAAGAAAAAAGGCTTTGGCCAGCTTTAGGACAAGTTGCCCAGTGAAGAAATGCGGTTTCATCTGCCATGGCGGATCTTCAACGAATTGACGCCTACAATCCCGGCACTTGTTGTTTGGCTTCTCCCGGTGGGTGGTGCCGTGCTTGGCAATATCATGGGGCCCACAGGTCGGACAGGCTATGGCCATCATCGGTTCGACTCCCGGTTCATGACGATGGCGTAGTCTGATTTCCCGCTGTCTCGTACATTAATGCACTACCAGTGTCTGAAGCCACCGCAACCCCTGCCGTAGCCCCGTTTGGGCAATGGGAGACAGGTCTTCTCCATAGCCCATGGCCCAGGTGGGCAGCAGTAGGGTGTAGGCCAAGGGGCTCTGGCCATAGAGCTGTTGGGTGATGATTAGCAGATCGATGGGGCGGGTGTGGTGCCCGGTAAAGGGAAGGGAAGGGGCTGACTCAGGGATGATCCGAGTCAGGATGAGAGGCCGATGGGGATTTTGGGGCAGGGCCGCATCGACAAAAAAGACTCGTTCTTGTTCGGCGATTAGGGCAGCGAGGTCGGGGGTGAGTTGATGGCAGGGGTAGGCTTCTAGCTGGGCTAGGTGCCATTCTTCAACCGCTTCGGCTAGGCGATACCCGACGCCATCGTCGCCGCGCAGGGTATTGCCGTAACCAAGCACCAGGGTTTTCATCGGTGTGGATTCCTAGGAGATGGAAACGGTGGTGCCATGGCGTCGCTGGTGCCATTGCCAAGCATGGGCCAGGATGGTATCGATATCGCCGTATTGAGGATCCCAGCCCAGAATTTCGCGGGCCTTCTGGCTACTGCCCACCAGTTCTGAGGAATCCCCCGGACGACGGTCGGCTTCGACCACCGGAATGGGTTGCCCGGTCACCCGGTGGGCCGCTTCGATCACCTCCCGCACTGAAAAACCATGGCCATTGCCTAGGTTGAACACGCTGCTAGATCCTCCCTTCAGCAGGTATTCCAGGCCCAGGATGTGGGCATCGGCTAGGTCACACACATGAATATAGTCGCGGATACAGGTACCGTCGGGGGTGGGGTAGTCGGTGCCGTAGATGGCGATCTGGTCTCGCAGACCTAGGGCGGTTTGCAACACGAGGGGAATCAGGTGGCTTTCGGGGTCGTGGTCTTCGCCCAGCAGGCCGCTGGGATGGGCCCCCGCCGCGTTGAAGTAGCGGAATCGTACCGACCGCAGATCGTAGGCTTTGTCGTAGTCGGAGAGGATTTGCTCCACCATCAGCTTGGTTTGGCCGTAGGGGTTGATGGGCTGCTGGGGATGATCCTCAGTAATCGGGAGGCGCTGGGGTAGGCCATAGGTGGCGCAGGTGGAGGAAAACACAAAGGTCTTCACCCCCGCCGCGACCATGGCGTCGAGCAGGGTTAGGGTGCCTACCACGTTGCTGGCATAGTACTTGCTGGGATCGGTGACAGATTCGCCCACATAGGTATAGGCGGCGAAGTGCATCACGGCCCCAATGTCGTAGCGGTCGAAGATCGTTTTAAGCAGGTGCCTATCGAGGGTGTTGCCCTCAATCAACGGCACCTGCAACACCTGTTCCACCAAATCTTGGTGGCCATAGACCAGGTTATCTAAAATGACGACCGGGTAGCCCGCCTGCCGGAGGGCATAGACCGCATGGCTACCGATGTAGCCCGCCCCCCCGGTCACCAAAATGGTTTGTTTCAAGGCGTTCGTCGTCAATGCATTTGTCATAGCGTTAGCGTCCCTGCCCAGGCTCCGTCCATCACCCTCAGCATCATCAGAATACCCCCTATTTCAGCCGTTGCTGGCTAGATTAACTCGGACGGCATTGTGGTACGTGGTGCCCTGGGGAACGATTCTAGAAAACATTCGGAAACTTCTCTGGGTTTTTGGGGCAGCGCTGATATTCTCTCTAGAAGAAATGGTAGGTGTCCTCGGTTTGGTGGATCAACCTATTTCCCGCACATTCCCTGACATCCTCCGACCCTGACATCCCCTGAGGCCCTCCGTTCCCCCGTTACCCCGTTCCCAATTAGCCCACCCACCCCATTCCCGATCCACATCCGATTTCCAAAGGAGACTTCCCATGGCTAGCCCCAAGCGCATTGGCATCCTCACCAGCGGCGGCGACTGCCCCGGACTAAATGCGGTGATTCGTGCGGTGGTGAAATGCTCCAGTCGGCGGGGCTGGCAGGTATTGGGCATTCCCTACGGCACCGATGGCATGATGCGAGTGGCGGAGGGGGAGTATCAACCCAGCGACCTGATTATTCCAGAGCACGGCTACGACATTCCGGGGATACTTCAAGGCATTGATGTGCTGCAATTCCTCAGCGGATCAATTCTGGGGTCGATCAATAAGGGCGATTCCCGTAACCCAGAGGTGTTGGCCAAAATCCTCAAGGGCTACGAACTGCTAGGGTTGGATGCCTTGATTGCCATCGGCGGCGACGGCAGTTTGGACATCATCTACGAAATTTCCCTCAAGGGCGGCTGGAACCTAATCGGCATTCCCAAAACCATCGATAACGACGTCCCCTTCACCGAGCGTTCCATCGGCTTCGACACCGCTGTACAAACGGTGAACACCGCCCTCTACGACCTCACCTTCACCGCCGCCAGCCATGACCGGGTGATGGTGGTGGAAGTGATGGGCCGCGATGCCGGACACCTCGCCCTCTACGGCGGCATTGCGGGTGGGGCCGACGTGATTCTCATCCCCGAACTCGTGCCAGCCCTCAACGGCACCATCATCGACCAGGTGTGCCATAAGCTGGCAGAACTGCGTCACCGGGGCCGCAAGTTTGCCCTGGTGGTGGTGGCCGAGGGGGTACGAGGCGAAGATGGCCACCGCATGAAGGCCATTGGCGAATTGTTGGCCAAGGAAATTGCCAGCCGTAGCCATATTCTCTGCGCCAGCGGCGATGCCGATTACTGCGACATGGACGCCGTGGAAACTCGCGCCACGGTGCTCGGCCACATCCAGCGCAGTGGTACGCCCACAGCCTCGGATCGCCTCCTCGCCGCCGCCTTTGGCCGCAAAGCGACGGATTTGATCGCCGACGAGCGCTTTGGCCGCCTCGTCGTGTGGGAGGCGGGACGGGTACGCTCCAAGGATTTAGGAGAAGCCATCGCCATCGTCCGCGACTGCCACGAGCGCAACGTTTGCCCTGGCCCCGTGGAAATTGACGGCACCATGGTCAAGGTGGCCCGCTCCCTCGGCATCTATGTAGGCGACCCCGCCGCCTTGCCCTCCCTCACCACCACCATGACCTAGGGATTGCCTTGGCCAATCCAAGCTGACCGGGGCGGCAGATAGACCCCATCCGGCCCGCTATTGGCTTGGCGGTAGGCCCACAGGGTTGCCCAGGTCTGCGTTGGCCAGGACTGATCCGCTCTGGGCTGTCCAACAGCCTGGAGTTGCGGCCCTGTTATCATAGTCGCCACCTCTCCCACATTGAGCAGGACGAGGATGGTTTCGGCGGTTTGGCCTTCCTCTTGGCCCTCCCCTGCCAGTGTTCGAGTAAACCCATAGGTGTGGCCCTCGGCGTGGCAAACCTGGTAGGTGCCCGTCCGCAATGCAGGATGCTGGTGCCGCAGGGCAATCAAGGCGTTGTGAATTTGCAAGAGATCCCGATTCCAGGCGTTTTCTGGGGGAAAGGTACGGCGACAGTCAGGATCCAGTTCTCCTGGTAGGCCCACTTCGTCCCCATAGTAAAGGCTGGGCGCACCAGGAAAGGTCAGTAGCAGCACCGTCGCCAACACCACACTGTCCACATCTTCCCCCACTACCGAATAAATCCGGGCCACGTCGTGACTAGAAAGCAGGTTGAGCTGGGTAAGCTGAATGTCCCAAGGATACAGATCTAGCAACGCCTGAATTTTGGCCCCATAGCCCGCCGCATCCAGGGCCGACTTGGGAAAATAGTGGGGCTTTTCCACCCAATCCATTTGCACTCGATCTTCCGCCGTAAAGGCAATCGTTGGCTCGGTGTAGTGGGACTTTTTTATCAAATCCCTTCGCACTCGATCTCCCGCCGCAAAGGCAATGGTCGGCCCGGTGAAGAGATAGTTCATGACCCCGTCAAACTGGGTGCCATCGAGCCACTGCCGCGCATCCGTCCACACTTCACCCACAATGTATGCATCGGGATTAATGGCCTTGATACGCTCCCGAAACTCCTGCCAAAAGCCCGCCGTCTTCACCTCGTAGGGCACATCCAACCGCCAACCATCAATGCCCTGGCGCACCCAATATTCTCCCACCCGCATGATGTACTCCCGCACCGCTGGATGGTCGTGGTTGAAGGTGGGCAGGGCGCGGTTATTCTCCCAGCTTTGGTAATTCGCAGGCTTGCTGCCGTCATAGGCCGATAGAGGCCAGATCTCCACCCGAAACCAATCCAGCCAGGGGGAATGGGGGCCATTTTCTAAAATGTCATTAAAAAAGAAAAAGCCCCGACTCACATGATTAAAGACCCCATCCAGTACCACCTTCATATCCCGTTGGTGGGCCGCTTCTAGAAGGTCAAAAAACGCCGCATTCCCCCCCAGCAATGGGTCGACCTGGTAGTAATCGTGGGTGTGGTAGCGGTGGTTGCAAGCCGACTGAAAAATCGGCGTGAAGTAGATCGCTGTAATTCCTAAATCCTGCAAATAGTCCAGCTTTTCGATCACCCCCCAGAGGTCGCCACCCTTGTAGCCAGACGGGGTTGGTGGACTATCCCACGGTTCAAGCGGCACCGCCATCGCAGGGGCATCCACCCGCCGTCGAGTACGCGCCATCCGATCCGGAAAAATCTGGTAAAATACCGCCTGCTTCACCCAATCCGGCGTCTGAATCGCCATAATCTTTGCCTCGGTTGCTACCCCGATAGGCTATCGTTATCTGCCAACCCTGGCTAGGGCGAGCGCATCGGGTAGAATGGTAGTGATCCTGGGGTTGTAGCTCAGCAGGATAGAGCGACCGCCTCCTAAGCGGTAGGTCGTGGGTTCAAATCCCGCCAGCCCTGTTACTTGCCTAGTAAGGGTTTCAGCCATTTTATACGTTCCGGTGAACTGCACAGGCCATGTCCCTTATTAAAGGTTGTTGATTGTCTGGCCTGTGAGTTGTGAAGCCCTAGTTTCAATCCTCATGGGCAGTAGAAGCCCGGTGCGACCCTGAATCCTGCCCAGGATTCATTCTTTAGCGCCATGTTTCAATCCTTATGGGCGGTCGCCAGGGACGTGTTTTATTTTTGTGACGACTGTGTAACAACATGATGCTATTTCTGAATAAATACCGACAGACGTGAGTGGTTTACTCAATTGTGGGCATCCTGAAGTTGGCTGGGCTTAACGAAGAATAGGCTGGGATATCCCCAAACGCCTTTGTAAGCCAAGCCCCAGCCTGCTAATCAGACCGCCGAATGCCAAGCACAGCAGGGACTTGGCTCGGCAGATATTGAGGAACTAAGCCCCATGGCTCGCTCGCAGAAAAAGTCCCGGAAGCTGCCAGAGAACTATAAGCACCCTGAAGCAGACAGCCCCTTGCGCCCGGATGTGGGCACTCAGCCACAGTTTCCGAAGCAGAAGCGCAAGCCACCGAAGACCTACCGCTACGACTCGTCGCTGTCGCCAGCACTAGATTGGGACGAAAACCCTACCTGCGAACAGGCCGAGGCGTTGATTGCAGCCATCGGGCAACGTTGATACATTGAGGGTAGTCAGTCTCTTAATTGATATCAATATCTTGAGGAAGCGACCGCTAGGATATTAAGTGATATGGATTTCTGGGTTGGTGTTACTGATAATGACTGGTATGAGTTTCTAGCTAGTCTACAGCCAGACGAAGTAAACTTTTGGCAACCGAGCGGTACGCCGCCCTTCAAACGACAGGGTATTGAGCTTTTTCTGTTTAAGTTGCATAGTCCACAAAACTTTATCGTTGGCGGTGGTTATTTCGTAACATACGTAAATTTACCCATCTCTATCGCCTGGGAAACGTTTGGGGAAAAGAACGGCGTTAAAAGCTATTCTGATCTGAAGGGAAAAATCACCCTCTACCGAGAATCGAGGGGCCGTCGAAATATCATTGATCCAGAAATAGGTTGTAGCGTTCTTGCAGAACCATTTTTCTTCCCAAGACATCAATGGATTCCCGTACCAGAAGACTGGGCTTCAAACATTGTTCGAGGTAAAACGTACAGCACTGAAAAAGAAACGGGGCGCATCCTCTTCGAGCAGGTTCAGGAAAGACTAAGTCAGCCTCAAGCGTCTGAAAGACTTTTCGATCCCTCCCATGAAGATGATCAAACCTCATCAACGACAGGTACTCAAGGAGCGCGTTATGGGGCAGAGTTCACAACACGAGCACGACTGGGCCAAGGCAGCTTTCGCGCAGTTGTAACCCAAAGCTACCATCGACGATGTGCCATGACAGGGGAGCGTACGCTACCTGTTTTAGAAGCTGCCCATATTAAGGGCTATGCTGAATCCGGCCCATACGATGTAACGAATGGAATCTTACTCAGGGCTGACTTGCATAAGCTTTTTGATAAGTACCTAATCACGATTACGCCAGACTATCACATTGAAGTTAGTGGTCGGATTAGAGAAGAGTATGAGAATGGAAAGGATTACTATGCTCTGCAAGGCAAAAAATTAATAGTCTTACCAGAAAAAGAAGAGGAGTATCCGGCAAAGCAATTTATCACTTGGCATAATGATCAGTTTGCTTCCTGAAGAGATGACGTACCCACCTGGTTTCTGGATGCCGACTATAACGGCCTTTGCTTCCATGTGTGCCAAGCCTTCTTTCCCCGCACCTCCGCCTGGGATAGCCTCAAAAAAGCCCTCAAAGGCACCTACGAAGACTCCGTGTGGGATCACCTATCTGGAACCACAAGCGCACCCTTTGAAGCAGGCGATCACCGCCAGATAGCAGTGAAGGTGATTGATGACCGGGGGAATGAACTGCTGGTGGTCAAGGAGCTAAAACCATGACCTACGAAGTCGATACCCCCATCCTCAACTCACCTTTTGATAAACCAGACCGCTACTGGTTTATCCGCGAAGGCGAACCACCCCAGCTTCGCGACGGGCGGCGACCTTCCATCGTCTATCCACCCAGAGATCAAACCAAACCCTGGGATACCCGCAACGACATCCTCAGCCCTTGCAAAGACCTACCCCTCGGCCACGAGCATCGGGGCTTTGACAACGCCTACCTCATGGCCCTGGTCAACCAAATTCGGGAGCGTCTAGACGAATGGCGGGACGAAGGCTATCCCGGCGTCACCCGCACCACCCTAGAACTGCTAACCCTATGGAATGACCCTGACCGCGCCACCCGCCTGTTCTTTGCCCAACGAGAGGCCGCTGAAGCCATTATCTTTTTAACCGAGGCCCGCCCCGACCTGCGCCAGGGCATTAACATCCCCACCGACGACCCCACCGAGCAGCAGTGGCAAGATGGCATTCGCGCCTTTACCCGCTACGCCTGCAAAATTGCTACGGGTGGCGGCAAAACCACCGTTATGGCTATGCTGGCCGCTTGGAGCATTCTCAACAAAGTCAACGATCGCGGCGATGCCCGATTTTCTGACGTGGTGTTGATCGTCTGCCCCAACGTCACCATCCGGGATCGCTTGGCCGAACTCAACCCCGACCTGGGTGAAGCCAGCCTCTACCGCACCCGTGAACTGGTGCCGCCCCACCTGATGGATAGCCTGCGGCGGGGGCGCGTACTGGTAATGAACTGGCACATGTTTGAGCGACGTACTCCCCAAACCGCTGGCGATGCCCCTGCCAAGGTGACCCGCGTGGGCGTACAGGTGCAAACCACCGAACTCATTCGCATTGGCGACAAAAACACCACTGCCCGAGGCCGTCGTTACCTCGACCTCGACACCTACCGCAAACAGGTCGCCCTAGGCCAACTGCGCGTAGCCGACGGCGGCGAAGACTACGACACCCAGGGGAATCTCAAGGCCGCCAAGGTCGTTTCCTTTCGCTACCTAGAGAGCGAAACCGCCTGGATCAATCGCATCCTGGGGCGCGAAGTGGGCGGCAAGCAAAACATTCTGGTGCTTAACGACGAAGCCCATCACGCCTACCGCATTCACCCCGAAGAAAAGGACGAAGACCAGCTAGCGCTAGGGGAAGAATTTGCCGAAGAGGACGAAGACTACCAAGCGCAAGAAGCCACCATTTGGGTCGAAGGGCTGGATCGGATCAACAAACTGCGGGGCATTAACCTCTGTGTTGACCTCTCCGCCACCCCCTACTACCTCAGCCGCATGGGGCGCAACGCCAACAAGCCCTTTCCCTGGGTGGTGTCAGACTTTAGCCTGATGGACGCCATCGAGGCAGCGCTGGTCAAGGTGCCTCAGCTCGCGGTGCGCGACAGCACCGGAAAAGACGTACCCGGCTACTTCAACATCTGGAAGTGGATCATGGAGCAGATGAGCACCAAGGAAAGGGGCAGCAACAAGGCCAACCCCAAACCAGACTCGGTGCTCAAACACGCCCAGCATCCCATCACCATTCTGGGAGCCGAGTGGGCAGCACTCACCGAAGAATGGGCTAACGACCCTGAGCGAGAAGATCCCCGCCCGCCTGTGTTTATCGTGGTGTGCAAGAACACGGCCATCGCCAAGACGATCTACGAATGGCTGGCCGAGAACAAACAGGCGTCGAATATCTCCCCCTGCAAAATCCCCCTCTTCCACAACACTGAAGACCGGGTAAACACCATTCGCGTCGATTCTAAAGTGGCCCAGGAAATGGAATCTGGAGCCTCAGCCTCCGATGAAGCCAAGTGGATGCGCTTCACCCTCGACACCGTAGGGCGCATGGCATGGCCCAGCGACCGCCAGGGTCGCCCCATCTACCCCGAAGACTTTGAAGCCCTCGCCCAAAAGCTCAAGCGGCCCCTACACCCCCCTGGGCGCGATATCCGCTGCATTGTCTCTGTCGGTATGCTCACCGAAGGCTGGGACTGCAACACCGTTACCCACGTCATCGGCATTCGCCCCTTTATGTCGCAACTGCTATGCGAACAGGTTGTGGGTCGAGCTTTGCGCCGCACCGACTATACCCTGAACGACCAAAACCAATTTGAAGAGGAAGTCGCCAAAGTCTTTGGGGTGCCCTTTGAGATCATTCCTTACAAAGCCAACCCCAACAACGCCAAACCCAAGAAACAAAAGCGGCATCGAGTCTATGCTGTGCCCGGAAAATCGCAGTACCGAATTGAGATTCCCCTAGTGCAGGGCTACACCCAGGCGGTTAAAAACCGAGTTCGAGTTGATTGGGATTCCGTTAGCTCCTTAGAGCTTGACCCCTTCAACATCGCCCCTGAAGTTGAAATGAAAGCCACCATTCCCAATAACCAAGGACGCGCCTCCCTCTCTGGCCCCGGCAAGCTAGAGAGCGTTAACCTCAACCCCTTCCGCAAGGGACGGCGGTTTCAAGAACTGGTATTTGATCTGGCCAGCACCCTCACCAAAACCTACATCGCCAGCGGCACCTACGAAGCCCCCGCCCATGTGCTGTTTCCGCAGTTGAGGACGATCTGTGATCGCTACCTACGCGAGAAGGTTAAACCCATCGCACCCGCCGATATTTTGGATGTGTTTCTGTCCCCCTACTACGGCTTTGTGGTCGATCAGCTCACCCAGTCCATTCGCCCCGACACCGACGAAGGCGAAACCCCAGAAGTCCCCAAATACGAGACCCATCGAGGCCTTTGCACCACCGACGACATCGACTTCTGGAGCAGCAAATCGGTTCGAGATGTTATCCATTGCCACACGAACTACGTAGTAGCCGACACCCACCAGTGGGAACAGGCAGCGGCCTACATCATTGACACCCACCCTGGTACCGCCGCCTTCGTCAAAAATGAAGGACTACGGTTCACCATCCCCTATCTAGGCAAAGACGGTTACCCCCACGACTATATCCCCGACTTCATCATTCGCCTGAAGACCGAGGATCCCCATCACTTCATCCTTGAAACCAAAGGCTGGGATCTTCAGCGAGACTTAAAGAAAAACGCAGGTCAGCGCTGGGTAGATGCCGTCAATGCCGATGGCCGCTATGGTCACTGGCAGTACGCTATGTGCCAGCTCAAAGATGTTACGCAACTTATGAACGAAGCTTGGGAGGTAGCACAAGCAAGAAGTCTATAGCTTATGATCCTCTATGCCAACCGTTTTTGAAAGGAAGCCATTTCAAAAAACAGGATGCCACACCTTAGGCAAATACCCGCAGCCCCCTCAGCTCGACTTTATCCAATCAGGCGGCA
>JBBAWV010000086.1:0-20918 GCA_040396995.1 Nodosilinea sp. | reverse complement strand
CGGAGACTTGCTTGAGGCTTTTCATACCCCTTCTCCGGGTTTCCAAATATCCTCTGACGGATAAAAGCCATCTTTAACGTACCGATGGAAGCTGGAATAGGGCCAATCTTTTGGGGCGGGAACTAATCCATGTTTGACGGGATTGTAATGGATGTATTCGATATGCTGACTCAGATCAGTTTCGTTGCGAATTTGATGTTCCCAAAACCGCCGTTGCCAAATGGCTAATTCACCTTTGCGTTGTCGAGATGGCAGGGCTAACTGCTTGAATTTGATGGGGAATTTGCGGCTAAATTTGGCTTTAATGCGTTGCTAGCGGGAGGAAAAGTCGGCGTCGCCTTCGGGTAATGTCCAGAGGGTATGGAGATGATCGGGCAAGATGACGATGGCATCAATGGTGAAGGGCTTTTCAGTTTTGACGGTATGAAAAGCGTGGCGGAGATGGTCGATGGCTTGGGTGTGTTGGAAGATGGGTTGCCGTTGGTGGGTGACAACGGTAAAAAAGTAGGTGGCTCCTGGGGTGGTTGCACGGCGGTAGTGCATTTTGGGGAATGGGTTTCCGGGGTTTGGGGGTGTTGGATTGTGCCAAGGGCTTGGGGTGTTGGGTTCCGCTTCGCTGCACCCTACCTACCTACTACAGCCATCCTGAAAACTTGATTCGTATGCTTTCCCAATCAGCCAACTGGAGTCTCCTCTTACAAGTGGGAAAATAGAAATCAGCGTTTCTTGCCTTCCATTTCTTAGTAGACAGATTGAGATTTTGAATTTTTCTTCAACATTGTCAAGTGACAAGATCTCGAAATCTACGATTTCGGCAACCTCATTTATCCAAAATCTTGAGAAAGCGACAAAGTTGACATCCTCTTGAAAGCCTGAATGATATCTTAAATTATATAAACTTGTGAGGGTATTCATGTCATCCACCTTAATTACCGACTGCATTTCAGAATAATGCTTATTCAGAAAATCAAGACCAGATTCAGACAAATCGCCTCCAACCGCAATTTGAGAATCTTCATTCGACTGCATTTCAGAATAATGCTTATTCAGAAAATCAAGATCAGATTCAGGTAAGTCATCTCCAACTGCAATTTGAGAATCTTCATTATTGTAAACTGAAAGCCCGTCTACTTTTAATAATGCTTGCTTTGATTCCTCATCAGGTATAGCAATCAGAACTCCGTCTTCGTTCATCACACCCAATTCCTTCAAAGTCGTTGAGGCATCCCCATTTCCACTGTAGTGGGCAGCTAGCAAAGCCTTTCTAGCTTTGTCTATATCGCCATTATTTTGATAAGCCTTTCCCAAGTCAAACCAAACACTGCCTCGTGAGTAATACTTATTGCTGGAGCTACTCAATAAAACTTGTTTATAAAGGTCTATAGACTCTTCTAGGTTTTCCTCTCGTTGCTTTCTAGAACCTAAATTTATTAGCCATTGCCTATATTTGGATAGTGCCATTAAATAGAGAGCGTGATCTATTTCTTCTTGATCCAGTTCCTCGTCAAGACGATTGGCCTCATCAAAATATCTCTTCATCTCACCATCATCTTTTAAGCTAATAAATTCATTATTCTCTCGATATCTAGAAACAGTTAGCTGGAATTTGCTGAAGGCTTTCAAGTATCGCTCCTCATTAAAATTAAATAAGCCTAATTGATAATAAGACTTTGCCTCAATGTAGCTCATAAAATCGGCTTCGTTCTTGCGGCTCATGGATTCGTACAAAATCGCCTTGACGGAAGCCCATCTTGATGCACTTCCATAAAATGAATTTCGCCTTTTATTTGTGTCAACTGTATTTATTGAATTAAGGCTTGCAGCTTTGTTGTATAACTCTAGTGGGATATGAGTAAGAAAAGCTATATTGATGACAAAAATGAGCGCTCCTATTCCTATTAGAGAAAAACTTCTATATTTATTCAATCCAATGGAAAAGCCATTGGGTAAGCTAAGGCTGCCAAGCATTCCGGCCAATATCAAGGCAGAACTTATGACAAGAATAAATATAAATTCCTGCGGAAAGTAGTCTCTCACGCTTTCACTTAGGTTCCATATTTCGCTGTTAATTTGCAATTCAGTCCCTGCGATTAAATAAAGCTTCATTTTTCTCCTTTTTTGAAGATAAACAAAATCTCTTCTTGTAATCCGAAAAATTTTGTCTTCTACAAGACGTCTAAGTATTGTGTTCAATACTGATTCTATTCTTTCCCCGATGCCATCTAAGATCAAGCTTGGCCTAAAGATCTTCTCCCTCGGCAAATCAATCCGTTCTACCCTAAAGTGCCCCATTCTCTGGTGCTCTAACGCCGCCTCTTCAGTAAATCTAGCCCACGGGCTCAAAATGCGGTACGAGCAGTTGCGCCGCCTGCCGCCGATGGCCCATCCTACAATGGGACTTGCCCCGCCGTGTTCCTGGTGCGCTCCGATGAAGATTCCGTTGATTGGCAAACTGCGTCGTCCCTGGCTGTGGCTGGGGGGTGGTTTAGCGGTGCTGGTGGTGGCCGGGGGCGGAGTGGCCTGGACGCTGGGGCGCAATCGTCCCACCTACAACATCGCAGACTACACCACGGAAGCCAGCCTTCAGCCGATCACGGTACGCATTTCGGCCAGCGGTACGGTGCGTCCGGTGCAGACCGTGAACCTCAGCCCAAAAACTGCCGGGATTGTTACCGAGCTGTATGTGGAGCAGGGGGATCGGGTGGTGCAGGGCCAGCCCATCGCTCGGATGGATAGCGCGGATTTAACCGCTCAGGTGGCCCAAAGTCGGGCGGCGGTGGCCGAGGCCGAGGCCACCCTCCAGGAGGTGCGTCGGGGCAGTCGTCCCCAGGAAATTGCCCAGGCCGAGGCCGCCGTTGACCAGGGGCAAGCCCAGGTGCGCGATAGTCAGGCGCGGTTAGATTTGGCGACGAGCGATCTGCAACGGGTTCGACGGTTGCAGCAGCAGGGAGCCGTGGCCCGCACCGATTTAGACAACGCCGAGCAGGAACGCCGCAGTGCCCAGGCTGTGTTAGAGCAGTCCCAGGCCCGTTTGCTAGAAGCCCAGGAACGGGCGGATGATGTCCGTAACCTGCCGGAACCAGAGGCCATCGCCCAGGCCGAAGCCCGCCTTGCCCAGGCCCAGGCCCAGTTGCAATCGGCCCTGGTGCGGCTGGAAGATACCCTGCTTCGCGCCCCCTTCTCCGGCACCGTCACCCAGAAGTTTGCCTCCATTGGGGCCTTTGTGACGCCGACGACGACGGCCTCCGATGCCTCCTCGGCGTCTTCAACGGCGATTGTGGCCCTGGCCCAGGATCTGGAGGTGCTGGCGGAGGTGCCCGAAGCCGATATCAGCGTCATCGAAGTGGGCCAACGGGCGGAGGTGGTGGCCGATGCCTTTCCGGAGGAGACCTTTGCAGGTCAGGTCAAGCTGGTGGCCCCGGAGGCGATTAGTCGCCAGAATGTCACCCTATTTCAGGTGCGGATCGAACTCACCGAGGGCAAGGAACGGCTGCGGTCTAACATGAATGTAGATGTGGACTTCATTGGCGACCAACTGGCGGAAGCCTTGGTGGTGCCCACGGTGGCCGTGGTGACCCAGGCGGGGCAAACGGGGGTGTTGGTGCCCGGAGATCGTCGCGAGATTCTGTTTCAACCCGTCACCCTTGGCCCTCAAGTGGACGATCACATTCAGGTCACCAACGGCCTCCAGGCGGGCGACCCCGTCTTTGTGGATCTGCCACCGGGACAGTCCCTCAATTCCATCACGGTGCGGCAGGAGCGCTAATTTTCCATGGCCAAGGCCGATCCCCATCGCGTCAAGCTGTCGCAGCTTCGCGCCCTCGTCACCATTGCCGATACGGGTTCCTTCAGCGAGGCCGCCTTGCAGATGGAGTTATCCCAATCCGCCGTTAGCCACGCCATCGCCACCCTAGAGGACGAACTGGGGGTGATTTTGCTCAGCCGTAGTCGCCAGGGGGCGGTGTTGACTCCTGTCGGGCAGCAAATTACCGAAGAAGCCCGCCAGGTTTTGCAGTCCCTACAAAATCTCTGTCATCAGGCCGATCTGGCTAAGGGATTGCAAAGTGGGGAGGTGCGTCTTGCCGCCTTTCGCAGCGTGGCCACCCACATTTTGCCGGAGGTGATTCGCCAATTTCGCGAGCAGTATCCCCACATTCCCATTGCCATCGACGAAAAATCCCACTACGAAATGGTGGAGGATGCCGTGCGCCAGGGCCACGCCGATGTGGGCTTCACCTACCTGCCCACCAAACCCGATTTTGAAAGCTGGGAACTGCTGCGGGATCGCTACCTGGTGCTGCTGCCCCCCACCCCCGCCCCCGTGTCCAGTCCCCTCAGTTGGGACGATCTGGCCGCCTATCCCCTCATCCTCACCCCCAGCGACGATGGGGATCGTCAAAATTTAGAAGGCCTGTTGCGCCGCCAGGGCCAAATCCTCAAACCCGCCTACTCGGTGCGAGAAGATTCCACCATCCTCGGCATGGTGGAACGAGGGTTAGGAGCCACCATTATGGCCCACCTCGCCGCCCAGCCCATCCCGCCCCACCTCCAGGTGGCCGAACTGCCCATTCCCCTAGAGCGCACCATCGGCGTGATTGTGCTGAAAGACGCCCTACTGCCGCCGCCCGTCTACGCCTTTTTAGATCGGCTCAAAACCGTGTGGCCCCTCTGCCCGTTGGCAACGGGGTCAGAAAAGTTGGCGAAACCTTGAAAAATTCACGTTTTTTGAACATTTATTGTCTGCATAGAGTAGGCTCTGTCACCATGGAGGGCAGCTTTGGTGTGAGTTGTGTACGGTTTCCGTTGGTGGGTCTACCTGTCCAACCTCGTCACAAATCATTGTTCTAAGTCGATTTTTCTGAATCCAGTTCTGAATCAATTTTGGTGGATTAATCCATGAACGCTTTTCGTAACGCCGCTTTTTTAACCGCCTCTGTCGCCTGGATGGGAACGGCCTGTATGGTTCCCATCAGTTTAGACGAACAGGAAGCCCTCATCGGCACCGTCTGGGAGCTTCAGCAAATCCAGATGAATGATGGTGCCCAGATTGTGCCCGATCAGCCCCAGAACTACACCTTAGAGTTTACGGAGGGTGGGGAAGTCTTCATCCAGGCCGACTGTAACCGCGCCGCCGGAGCCTTTAACCTGGTTGATGGTCGCATTGCCATCACCCTTGGCCCCACCACCACCGCCGCCTGCCCCGATGGCTCCCTCGACACGCAATTTTTGAGCAACCTGAACAATGCCAACATGCTCTTCTTCGAGGGCGACGATATGTTCATCGACCTCGCCTACGGCAGTGGCACCATGCAATTCTCTCCCGCTGAAACGGCACCGCTCACGGGCCGCGTCTGGGAACTTCAGGACATTCAGTTTAACGATGGCGAACTCTTGGTGGCCGAACCCCCCGCAAACTACACCGTCGAGTTCATGGACGATGGCTCCATGGCCGTTCAGGCCGATTGCAACCGGGGCCAGGGCAGCTTTACCGTGCCCGAACCTGGCCGCCTCAGCGTCGATCCCATTGCCACCACCCTAGCCGCCTGTCCCGATGGTTCCATCGGGGGGGACTTCACCCAAGCCCTCAGCAACGCCAACCTGTTCTTCTTCAGCGATGGCCAACTCTTTATCGACCTCGCCTTTGACAGCGGCACCATGCGGTTCCAGGAAGCGACGACTCCCTCGTTGGTGGGTCGCGTCTGGAAGCTCCAGCAAATCCAAATGAACGACGGTTCCCAAACCGTTCCCAACAGCCCCGAAAACTACACGATTGAGTTCATGGATGATGGTGGTGTCGTGGTGCAGGCCGACTGCAACCAGGGGCGGGGCAGCTTTGCCACCACCGCCGATAACCGCATCAACATCACCGGGGTAGCGACCACCCGCATGGCCTGTGCCGATGGTTCCTCCGATGCTGCCTTCCTGCGGGCCTTAGACAGCGCCAACAGCTACTTCTTCCAGGATGGCCAACTGATCATCGAACTGATGTATGACAGCGGCAGCATGATTTTCTCAGCGAATTAATCCCCAATCCGCCCTCAGCCGCACCATGGCTGAACCTCAGCCCCTAGCGTCGTTTCTGACCTAGGGGCTTTTATGGTGATATTTCCCGTGTTGTCTACAGCATCGGTTTTCCAGGGGGGCAAATCATACTAAATCCGGTTCGTTTGCCCCCGGTATTATTAGCGGGCGAGGAAACCTCGCCCCTACCGTTTGCGGGGTTAAGAATCGGGGTTTTCTAGCTCGGATTTGGTATCAGGGCTACAGACAGGACTACAGACCACGAATGATCGCTTGGTAGGCGGCGGCATCGGTGCCCACGCCCGCATTGGCGGCAAAGGTGCCTTCGTTGTGCATGGCCTGGAGGTTGTTCACTCGGTTGCCCGGATTGGGGTGGCTGCTGAGGAACTCCGGTGGGGTGCCACCTTGACGTTCTAGGGTTTGCATGAAGCTAATGAACCCGGTGGTGTCGTAGCCCGCCCGCCCCATGTTGACAAAGCCGCGTCGGTCGGCGTCATACTCGGCTTCGCGGCTGTTGGGCAATTCCAAGGCCAACTGCATCCCCAGGTTGACCAGGGTGTCCTGACGTACCTGCAGGGCTCCAGCAATGCCGTTGGCAATAGCGGCCTGCTGCATCCGGTTAATCACATGGCGTCCGGTAATGTGGCCAATTTCGTGGGCCATCACCCCGGCCAGTTCGGCTTCGTTGGCGGCGGCGCGAATCAACCCGGTTTGAATGTAAACAAAGCCGCCCGTGGTAGCAAAGGCGTTGATGTTGTTATCGGCCACCACCTGGAAGGTATAGGGGATTTGGGGCCGATCACTGGTGGCGGCGAGGCGCTGCCCAATGACATTCACATACTCGTTAATGGCGGGATTGCCGCGATAGATGGTCACCCCTTGCGCCTTGAGTTGCTGGTCAATTTGGCTCCCCAAAGCCACCTCATCACGGTCAGACAAATTGCTGAGCTGGATATACCGAACCCCCTGGAACAGCAACTCCAGCAAGTTGGCCTGGGAGGGCGTGGGGGTGGCCAGCCCAATTCCCATGGCCAACACCAGAGCCATCACAGCGTAGAGACCCCGTCGATATAGGTTGCGCACAAGGGTGCGCGGAGCGGTGGTAAGTCTTAAAAACATGGGAGGTGTGCCCTATCAACGTAATATTCAGAATGCCCATTTCATCCCTCAGACGCATCAACTACTGGAGAAGTGCCAGATCACCCGGAAGGGACACCCAAAGAAGCGACCCAGAGAAGCGACCCAGCGGAACAGCACGGGGAGTACCCCAGGGAGGCAACACAGAGGGGCTGGCCTATGCTTCAATGGTATCGGCTTGGCCCATGGGCCGATGCCTTCGTTACTATCCTGTTCTAGGCCCAGAGGGGCACCCATCACCATGACAATCATCGACTCTAAAGGACGCCTATTTGGCAAAGTCAGCCTGCTCGACGTGGGAGCCGGGCTGATTATTTTGATGGTGCTGGGTGGCATTTTCCTCTACCCTGGAACTTCCGGGTCGGTGGCCCAGGTGGGGGCAACGATGCGGCCCGTTGAGGTGGATCTGATGGTGCGGGGGCTGTCGTCCTCCAACCCCGATCAGTTGTTTAACTCCATCCAAAACGCTGAGACCGTCAACATCATTATCCGCAACCAGCCCTACGGCCAGGTCAAGGTCAAGTCTGTGCAGCGGCTATCACGGTCTACCACTGTGCCCCAGCCCGATGGTAGTGTCCTGGCCATGCCCGACCCTCGCCCAGAATTGGACTACACCATTGATATGCTGATTACCCTAGAGGGCGAGGCGCAAATTACCGACACTGGCCCGGTGTTTGGCAATAGCAAGGTGAAGGTGGGAACGCCCATTGAACTCGATGGCGATCTCTATAACTTCAATACCAGTACCGTAGACGTGCGAATCTTAGATAATCCGTCCTAGTCTCTTTCTTCCTCTTACTTCCCTCGCATCAAGGAATTCCGTTCGATGACCGTCGCTCCTCTGTCCACCGCTGTCTCAGCATCTCCAGCAACGTCTTTCTCCTGGTCTGCCTTAGCCGATCAAGCCCTGGCTGGAGACGTTATCAGTCGGGACGATGCCCATCGGGTGCTGACCTCGACGGATGAGGATCTGCTGGAACTGCTGGCGGCGGTGTATCGGGTGCGGCGGCATTATTGGGGCAATCGGGTGCGGCTACATTTTCTGTTGAATGCCCAAAGTGGCCTGTGCCCAGAGGACTGTCACTACTGCTCCCAGGCCAAAATTTCCAGCGCCGACATCGAAAAATATCCCTTCATGGCTCAGGATCAAATCCTGTCCGCTGCTGAACGAGCTCATAACCTCAAGGCGGGCACCTTCTGTATGGTGATCTCTGGGAGATCTCCATCCGAGCGCGTGTTTAACCAAGTGCTCGACACCGTGCGCCAGGTCAAGGCTCGCTACCCGATGAAACTCTGCGCCTGCCTGGGTCTCCTGGATGAACAGCAAACCCAACAACTCGCCGAAGCCGGGGTAGACCGGGTGAACCACAACCTCAACACCTCCGAGGCCCACCACGAAGACATCTGCACCACCCACACTTTCCAAGACCGGATGGACACCCTGCGGGCGGTGCAATCGGCGGGCATCACCACCTGCTCCGGCGGCATCTTTGGTATGGGCGAAAGCCACGACGACATCATTGATATGGCCCTCACCCTGCGCCAGATCAACGTCACCAGCGTGCCGCTCAATTTCCTGATTCCCATCCCTGGCACCCCCTTTGAAGGTCGCCAGGAACTTACCCCGCGCCAGTGCCTACGGATTCTCAGCCTGTTTCGGCTGCTGCTGCCTGCCCAAGAAATTCGTATCGCCGGAGGCCGGGAAGTGCAGCTCCGCCAACTGCAACCCCTAGGGCTGTATGCCGCCAACTCCATTTTCATTGGCGACTACCTCACTACCCCCGGCCAAGCGGCCCAGGCCGACTTTGAGATGATCCGCGATGCCGGGTTTGTCCTCGAAGGCCCCGATGGTGAAGCCTTGGCGGATATCTAGCGCTTAGCCCTGCCCTAAAGTTGGCTAGGATCAGTAGATCGCAAAGTCCCCGCCGCCCACCCTAACGGGAAGCAAGCTACACCCCCAGCCCCTCTCCCAGGAGGGGCTGGGCCGGATCATGTCAAAAGAGCGTGTTTGTGATCTACGGAGGATCAATCCCCAGTTCCCTGAGCTTGGCAAAGGCGCGGTCTCGTTCTTCCTGAGCGCGGTCTCGTTCCTGCTGGGCACGGTCACGCTCCTGCTGAAGCTGCTCCCGTTCCACAATCACCACCTCTGGGTCTTGGAAGCGATCCCCGTTGGGATAGAACACCTCTAACCCAGTATCAAAGATCTCGAAGCGAATGCCTAACAGCGGCGATACCCAAGGCACGTTCATCGCCATGATGGGGGCAAAATCTTGGTCAGAACTGGGGCGAATGAGACCCCAAAAATCAAAGGTTTCGGGATCGTAGAAGTACATCTCCAGGACTCCATACTGGCTATAGAAGGCCTGTTTGGTCAACATTTCGCGGGCGCTGTTGCTGGGGGAGAGAATCTCAAACACCACCTGGGGCGCGATGTTCTCTTCCTCCCATTGTTTATAGCTACCGCGTTCGCTGTCTGGTCTGCCTAGCACCACCATCGCATCTGGAGCCTGGGCTGGGGCTGGGGGCACCTCCACCGGGACGGGGTACCACAGCAAATCCCCCGCCACAAAGGCCGTTTGATCGTTCAACAGTCGCCTGAGATTGCTTACTAAACGGACAATCCAACGATACTGGAGGGTATTTTCTGCCATGGGTTGACCGTCGGAATCGGGGTAGAGCCCCTGGGCTGCCATAGGACTTTGCACCATAACCCAGTTCCTCGATGCAGGGCGATAGACTCCCATTGTAGACAGCCAGGGGGAAATAGTCCGGTTCCTTTTATGGCCTGAACAGCCTATGGCCCTAGCGGCCTAGGGTCTGAGCAGCAGGTAATAGAGATGGCCAGGGGTGTTGATGCGGCCCGCCAGTTCTCCCGCTTCGGGGCCAGATCCCACAAATAGATCCACCCGACCAGGGCCAATGATCGCGCCTCCGGTGTCTTGATCCAACACGAGGCGGGTGGTGGGTTGGCTGTCCCAGTCGCCGCTGGGGGTGCGTTGGGGCAGGGGCGCTTGAATGATCGCCATGGCTCCGGGCGGCATCAGGGTTTTATCGGTGGCAATGGAATGGCCAGCGGTGACGGGAACGCTGAGGCTGCCCGTGGGTGGCCCGCCATCGGTGGCTCGGAAAAAGATAAACCGCTCGTTCTGGGGAAGGTAGATGTCTAGTTCGTCGGGGTGGGCCTCGAAGTAGGCCAGCAGATTCGGCAGGGACAGGTCTTCAGCGGCGATTTTGCCGTCTTCTACCAGGGCGCGGCCAATGCTGGTGTAGGGATAGTCCGTACGTCCGGCATAGCCCACGGTCATCACCTGGCCATCGGTGAGGCCCAGCTTGGCGGAACCCTGCACCTGGACAAGGAAGGCTTCTAAACGGCTGGCTAACCATACGAGTTCCAGCCCCCGCAGCGGCCCTTGGCTGCCCTGCAACCCGTCGGATCCCTCAAGGGCTAAGCGAGTAGGGTGGGGGGTGGGCCACTGATCCAAGTCCGCCGGACGACGGTACAGAGGATAGCGAAACTCGGCGGTGGGAACCGCACTAGCGGCGTAGTAGGGCTCGAAATAGCCCGTAAACCCGACGGTGCCTTGGCCATCCCGGCCAATGGATTGATACAGCACAAACTCCCGCGCTAGGGCGGCTTGAAAAGCGGCATCATTGGGGCTGTTTTGCACTAATTGACGCAAACGACGCAGGCTACGGGTGACTCGATCCCGCGTGATGCCCGGTGTGGGGTGGGCTTGGTAGTCTGCAACGGCCTTGGGGGTTGCTAAATAAGCCAGACTATGATGAATAGCCTGCAATAAAGGACGACGATCCTGGGGCAGTGCCACCGTTGCCCAAAAATCCGCCATCTCTGCCGCTGCCTGGGGCCGTAAAGGAACCACAGGGGTTGGATCGGGGATGACCGTGGCCTGGGCGAGGAAATCGCTAGGGTTGGCTTGTCCTAGACAAGCCCCCACGGGTGAGAGCGCCCGACTGGCCCAATCCATAGCCATGGTTGCGCCGGAACCCTGAACCGCCAGCCCCGCCAGCAGCCCGCCCAACACCACTCTACCCAGACCCATGGCCTGACGACGCAGCCTCTCCCTACCCATGTCTCTGTCCTGTACCGCAACCTGTGTCTAATTCCGTGTCAATATCGTTCGACGCTGGAACTAAAGACGGGTTCCACCCGAATAGCGGCAAGGCGGGAGGGACGGATCACCATGTACTCGCCCGGATTGACCTTGGGCAGAGGCACGGTAATAAATTCGTCGGACGTGGCCTTTGGCATCAGCTCGCCGCTGTACCATTTTTGAAAGTCTTGGATGGAGGAGAAGCGCACTTCTTCGTGGTGGCCCCCATCAAACAGCATGTGAATCACGTATTCACTGGGCGTTCTTGGCATGGTTTGCGCTCCCTTCTGTTGTCCGACCCCTATTATGGGCTGTTTACCTTCAAAAGTTGCATGGGCTTCGGGATTTTTTTGCCGTCCTTAACCCGCCCCTACCCCTAGGGCGTGCCCCTTCTTTCCTTAAGACCGAGTACACCTACGCAAGGCCCAAACCTGGTTGACTGACAAAAGATCCTGCGCCGGACGCGGAAACCGCGCCCCTACAGTATTGGGCTCATGTAGGGGTCAGGTCTCCTGACCCTTTGGCGGATCTGGGTTCTCGCAAGTTTTGTCCGTCAACCAAGGCCCAAACATATCCCCTGATCTGAGATTCTGTAATTGAAAGGAAAAAGACAGGGAAACGAGGGAATAGTCAGTAGATTGTTAGGGGTAGCCGACCGATGGAGCCGTTTCCCTTGCGGCTACCCAGCGACTTGCCTTGAGGAACTCCCCTATGATTATTGACGATCTCCACTATGACGTAATCATCATCGGAACCGGGGCCGGAGGCGGCACCCTAGCTCGCAAGTTGGCTCCGTCGGGGAAGCGGATTTTGCTGCTGGAGCGGGGGGGGGCGATGCCATTGGCGGAGCAGAACATCAGCGATGTGGATATTTTTCAAAAGCAGCGCTACCACGCCCCCGAACAGTGGTACGACGAGGCGGGCGAACCCTTTACGCCGCAACTGAAGTACGCCATCGGCGGCAACACCAAAATCTACGGGGCGGCCCTACAACGGATGCGGGAAAAGGATTTTGAAGCCGTGGCCCACCAGGACGGCATTTCTCCAGAGTGGGGCCTCAAATACAGCGACTTTGAACCCTACTACACCGAGGCCGAGGCGCTATACCAAGTCCATGGCCAAGCGGGGGCCGACCCCACTGAACCCAGCCGCAGCGGCGACTTTCCCTTTGCTGCCGTTCCCCACAACGACACCATGCAGCCCGTGGTAGAGGAAATCGCTAAGCACGGTTGCCGCCCCTACCCGCTGCCCATGTCCCTTTCGTTGCGGGAGGACGACCCCACCGGGGATTCGGAGGTGTTTGGGGTGGCTCCGGCCCTGGCTTTTGATAACGTCACCCTCAAAACCGAGGCCAAGGTAACGGGGCTGCACACCAACCCAGCCGGGACGGCAGTGAAGGCCGTACAGGCAGACATTGCGAGTCAGCCCTATCTGTTCTTTGGCGACATTGTGGTGCTGGCCTGTGGGGCGGTGAATTCGGCGGCGATTCTGCTGCAATCCGCCAACGACAAACATCCCCAGGGCTTGGCCAATCGTTCCGACCAGGTGGGCCGCAACCTGATGAAAATGCGGATGAGCTCCATCGTCGAAATCACCGCCCATGCCCACGATGGCACCTTTCCCCGCTCCGTCGGCATCAACGACTACTACTGGGGCGACGGTCAGTTCCACTACCCCATGGGCCACATCCAAAACATGGGCGGTGTGCTGCAAGATGCCATCTTTGCCGAATCGCCCCCGGTGCTGTCGCTCATCACCAAGCTGATGCCCAACTTTGGCCTCAAGCAACTGGCCAACCGCTCCATCGCCTGGTGGGTGATGACGGAGGTGCTGCCCGACCCCAAAAATCGGGTGGAGGTGAAAAAGGGCAAAATCCACATCACCTTTGAACCCAACAACGCCGAAGCCCACGACCGCTTGGTCTACCGCTGGCTGGACGTACTGAAATCCGTTGAAAAAGACAGTCACCTGTTCTCCCGCGCCGGACTCCATCCCCGTGGCGAAGTGCCCCTGCCCGTGATGGCCAACCAGTGCGGCACCTGCAAAATGGGCACCGACCCTGTCACCTCGGTACTCGATCTCCACTGCCGCACCCACGACCTCGACAATCTCTACGTGGTAGACAGTAGCTTTTTCCCCTCCATCCCCAGCGTGGGGCCATGTCTGACCGTCATCGCCAATGCCCTGCGGGTGGGGGATCATCTGCTGGATCTACTGGGGTAAGTGGAGCTAGGGATGCTGGATCAGCACACACCACCTTAGGCAGATAATCCTCACTCCCTCGCATGAATTAGCCCAGCGCTTACACATCAAGGCGCAGCGCTTTGGGTTTCTAGGTCAATGCCCAGGACTTGGGTATAGGCCCCTCGCGCCTGGGTCACGCCGATGGTGCGTTGGGAGGCTTCGATCATGGGGCGACGCAGGCTAACGACGATGAACTGGGCCTGTTCCGCTTGGCGTTTGATCATGCGAGACAGGCGCTCCACGTTGGCCCCATCCAGGAACATATCCACCTCGTCGAAGGCGTAGAAGGGGGAGGGGCGGTAGCGCTGGAGGGCGAAGATAAAGCTGAGGGCCGTGAGGGATTTTTCGCCCCCAGACATGGAGGCCAGCCGCCGCACGGGCTTGCCCTTGGGGTGGGCAACGAGGTTCAGTCCGCCATTGAAGGGGTCTTCGGGGTCTTCCAGTTGTAGGTGGCCGTCACCATCGGAGAGTTCGGCAAAGATGGTCTGGAAGTTTTTGTCTACGGCATCGTAGGCTTCCTGAAACGCCTTGCGCCGCAGGGTAGTAAAGGTTTCGACCCGCAGCAGCAGTTCCGTGCGTTCCTCTTCTAGGGTGGAGAGCTTGTCGCTGAGGTCGTTGAGGCGTTCTTCGGTGCGGTTGTATTCCTCTAGGGCCAGCATGTTGACGGGTTCCAGGGCTTCCATCCGCCGTTGCAGAGAGCGCAGTTCCTTGTGCAGTTCCTCTAGGTCGGTGTCGGGGGGAATTTCCGGCAGCGGATCGGGCAATTCCTGGGCCTGAAGCTGGCATAGAGTTTGGGCTTCGGTGAGTTGTTGCCGCCGCTCCTGCTGGGTTTCGAGCAGCTTTTGCCGCTGCCATTCCTGCTGTTGCTTTTGGGTGCGCTGGTCTCGCAGGCGGGCTTCTAGTTGGTCGCGGTTGGCCTTTTCAGCGGCCAGGGTTTGATCCAGCACCGCCATCGCCTGCCGCAGGGTCTCAATTTCCTGGTTCAGCCCGCCTTGCTGCTGTTTGATTTGGGCGAGAGCCTGTTCCCGTTCGCCCTGCTGCTGACGAATGGCCACAATGGTCTGCTGGGCCTGTTGGATGGTGGCCTCTAGCTGTTGACGCTGGTTTTGGCGGGTTTGGATCTGTCGTTCCGCCTGTTGGAGGGCGGTTTGGCGTTCGGCCAGTTGCTGCTCTAGCTGACGCACAGCGGCCTGGGCAGTTTGCCATTCGCTGTGGGTTTGGGATTGCTCCAGTTCCGCCAGATCCGACCGTTTTTGGGAAATTTCGGCTTCCTGGGTCGGTAAAACCCTAGCGATTTCCTGAAGACGGCTTTCAGCGGCGGCAAACTCCTGCTGGGCCTGCTGAAGCTGGGTTTGAATTTGGCTGCGGCGTTGGGCAAGCTGCTGCTGCTGGGTCTGCTGCTGTTCTCCCTGAAGTTGCATTTCCCGGTATTGCTGCCGCTGGGTGATTAGGCTTTGGGTGAGGGTTTGCAGGGTGGTGGAGGCGGTTTGGAGGTTGCGTTCGCACCGTTCTAGCAGCACGTCAATGTCGCTGAGCCGCTGCCGGAGGGCCTGAGCCTCTTCGGATTCGGCGGGCTCTACGGTGCCAAAGTGCAAACTGCCAGAGCGCTGATTGAGACTGCCCCCGGTCATCGCGCCGCTGGTTTCCAGCACTTCCCCATCGAGGGTGACGATGCGGAAATCCCCCAAGTGTTGCCGCGCCATCTCCAGCTTGTCGAACACCACGGTGCTGCCGAAGGTGTAGGCGAAAATGTCGCGGTAGCGGGGCTCGCAGTCGATCAGGTTAACGGCATAGTCTAGGAATCCATCCGGGCGCTTCCAGTCGGGCACCTGGGAAAACTGGGGCGCACGGATTTTGTTCAACGGCAAAAACGTCACCCGTCCGGCCCGCCGCTGCTTCAGAAATTCAATCCCCTGAGCCGCCACCTTGTCGTTGGCCACCACCAAGTAGCCCAATCGCGCCCCCGCCGCCACCTCTAGGGCGACCTGATAGCGGGGTTCCACCTTGCCCAGTTGTGCGACTAAGCCCTCGATGCCCTTGATGCCGCTATCCAGCAGGAGCTTGGTGGCCTGGGTGCCCTGGCTTTCCTGCATGGCCTGGGTTTGGGCTTCGAGCTTGTCCAGTTGACGCTGTTTGTCCCGTTGCTCTTTGAGTAGGCGGGTTTGGGTTTCCCGTTGGACGGCTAATTCAGCCTCAGCAGCGGAGATTTTCTCGGCGGTGGCCTGAATTTCCGCCTTGGCCCGCTCAAGCTGCTGGCTAAGGTCGGGGGCGCTTCCACCACCGAGGACATCCTCGGCCTGGAGTGCGGTTAACTGCCCCTGCTGCACCTGAATTTGCTGCTCTAGCTGGTGCCGCCGCTCTTGCAGGCGAATTTGCTCGGCCCGCTGGGGTTCCATGGCCGCTTGCAGGGTTTCGATGGCGTGGCGCAGTTCCGTTTGCTGCTGCACCCAAGCCTGGGAGGCCGAGGCAATATCATTCGTGGCCTGTCGCCGTTCCTCTAGGGTCTGCTGCACCTGATCTCTGGCCTGGGTGAGGGTAACCATTTCCCGCGAGGACTGCTCCTCAATCTCCCGCTGAAGCTGGGCTAGGGTGCGCTGGTGCTGTTGCAGGGCAATTTCGGTATCGCGTAGCTGAGCTGCCGCCTGGTTCGCCGCCTGTCGAGTCTCCTGTTCCTGACGCTGCAACTGGCGCAGTTCCGCCTCGTGGGTGGCCACCTTGGCTTGCAAGGCCAGGTGCTCGTCTTCTCCCATGGCGCGAATGCGGGCGTTCAGGGTCGCTAATTCTGCCTCTAGGGTAACGACGGCCTGATCTGCTTGGGTGATAGCCTGGGCCAGTTGGGTCGCTTCGGTTTCTCCCTTGGCAATGGCCTGTTGCAATTGGTCGATCTGTCGCTGCTGCTGCCGCCAAATCAACACCGCCTCCCACTGGCTCTTGTCTTGGAAGGTGGCCCTCAGTTTTTGGTACTTTTCGGCTTTCTGTCGATCCTGGGCGAGGCGTTCTAGCTGAATCTGAAGTTCCCGCTCCACAATGCGGAAGCGGTCTTCGTGTTCGCGCACCGCATCCAGCTTGCCCCTGGCCTGGTCAATTTTGCGGTCGAAGGAGGCCACCCCGGCCAGTTCGTCGATGATCTGCCGCCGCTCCCGCGCATTCATGGAAATAATGCCCGTCACGTCCCCCTGAAGCACCACGTTGTAGCCTTCGGGGTAGATGTGGAAGCGCTGCAACTGTTCGTGCAGGTCATTCAGGGTACAGGGTTCGCCGTTGATGTAGTAATTAGACGTGTAGGTGCCCTGGCTGGTGACGCGCAACCGTCGGGTCACGCTCCACTCGTGATTGATGGCCAGGGGCACCAGTCGTGAATCCGCCTTGGCTCCGTTGCCGTTATGCTGACCCTTGCCGTTGCCGTTCCCATTCGCGCCATTTTCGGGATGACTCCCATTCCCATCAGCCTCACTGGCGGCTCGGTGGGCTTCCTCCATTAAATCTGCCGCGTCTTTTAAAAAGAACTCCGGCGGCACGTCCGATAGATCGAAGGTAACCGTGACGCTCGCTTCTGAGGTGGTGCGACGGCTCATTTGGCCTTGGTTTACCAAATCCGGCAGACGATCCGCCCGCATTCCCTTAGAACTGGCTAGCCCTAGGCCAAACAGCAGCGCATCGAGAATATTCGATTTGCCAGACCCATTTGGCCCAGAGATGACCGTAAACCCAGGCAATAGGGGAACCTGGGTTGTGCCACCAAAGGACTTAAAGTGGGACAACTCGACGCGCTTAATGTGCATTCGCTAGCGGTGCCTCGGACACAAGACACGTGTACTAAAAGGTAACACGCTTTTGGCTTAGCAGGGAACAGAAGCCCGCGCCATCTCCCGCTTCACCTATTGCCGCCTAAGTTTAGTGCAAATATCGTCGCTTGTATCAGTCAATATGGCGACCTAATATTTCGCATTATTATTGCCAGACTTTTGGCTTCGCCCCAGAACTCGCCGCCTGTCCCCTTTGGAATACAGAGAAAGCGGTCTGCGAAACATAGGCTAACCATGTTACTAGACCAACAAACTTAAACCCATCTTCAGAAAGGTACGGATCAAGGAAGGGAGGATGGATCTTATCCAGCACGACGGACATGACAAAGCTAAAAAATGCAATAGCTAAAAAGGTATAGTCTGTCCGACGGATGAGCCCCTTAAAGCGCCATAGATACCACGATACAAACCCTGCGTATAAAGCATAGGTGACTTCTTCGGGAATGCCTAGGTAGTTTTCAAACACATCTTCATGAAACATAAAGATATCATCTAGGCCCAAAAAGAAAGCCATGATACCCGTTGCCAAAAAGAACTGATAGAAACCCCGCTCCTGAGGTTTCCCCCTCAATAGGGAAGCCGTAAATAAACTAATAGCGCCCGTAGAAGCCCAGATAAAAATGCCTAGCTGAGACAGCAAACCCAAATAAAAAGGCTCAACCAAGATGGCGAGTGGGTCGGTCATCAAATGTTGGGTTGGGATATCTGTCCATGTGCTGACAATCGCAATTAGGACAGTGGGAACAATTGCGATTGTCAGAACAACTGCAACTTGAGTCAGTTTAACTCGTTCCGTAGCGGCACTATAAGACGTATTCTGCGTAGGATTTTGATTGTACTTGGCTAGATTTCTCACAGAAGCATCAGGGGTAAGGGGGACTAGGAGGAGAAATCTTAGAAGGGACGACACAGAGTGCTATAAAATAACTCACGACGCAACAAGTGACGCCTTTCATCAGTCAGTCCTTCCAAGAGATGGAGGCTCAGCACTGCCATCCTCAGTCCGGTGAGGCAACACAGATCTCTAAGGCCAGCGCCAAAAGGCTACTCGCAACCGTCATCTGTACCGCATCGACTGCAAGAAGACCATAAAACTACCGAGCTGTTGTCATGGTGGCCAGCTTAACCCAAAATTAATCTGAGGTTAACCCCGATTTTCCCATTGCGCCGCCATCTTCATGTTTTATGCCTTTCTGTTAAGCCGAGGCTAAGTCTGATTTGAGATATTGACGTTTGGCTTGATTTGTGGCGCAATGGGCTGGCAAAAGCGAGAACCCTAGCCCCTTAAATCTCCCTGGGATAGGGGTTAGGGTTGCCCCATCCATGGTAGCCATTTGCTTTCATCCCATTCACGCCAGTATCGTGACTCCAGGGACTTGCTGAGTCCGCTGCTATTGTGGGGGTCATCGTGTCAGAATCTAGGTCGCCATCCCTCTCTCAGCCCGTGATTTTGGGCCTTGATCCGGGGCGTCAAAAGTGTGGATTGGCCATTATGGGAGTGGATCGGATCCTGCGCTATCAGGAGGTGGTTCCGGTGGAGGCCGTGCTGTCTACGGTAGAACGGTTGCGGCTGCGGTTTCCGATTTCCACCATTGTGTTGGGCGACCAAACCGGGTCTAAGCAATGGAAGGTAAGCCTAGCCCAGATGGAGGATCCGCCGCGAATTATGCTCGTAGATGAGCGCTATACCTCTTTAGAGGCACGGGATCGATACTGGCAAATGTATCCCCCCGCTGGCTTCGCCAAACTGCTGCCCCAGTCCTTCCGCACCATTCCCCGCCCCATTGATGACATTGTGGCGATTCTCTTAATTGAACGCTACCTCAATCGCCTAACGGAGAACCTGGCCTAGATGAGCCCAGCCTAGCTGACGAGGCCCGACCGCAGGGCACGAACGGCGGCTTTGGTGCGGTCGTCTACGCCCAAATTGGCCACGGCTGGGTCAATCCAGGCGTGGCCGATGCAGGTTTCTCGCACCGCTACAATTAACCTCATACCAAATCCGACTTGTTTGCCCCCGGTATCAGCGGGCGAGGAGACCTCGCCCCTACGGTTTGCTGGGCTGGGAGCCGATCTAGCCCCTGGCTGGCCTGAAACTGGCACAGGGCTTCTACGACTTCAATGCCGTCCATATCGGGCAGGCCAATAGCCACAATGGCGATGTCGGCGGGCTGGGTTTTCAGCCGTTCCAGTCCCTCCCGTCCTGTGGCAGCCTCGCCCACGACATCCATATCCTCCACTTGGCTGAGTCCAGCCTTTAGCCCCATGCGGGTGAGGTTGTGGTCTTCAATCAAAATAATCCGAATCATAGCTATGGGGTACCTGGCTATCCCCACTCACTATTCCCCACTCACTATAGTGACGCCAAGGGCAGGCGTTGTCTTGTACCTTGGGGCAGAGCTTGGCCCTGGGCTGGCCTCACCCCTAGGATAGAGGAGCGGTTGGCACAAAAACCTGGCAGGTGGCATGGCGGACGAAACCCCTTGGTTAGCGTTGGTGGTGGGCAATAGCCGTCTCCACTGGGGAGCCTTTGCCGGGGCGCAATGGCTGGGGGGATGGCATACGCCCCATCTCACCTCGGCCCAGGGCCACGCCCTCATGACCCAAGGCTTTACCCAACAGACCTGGGCATCCCTAGCCGCTGAACTTCAGTTTGATGCGCCAAAACTGCCGCCGATGATGGCCGATTTTCCAGAGCTATGGCTGGCCTCGGTGGTGCAGGCCCAGGGCAATGTTTGGCGCACCTATGCCCAAAGCCACGCAGTGACAACGGATCAGGTGCCTTTGGGCCATGGCTATCCAACCCTGGGGGTAGACCGGGCCTTGGCACTCGTCGGGGCGGGGGAAACCTACGATTGGCCTGTGCTGGTGGTAGATGGCGGTACGGCGCTTACCCTAACGGCGGGGGCCGAGCGGCGGCTGGTGGGTGGGGCCATTCTGCCGGGGGTGCGTTCCCAGTTTCGCGCCCTCCACGACTACACCGATGGCTTGCCCCTATTGTCCTACGACCTTGCCCATCTGCCACCCCGCTGGGCCACCACCACTGCCGAGGCCATGGCTAGCGGCATTTTATATAGTCAACTTGCTGGGTTGCGCGACTTTATCACCGATTGGTGGCAGGGCTATGGCCAGGGCCAGCAGGTAGGGCATGTGGTGTTTACGGGGGGCGATGGGCCTGCCTTGGCATCGGCCCTGACGCAACGAAATCCGGCTTGGGCAACATCCATCCGGGTAGACCCAGACCTCATGTTTTGGGGACTGCGGGTTTGTCGCCAAAGGCAGACTCAGCAATAAGCCTGTGCATAGAGTGAGGGAAGCCTTCATTTAACCTGCCACTAACCTGCCACTTTGGCGAACGATAGAGGCTTACGTTGACGCTAGCACAGGGAACGATGGGCTGGTGCTTGGTGATGTTGGGATAAGTCGGTGGGACAGACTCAATGTAAGACCCCGTAGGATGGGTTAGCGCAGCGTAACCCATGCGGTCCAAGGCTTGGAGACTGATCAGAATTTTGTGTAAGCGGTCTAGAATCCCGATACTTGAGGAGACCGCATCATGGTACGCAAGAAGAAAGAACCGAACCGCATCGACGATATG
>JBBAWV010000085.1:0-21008 GCA_040396995.1 Nodosilinea sp. | reverse complement strand
TGGGTTGTGTAGTTAGACGATGGTCGAATATTTGGGCCACAGGGAATGACTAAGCCCGACATTCCGCAGGTTGACAGGGGTTAATTTAGGAGGTAGTACTGGCAGGCCGGGAAGCCCATAAGGCGAATGATCTTGCGGCGTTCCTCCGAGAGGTTGCTGACCTGCTGGACGGTTCCCGTGGAGACCAGATGAATGGCCTGAAACTTCTGCAAAATCCAGCGAAAGGTCGGATTGCGAGTGGGGCGCTGCTTTTGGTCAAGCACGGTGTCATCGGCTTGGGCGAGTTGGGTTCTGAGTTTCCGCTGGCCAAGACTGTAGACCAACAGGGGCAAGGCCATGATGAGGGCCAGAGCTTCCACGCGCTGGGGCTTTTTGACAAAGACACTACTGGTGAAGAAGAGAGGGGCTTTGAGGAAGCGAAAGCCGCGTTCGACGTGCTGCTGGGCCTTGTACTCGCGCAGAAGACGCTCGGCGGGGTAGGTGTCTTGATCCAGAACATTCGTAGCCAGAAGGAAGCGACGATGACGCTGTTGGCACTGGGCCTCGTACTCAGCGGTGCGTTCCAGGGTGGCCTGCCATGGATAGCCCAACGCGGGCAGGTCTGAGGGGTTAGCGCGTTTGGGCCGACCGGGGGGCCGCTTGTCCACCACCGAAACCAGGGCCACCTGAGTCAGGGTGTAGCCGGTGAGGGAGTCTTGAAAGCGCAGGAGGGCATCCACGGCATCGGGTTTGCAGGCAAAGACCTGGCGACAGAGCTGCCGCAACGACCGTTGTAGCCCTTTCTCCTGCGTTTCGAGGGGCTTCAGCCAGTCCGCCGCCGCCGTCCGGTGCGGACTTTCCACCAGAATCCAGCACTGTTCCACCCCACCCTAGGTCTGCCGTTCCACAGCCGATACCCCTCCACCTCACAGGGCCGCTCGGTCAGTGCGTCGGGCGCTATCCACCCGCGTTTGAGCGGCCTTGAGCGTCATCGGCACCCGGCTCAGCCAGGGCAACTCCCCGACCGCTTTCAGGTTCGGCTCGCTGTAAAACGCGGCATCAACCACCATCAGCGCGGGCGTCTCCCACGGTTCGGCAAAGGCGGTCATCAACCCCGCAAGGGTTTGGCTATCGGTTTCATGGCCGCTGCCCACCTTCAACCACACCGGGATGCCGCCGTCGGCACTACAGATCACGTTGACTAAAAATGGCTTTAACTCCGGTCGATGGTCTCGTGAATAGCCCCGACAAATCTCAATCGCTTGGGGTTTCTCAGTCCCCGATGCCTCCTCAGTCCCGCTCTCAGAGGCATACTCCCCGTCGAGGGCAAAGGAGGTCGAGTCCAGATGGCACTGGGACACCCTCACCCCAAAGCGATTCACCGCCTGCATCGCCGCTTTGAGAAAAAACAACGTCGTCCCGTACTCAAACACATGATCTAGCACTCGTCCCAGACGGTCATCGTTGAGATGCGCCGCTGTCATCCCCGCGCCCAGCAGGTGCTCCACCGGTTTACCCTCGAAAAACTCGCTAAACAGGTACAGCGGTGTGCTGACAAATCCCAACCCATTCAGAATCATCGCTTTCACCACTTGCCCTGGGCTGATGTGGTTCAGCCGATGGGGTGCCAGAAGCTCGTCGGTCAGATCTACCAGGCCGATCTCATCCACCAACGCCGACACCAAACCCAAATGATCCAGGTTTTCTATCTCCAAGGCTCTATCCCAATCCTTGTTCTGAGCTTACCTCAGCCGCCCCAAATATCCTTTTTGTCAACCTGCGGAATGTCGGTTTTATGCAGCCTCCCAAAGGGGTAGCTGACAACATGCAGCTTGGATGCTAGAGCACCAGAGGCGGTCATAGTAGTACTTGGGTGTGTCATCAATTGTCGTGGACGATCTAGGGGCTTTGAGTCAGCCAAAACCCGTTCCGCAAGACGGTGGAAAGTCATGGCGATAGAGAACGCAGGCAAGCTCTCGATCAACCCTAGCGAACCCCTGGGAGAAGGCGAATGCTGGTGCTGCCGTTGACTTTTTTGACCTCAAACAAGTGGGGAAACCGTTGGTAATACTTGGCCCAAGTTTGAGTGTTGTAGTTCTTCTTGAGCTTTTTGTGTTTCGCCAAAAAAGTGCCCACATCGGCCACCTTAGCCCAGTTATTTTTCAGGTTGGTGGTAACGGCTTCCTTAAAAACATCCTCGATGGGCTTGGGGGGTTCGGTGGTAGTCTTGGCCGTTGCGGTAGATGCCTTGGCGGTGGTGGCCTTGGCAGCGGTAGCGGTCTTAGGGGTGGCCGTTTGGGTGGCCGTGCTTGGAGAGCTCACGTCAGGGACAGTATTTCCCGTTTCGGGGGACGGGGGTGTGGCGATGGCCAAATCTTCCGATGGCTCGCTATTGGCTGGTTCCGCTTGAGGTACCCCCGCAGGCTGAACTGAGACCGTGGGCGACGGAGTTCCCGCTCCTGGGGTGTAGGCGAGGGCCGTGCCCTTAGGATCTTCGATCACAAAGAAGCCGTTGCACGCCTCCTGAAACGCCTGGGAAGTTTTATTGGCCCGCCCAAAGCCGTAGACCTTGGCATGGCCGGTTCGCAAGCGTACCACCAAGGGCGTAAAGTCGCTGTCGCAGGTGACTAGGGCAAAGGCTTCATAGTGGCCGTTGTGCAGCAGATCCATCGCGTCAATGGTGAGGGCAATGTCCGTCGCATTTTTGCCGCTGCTGTAGTCAAACTGCTGCACCGGAAGAATTGCAAACCGATGGAGCACCTTGGCTAATGAGGCGAGATGTGGCTTACCCCAATGGCCATAGGCACGCCGGAGCGTGACGGTTCCTAGGCTCTCAAGCTGAGCTAAAAGTTTGACCAGGTGAGTCTCTCTGATACCCGCTACGTTATCGGCATCAATCAGCAGGGCAATTCGGGGGGCAGGCAAGGTCAGCATAGCAATGGCATGGATGATGCCCCTAGGGTGCCCATTTTTTGCCGTAAACAGCACCCCCAGTGGATTAAGCCACCGGGGACAAGGGTCATGGGGTGAGGCATCACCGAGACAGGCTAGATATCACCCTGATGAACGGTAGCCCAGAGGTTTAGGGCTCAGGGCTAGGCGGGAACGACGACGGCTTTAGTTCCGGCGAGGCCAAAGGCGCTGTGGACGGCTTGGAGGGCTCTGACGCCTTCGGATTCATCCACCACGCAGCTAATTTTGATCTCCGAGGTGGCGATCATTTGCAGGTTAATGCCCTGCTCGGAAAGCGCCTTGAACATCCGAGCGGCCACACCGGGGGCGTAGATCATGCCAATGCCGACTACGCTGATCTTGGCGATGGCTTCGTTGACGACCACTTCCCCAAAGCCGAGGTCGGTAGCCGCCTGTTCCATGAGTTCCCGTGCCATGCGGGCATCGGCCTGGGCGACGGTAAAGGCAATATCGCGGGTGGGCTGGCCATTGACCAAGCGGCAGCGCTGGGACTGGATGATCATATCCACGCTGACGCCGTTGTTGGCCAAGATTTGGAAGATTTTCGCGGCCATGCCGGGTTGGTCGGGCACATGACGAATCGCCACCTGGGCCTGCTTGATGTCGAGGGCAGCACCGCGCACCACGGGAGTCACTTGAGTGGAGGCGAGGGTTGGCCCTTCCGACTGGGGCATGGGAGAAGAGGTGACCTCAAAGGATTCGCACAGGGCCGCGATGGCGCGATCACAATCCACTACATCGATGGTGCAGCTTACCTTCACTTCCGATGTCGAGATCAATTGAATATTGATGCCTGCCTCGGCCAGGGTGGAAAACATCTTCGCGGCTACCCCCGGACGACCAATCATTCCGGCTCCGGCGATGCTGATTTTGGCCATGTTGGTGTCCACCATCACCTCGGCCTGGGTGGTGTCGGTGGGGTTGCTGCGCAGGGCAGGGGCAATGGCTTCGGCCACGGCTTCGGCCCGGTTGAGGTTAGACCGCACCATGGTAAAAGCGATGTCGTTGGTGTTGCCTTCGTGGATGGACTGGATGATCAGGTCTACATTGAGGTCTTGGCTGGCCAGTTGTCCAAATAGGCGGGCGGCAATACCGGGACGGTCGGGAATTCGCAGTAGGGCGACCTTCGCTTGGTCGGTGTCAAACTCCACGCCATCGACGGGGTGGGCCAGTTCCAAGCCTTCTAGGGGGCGGGGCTGGGGCTGGGGCGAGATCACGCGGGTACCCGGTTCGTCCGTCCAGCTAGAGCGCACCACGAGGGTAACGCCGTAGTTGCGGGCAATTTCCACCGCCCGGGGATGCAGCACCTTGGCCCCCAGGCTGGCCAGTTCCAGCATTTCATCGCTGGTAATTTCCTCCATCAGTTGCGCTTCTGGCACTAGGCGCGGGTCGGTGGTGAGAATCCCCGGCACGTCGGTATAAATTTCGCACTTGTCGGCCTGAAGCGCCGCCGCTAAGGCCACTGCCGAGGTGTCCGATCCGCCTCGGCCCAGGGTGGTAATTTCTAAATCTGTGGTTTGGCTAATGCCCTGGAAACCCGCCACCACCACCACTTTGCCCTCGGCTAGGTGGCGCTGCATCCGTTCGGGGTTGATGGTGAGGATGCGGGCACGGGTATGTTCCGCCTCGGTGACAATGCCCACCTGTGCTCCGGTGAGGGAAATGGCATCTTGGCCTATGCTATGCAGCGCCATGGAGAGCAACGCAATGGACACCTGCTCCCCCGTCGAGAGCAGCATATCCATCTCGCGGCGGCTGGGCTGATTGGTAATTTCGGTGGCTAGCTTCACCAGGCCATCGGTGGTTTTGCCCATGGCGGAGACCACCACCACCACGCTATTACCCGCCTCTACCGTCGCCTTCACCCGCTGGGCCACCGCCTGGATGCGCTCCACGGTGCCCACGGAGGTGCCCCCATATTTTTGTACGATCAGCGCCATAGTTCTTGCCTTCCTCATCCCTGCAATTATGCCTTGGCCCAGGTATAAGCGATGTCTCACCACCAGGCCACCATCCAAACGGGCCAGCCCCAAGGCCGAGGTTGACTAAGTTGGCCCCACCATAGGCTGGTCTCACCACTTTAGCCACCCATCATTGACATCATTTGGATCGAAATCCTAAACCGAAATCCCTAAACTGGGGCAACTTTTTGACAGATCCTTCATGGTAGCAGGGTTTTCGGTCAGCATATCGCTAACGTTCACCCCAGAAATAGGGATAGGGGCTTCGGAGTCAATGCAATGGGATGTGAGGGGACTAGGTGGGGGCTGGTTGACTGACAAAAGTTGTACGCCCTCACCCCCAACCCCTCTCCCAGAGGGCGAGGGAAGCCGATTCACCCCTCCGGTTCCCTTTGGGCTTAGGCGTCGCGCAGGCTGGCGAGGCAGAATATGTCTTGGGGCAGCAGAGCGGTTGGCACTTGCCAAAATTTCAGTACCTCCTGGGCGACCACGTCGGGATGGGCCGCATGGAAAAAATGTCGCCCACCGGGGCACTGCCACAGGCGATCTCCTGGCTTTAGCCAAGGTTGCCAGCCTTGAATTTGCACCGGATCGACCACGGCATCGTCCTCACTGCCGCACACCATCAGCGGCACAGGCACCTGGCCTGGAAAGGAATTGTGGCGCTTCCAGAAAGAATGGGGCGAGGGTGAATGGGCCAAATCCTGCTCCAGCAAGCGCACCCAACCACTCACCAAAGGACGAGCTTGGTGGCCAAAGAGGGTATAGGCCATCTGCGCCAACACCCGCTGACGGGAACAGGGCAGCGCCTCAAGTTGAGCGTAGTAGCGGGCTTGCCAGTCCACCATGGGGTTGACGCCCACAGAAAGCAGGGTGAGGGAACGCACCCGTTCGGGGCATTGACGGGCATAGAGCAGCCCTACCAGCCCGCCCGTGCCGTGGCCAATCAGGTGCAGGGGGCCGCTTTGCGTGGACATGAAATCGTGGAGCAGGTCGAGGGCGATGGCTAGGGAACTGGGTTCGTCGGGGGTTTGACGATAGGCCCAGTGGGAAATATCGATGTGGTGGGCCAGGGTTTTTAAGAAGGCTTGATCAAACCGTTGAAAGCTGGCACTAACGTTGAGCCAAAGGGCTTCTGGCTGGGTGGAATGGAGCATAGAATTTGGGGATTGGTTGGGCAAGAAGGGCATCAAGCAATGGATTTTCAAGCAGAGAAATAGGACTGAATTGAGAGGGTGAAAAGATTACGTCTTTAGGGGATTGATAGTCTGCCTTGGAAGTGGCGGGGCGAGGAAGTTTTATCCTTAGGGGTTGGCGGTTGAACGGAGTAGAGACTGGAGATATAGCCAATTTCACTTAGGCGTAGCACTTGGTGATGATCCCCCCTGCCCCCCTTGATAAGGGGGGTAAAGAGTTAGACTTAGACGGCTAGGCAGTGGGGGGATCTAGAACCGAGCAACGATATCCCTCACTCTTCCAAGAACCGCTATGCGTTATGTATTGAACATTCCTGGGTTCTGGTGAGTGGATGCCTAGATGCCAAAAGCCGTCTTAACTTGGGCTACCCAGGAAGAAATGCGGGTTTCGGTGAGTTCGGGCTGGTTGTCTTCGTCTAGGGCAAGGCCGACGAATTTATCATTTTGGATGGCTTTGGATTCGTTGAAGTCGTAGCCATCCGTAGGCCATTGACCGACGGTGGTACCGCCAAGAGAAGTGATTTTTTCGGCCAAAATACCCATGGCATCCTGGAAGTTATCGGCATAGCCAATTTGATCGCCAGCGCCAAAGTAGGCGACTTTTTTACCGCTAAAGTCAATCTCGTCTAGTTCGTTGTAGAAGCCTTCCCAGTCGGCCTGAAGTTCGCCAATATTCCAGGTCGGACAACCCACAATCAGGCAACTATAGTCAGCGAAATCATCGGTGGTGGCGTCAGCAATGTTGTAAAGGGTGACTACGCTACCGCCACCAAATTCGGCTTGGATAGCTTGGGCAAGGGTTTCGGTATTTCCGGTTTGGGTGCCGTAGAAAAGACCAATTTTACTCATGGGTTTGACGACCTGAATTACTGTATCTAAACCATCGACGGAAGAGAAAAGGGGGGCAGGATGTTGGAGCCTGTAATGCCCCCCAAAGAGAGAGAGGAGAACGGATCCAACGGGGTTAGGATTCGATGGCGCTCAGGGCTTGTTCAACGCGCCGGAAGTCGAATCCGATTGCTCGCAGGGCGTGCCACAGGTGCCCTTGCAAAAACAGGAAGGCCAGAATGAAGTGGGCATTGGCCAGCCAACAGCGAGAGGTGTGGGCCTTCAGCGGCAGAACCACGGTGTCGGCAAAGTAGGGCATGATGCCGAGTTTGACCGTCAGCGGCGGGCCGTAGAATTCCACGGGGTAGGCCAGGGTGTTGACGGCACAGAAGTAGGCGGCGACGAAACCCGCTAGGGCAATGCCCCCTAGGGAGTAGGACAAAATCGCCTCACCGGAGAACATCAGCAGGTTTTTGGCCCACTTCATCGGCGGCACCAAAATGTGCCAGAGGCCCCCCGCCAGCAGCAGACCGCCCACATAGAGGTGTCCACCGACCAAATCCTCTAGGCGGCTAATGCTGGCAAAGTGGGTTTGGTAGCCGTAGATCACCCAGGGATCGAGGGTGGGCTGCACCAGGCGCACGGTTTGCTGGGTGGTATCGTACAAGCCGCCCCAGGTGGTGGCTTTGGCGACGAGGAGCAGCGCCCCCGCCCCCAAAAACAGCAGGTGATGACCGAGAATCATTCCTAATTGGGCCGGGTTTTCCCACTCGAAATGGAAGCGCCGCGCCCAGCCCTCGGCCTGCTTTAGGTCGGCGGGGGCTTTGACGGTGTGGAATAATGCCCCCGCCCCCAGCACCGCCGAGGAAATCAGGTGCACCACCCCCACCACAAAGTAGGGTTCGGTATCCACAATCAATCCGCCATCGCCAATGCCCAGGCCGAGGGTGGCCAGGTGGGGCAACAGAATCAACCCCTGTTCCCCCAAGGGCAGGGCGGGGTCAAACCAAGAGAGTTCATACAGGGTGAAGGCCCCCGCCCAAAGGGCAATCAGCGCCGCCTGGGCAACGTGGGCGGCAATGAACAGGCCCGACAAGTTGGCAAAGCGGGCGTTTCCGGCCCACCAGTCGTAGGTAACGTCAGTATTTCCGTAGGTTTGCATTATGAAGACATCCTAGGGTAACGGTTCTCAGTTCCGCCGAGGCTTATTGAGAACCAAGTTCAACAAGCTCATATCACCACAAATCGGAATGGTTCTCAATAGCTAAGTTATTAAGTTTTGTGACAAATGGGTTCGGATCTGCCTGTCGGCTACGCCATGGGGATGTGGCTTCAGGGAATTCGTTAGGGTGCTATTGGGGCTGGGCTCTAGGAGCTAAACGGCCTGTTGGGAAAGGAGTTTGCGGCCTTGCGTTGGCACTGTGTCGGACGCTGGATATAGGGCTGAGGCTAGGGTAGCCAAGCGTTCGCCGATCTTTCTAGGAGACCTGGACATAGCCGTTGCGGCCCTGAGCCTTGGCGGCATAGAGGGCTTGGTCAGTCTCGTAAACCCATTCGTCCAGCGAGAAGGTAGGGCTGGGGACAACGGCGGAGAGGCCAATGCTGACCGTTACCTGGAGGGAAATCGGGGAATAGCAATGTTCAATGCCTAGGGCATGGAGCAGGCTTTGGATATTTTGGGCAACTTCAACGGCTCCCTTGGCATCGGTTTGGGGCAGCAAAACGGCAAATTCTTCACCACCATAACGGGCTACCAGATCCGCCGGACGCTGGACCGCTTGATTCAAGACTTGGGCCACACGACAGAGACAATGATCGCCCGCTTGGTGCCCGTAGTGGTCGTTGTAGCGCTTGAAGTAATCTACATCAATCAACAGGAGTGAAAGCGGTTCTTGATCGCGCTGCATTCGTTCCCATTCCTGCTCTAGCACCCGATTAAAGGTGCGGCGATTGGCAATTTGGGTGAGGCCGTCTTGGGTGGCGAGTTGTTCTAATTCCTGGTTGGCCTGTGCCAGTTGACAATACAGTTCTGACTGGTGAATAGCAATTTCTACCTGCACCGAAAGCTGTAGTAAACAGCCTCGATCTAGGGGCTTCCACACCCGTGGACATCGACATTGGTGAGCCACCATCACGCCCCAAAGGGTCTCTCCTTGCCAGAGGGGAACCGTCAGTTTAGCCTGTACATGAAGATCAGTCAGTACCTGCTGATGACTGGGCTGAATAATCGCCTCATTCACGTCATCAATGGCCTCGATGTAGCCTTGATAGAGCAGACTATTTTCTAGCTCGAAAAAATAGGTCTTTGGCATTTCAAAGCCCAGGGCAGAAGGCCAAGGCTGGGCCAGAGATTCTGCGATCACAATTCGGCTTTGGTCGGAATTAAATCGATAGATGAGTACCCGATCTACATCCAAGAAATGGCGAATTTCATCGGCGGTCGTCTCTAGGATTTGATTGAGATCTAGGGTTTGACGAATGCGATGGGTAATCACCTGAATCATCTGCTCCCGTTCGGATTGTTGCCGCAGGGCTAATTCAATCGCTTTGCGGTCAGAGATATCCTGCTTGATGGCAACAAAGTAGTTGATCTTCCCCTTCTGGTTAAAAACAGGCGTGATGGTGGAAAACTCATGATATAGGCTGCCATCTTTACGGCAGTTGATGATTTCTCCTCGCCAGCACTGGCCGGTTAAAATCGTTTTCCAGAGTTGCTGATAAAATCTATGGGAATGTTGTCCAGATTTTACCAATTCCCTAGGATTTTTACCCATGGACTCAGCCAGGGTGTATTGGGTAATGGTTGTAAAGGCCGGATTAGCCCATTGTATCCGGCCTTGCACGTCGGTAATCATCACGGCATCGGCACAGGCTTCTAGGGCAGCACTTTGTAACCGAAGTTGGGTTTCGGTATGGAGCCGTTCTTGAATGTCTTGGGCCAAAACAAAGAGGTATTCTTCCCCCATGAATTGAATATGTCGCACCATGGCCTCAACCGGAAACTTGGTGCCCTGCTTCGTGCGATGGTGAGCCTGGGTAATCAGATGTTTTTGCTGTTCAACGGTATCCCAAAAGCTAGCCCAATTAATCGGAGCGAGGTCGGGGGTAATGCAATCAATGGGCTGCATGAGTAATTCATCGCGGCCATACCCGAGGGAGGTGCAGAGGTAATTATTCATGTGGTAGATTTGGCCATCTCGATTGACCCACAGGGCCGCGACACCGAGTTGTTCTAGGGAAAAATTGGCCAGGGCTAGGGATTGTTCTAACTGTCTGCGAGCCGTGACATCCACATAGCAAATCGCCACGCCGTACTGATCTAGGGGAATGGGGGCCGCGCTGACGCTAATCCAGGTAATCTCTCCTTGGGGTTTCACGATACCCATTTCGACATCGTTGATAAAGCGGTTTTCCGATAGAGCACGTACGCTGGCATATTCCGAGGCGGGCATGGGGCTACCATCGGGACGGATGATCTTCCAATCGGGGGCATCGTAGGTGCGGGCGGTTTGTTCGCTGGCGGAGAGTCCAAGCAACTGCTCTGAGGCTGGGTTGACCTCTAATAATTGGCCCTGGGCGTCGGTGATGGCAATGCCGTGGGTCAGGGTTTCAAACAGGGTTTGGTATTTGTTGCGGCTTTCTCGCAGGGCTTCTTCACTCTGGCGCAGGGCTGCTTCAATGCGCTTGTGGTCGGTAATATCGTTGTTAATGCCAATCATTCGCAATGGCTTACCGTCCGGGGTACGCTCAATCACCTGGCCCCGATCCAGCATCCACTTATAGGTACCATCTTTGCACCGTAGACGATGTTCGCTCTGGTAGTACTGGGTGTGGCCCTGAATGTGATCCTCTAGGGCTTTGTAGGTGTGGGTTTTGTCGTCGGGATGGACGCGGCTGTCCCACTCGATTAAGTCCACGCCCACCTCGGTTTCGGTATGGCCCAGTATGGCCTTCCACAGGCGCGAATAGAAGACCTGGTTGGTCTGCATGTTCCAATCCCACACCCCCGCCCCGGCTCCCTCTAGGGCGGCCTGCCAGCGGCTTTCGGCCTGACGGGTTGCCTCCGCAATCCCCACCGCCATGGCCCGTTGGGAAGGGTGAGAGGAGGGCTGGGCGGGGACACTGGGTGGGGGAGAAGCGGATCCTATGGTGAGGGCTTCGGAGTCGTCCATCTGGGGCAGCAACAGGCCGCTGTGTAGGGCCAAATGCTCCAAAAGTTGGCGTTCGGCGGGGAGCCAAGCGTGGGGTTGGAGGCTGTGCTGCACCACCCAAAGCCCCCACAGGCTTCCCCCCCCCAGCACCGGAGCGGCGAGGGCCGCCCGCACCCGCAACACCTCCCACTGGGCTTGGTCTTCGGTGGAAAGGCGGCCATCGTTGGCCCCATCGGCAATGGCTACCGTCTGCCGCCGCTGATAGTGGGGCCACCACACCGTTTCAACCAGCGGATCAAACACCCGCTGCCCCTGGAGATCGGGCACCATTGAGGCATGGGACTCGACGACAACCATGGCCTCTGCCTGGGCCGACAGGCGATAAATCAACACCCGGTCGGCCTGGAGCACCTCCCGCACCTGGGTAGCCATTCCCTGCATAATCACCCCCGTCGCCCTACCATCCTGGCGTTGGAGGGCCATCTCAGCCACAAGTTCCAGAATCCACTCTGGAGACAGCGTAGGCACGGTGGAGATACGCATAGGTACAGGATAGGGAAGAGGGCAGAAAACCCGAAGATCCCATCGTTAGTCTCAGTAGATCGTAAAGTCCCTGCCCCCCTCACCCCCAGCCCCTCTCCCACAAGGAGAGGGGAAACTGCCTTCAAAGTCTCTCTCCCCAAGGAAGAGGGTTTTAGGGTGTAGCTGGCTTCCCATAAGGGTGGGCTGGCTCGCGGCAAAAGAGCGCGTTTGTGATCTACTGAGCCTGATTAGAGGATTGCCAGCGACTGTTTGAGCCCTAAGCAAAGGCTACAAAACAGAACGATTTCGGGAATGAGGCTCAAACGATGCTACTTACCATTGTTCCACCTGGGCATGGATTTGTTGCTCTTTTGCCAAAAAATGAGACGCGGATGCTGGGTGGGGGATCGCTGGCCCTTAGCCGAAAAACGGATTCCTCTGGGCAGGACGCCGAGGGCATCTCACGCTGGGGCCAGGGACGCCCCCTACCAAAACAGGTGGTTGAGCCAGTGGGCCAGGAACTTGGGGCCGGGGGGATCTTGGTAGTTGGCGGACAGCAGGGCTGTGAAGGCTTGCTCAAGCTGGGCCAGGGCAGTATCAATGTCTTGGCGCTTGGGGCGAGACTGGTGGGGCACCGACACCGGAGGGCCAAAGCGCAGGGTCAACCGTTTGCGAAAGTAGAGTTCCTTCGTTCCAATGATGGCCACGGGCACAATCGGCACCCCAGACCGCATGGCGTAGATCACCGTGCCCCGCTTAAGGGGATACATCTGGCCCTCCTGTTCCCCCAAGCGCCCTTCCGGAAAAATCATCAGGCCATCCCCCTGGCCCAGAATGGCTTGCACGGCCTGATCAATCTGGCGCATCTGCTGAATGGAACTGCCGTTGGGCACCGTTTGCTGAATGGTGGCGGCGAGATCCGCTAAATCGGGGCGGTCGGCCTGGGCCGCAGCCATGACGGCAATCTCCTCCTTCCACCAACGCTCTAGGGGAATTACCCCCCTAGCCCAGCCCAACAGCCAGCGCTTCCAGCGTTTGTTGTAGAGGGTACGGGCATCGCCCAGAATGTAGTAGTAGGGATGGGGCGGCACAAAGGCCAGAATCAAAAACGGGTCTAGGTGGCTGAGGTGGTTGGCCGTGAGCACATTGGGCTGGGTGGGAATGTGCTGGGGATTTTCAATGCGCACCCGAAAAAAGGCTTTGATAAAGCGCCGTAGCAGCCACCGCCGAAACCGACCACTCATGCGCCCCTCAACTCGCCCAGAGGCCATGGCGCTCAGGGCTTCTAAATCCTGGGCAATATGTTGGCGCACCGTGGGGTTTTGGGCCATGGCCGCCCCCTCTCGCACCCGCTGAATCACCGCTGGCGTGAGATCGACCGGGGGAGAAGGGGGAAGGGCCGTCATCGGGGGAAGTCTCACGGGTTGAGGGCAACGGGGGCTGGGTGTTCCTCTGGGCTGAGGCCAGCTCGGTCTAGGATGAAATCGACGATGGCCGGGAGACCGTCGGTGGTTTTGAGATTGGTGAAGCCAAAGGGGCGAGGGCCGCGCATGGTGCGGGTGTCACGATCCATCACCTCTAGGCTGGCTCCGACCATAGGGGCCAGGTCAATTTTGTTAATCACTAAAAAGTCGGATTTGGTAATGCCGGGGCCACCCTTGCGGGGAATTTTGTCCCCGGCGGCTACGTCGATGACGTAGAGGGTGAGATCGACCAGTTCGGGGCTGAAGGTGCTGGCTAGGTTGTCGCCGCCGCTTTCCACAAACACCAGATCCAGAGGGGCAAAACGGGCTTCCAAGTCCTCAATGGCGACTAGATTCATGGAGGCATCTTCGCGGATGGCCGTGTGGGGGCATCCCCCGGTTTCCACCCCCACAATGCGGTCGGGGCTGAGCGCCTGACTGCGAACCAAAAACTGGGCGTCTTCCTGGGTATAGATGTCGTTGGTGACCACGGCGATGGAGAAGCGGTTGCGCAGGGTCTTGCAGAGATGGTCTACCAGGGCCGTTTTGCCGGATCCCACTGGGCCAGCCACACCCACACGAAAGGGAGTTGTCATGGTTGCGTTATCTAGGATTGATGTTGGGTATGGTAGCAAACCCGATGGCAAAACCGGATGGCCCTAGGCAATGTGAACCCTGGGCTGGGCATACCACTGGTAGGTGGAGCTGGCGGGGTCTGGGTCGATGGCGAGGGGGCTTTCGGCTCCGTCTACGATCAGGCGCACGAGGTAGGTGCCCGGTTGGATGCCCTGAACGGCGATGGTGAGTTGGTCGCTGTCTTCGGTGCGGGGAGGCGCTTCCATTAGGTAGGTGGCGGGCTGCTGGGTAGACCATTCGTAGAGGGAGAGCATCACCCCCTGGCTGGCCCCCACGGTGGGCGTAACGGTGAGGGTGAGGCGAGCGGTGCAGGTGTCGCCATCGTGGTTTGAGACCTCCTCGACCTGGACGGATTGCAGGACTGGGCAGAGGGTAAAGGGCACCGGATTAGAACTCAGACCCAGGCTGGGGGCGGCGGGTTCGCTTGGGTGACGCAAGGTTTCGCGGTGGTGGACGACTTGCAAGCTTTGGATTCCGGCCCGCAGGGTGGGCACCGTGGCCAGGGGCAGGCTGAGATAGTCGTCAGCCAAATCCTGGGGGGTAACCTCCTGCTGGCCCAGGCGCACCTGGGTGTGAATGCCCTTCAGGTGGTGGCCCTGAATCTGGAGGCAGGTGGTGGGCAGAATGGGATGGTACGGCCCTTCGTCGGCCACCACCCGATTGATCTGGGGCCGACTGGGGAAGGGGGCGATGCCTTGGATGGGCCGCTCCCGCACTTGCAACGCCCGTTCGGCGGGATCTTCGCCATCGATCACCACGGCCATGACTTTGTAGGCCAGGGAGAGCGCGTAGGGGGTTTGGAAAAACACCGACCACACCTTCGACAAGTCTTCTAGGGTCAAGTCCTCCGGCACAATCTGCAATTCCTGCACCTGCTGGGGCAAATCGGACTGCTCTAGGTAATTAAAGGTGGAGTCGTTGAGGGTGTCTTGGATCAGTTGGGTGGAGAGGCTGGTGCGGTCGTTGAAGGTGCGAATGACGCTGCCCATCAGCCGCTGGGGTTCTAGGTCGGCCTCGTTGCCGTAGAAACTGAGAATGTAGTGCAGTTCGAGGGCGGTTTGTCGCCAGGGGGTGCGCCTGTTGCGGGCGCGTTGGGCCTGGGCATCGGGGTTTTTGAGGGCGTTGTTGCGGCTGGCATGGTAGAGAAACAGGTTAATCCCGGTTTCGGGGGTGCCCTGGCCAATGCGGTGGGGGGCCACGGTAGAAATGCGCACCGATTCCACATGGCGCTGCACGCTGGCCTGGAGGGTGCGCTGGAGAACGGCGGTGACGGTGGCGATGGCGAGGTGGTTGCTCATGCGGAGACCAGTCCGAGTTTGAGGGCTTTGACGATGGCTTGGGTGCGGCTGTTGACGTTGAGTTTTTCAAAAATCCCGGTGAGATGGGCCTTCACCGTGGCCACCGTGACATGGAGATGGCGGGCGATGGCATCGTTAGACGCGCCCTGCACCAGCCAGTGCAGCACCTCCTGTTCTCGGTCGGTGAGATGGACGGTGTGGTCGCTGTGGTGGGGTTGGCCCCCATAGAACCGAAACAGTCGGAAAAAGCTGGCGGCGAGCTGCGGCGACAGATATACCTCATCCCGCAGCACCGTGGTGATGGCTTCTACCAATTGGTCGGCCACCCGGTCTTTGCAGACATAGCCCTGGGCTCCGGCCTGCATAGCCCGAAACACCCACTCATCCTCCCGATGCACCGACAGCACCAAGACCTTGGGCGCATGGACCATATCTCGCAGGTGACCCAGCACCGTCAAGCCATCGCCCTGGGCCAGTTCCATATCCAGCAGCATGAGGTTGGGGTGCTGGGTTTGGGCCAATTTAACGGCCTGGGCCTCGGTCACCGCCTCCCCCACCACCACCAGGGGCGGCGATCCGCTAGCGTTATAAAACTCGATCAAGGTGCGGATGCCCTGGCGAAAGGGCTGGGAATCATCCACCAACAGCAGCGAAATAGGGGTGTCCATAGACTAATAGACCATCGGAAGTAACGATCAAACGAGGACGATCTGCCTCAGTGCTCTGGTCTCAGCCCCGGTCACCCAACCCAGGCCAGGGGCCACCCCCGCTAGGGCAACGAGAGGGGCAACACCATCGAAAACTGTGCGCCGCCCTGGGGCAGGTTCTCGGCCCAGAGTTTGCCGCCATGCTGCTGCACCATCTGGCGGGCAATGGTCAGCCCTAACCCGCTACCCTGGGGGCGATTGGAGTAGTAGGGCCGAAACATCTGCTGAAGATCGGTGGGAGAAAGTCCCGGCCCCTGATCCGCCAGGGTGATGACCGCCTCCCGCTGGAACGTCTGCCACTGGGCAAAAATCTGACCCTGGGGCGGGCTAAAACAGAGGGCATTGTGCAGCAAATTGGTAAACACCTGGATCAACTGCGCTCGATCAGCCAAGATCTGGAGGGGGCGATCCGCTAGCACCAAGTCTACCTGTTTGGCCTGGGCCATCAACCGTAAGCCATGCCATGCCTCTGCCCACAGGTTGGGCACCGAACAGACCTCGGCTTGCACCTGGTCACGCTGGCACCCGGCAATCAACGCCGTGAGCTGATCGCTGAGGTGGCCCACAGCGTCGCGAATGGTTTGGGCCTGCTGGCGATCCTGGGCCTGGGTCAGTCCGTTTTGCAAATTCGCCGCATAGAGATGAATCATGGCGAGGGGATGGCGCAGTTGGTGCTCCAGGCGACGCAGAATGTGCTGATAGTGACTCACCTGCTGGCGCTGGTGCTGATGTTCTTGATCCAGCCGCAGAGCCACCTGTAGTGTCGCTACCTCGGCTAGGTAACGGGGTAAAAGATCGGGCAGAAGATGGGGGGCTGGCCTTGAATCGAGAGGGTTCCCGAGGGCATCGGTACCGGAGGCATCGGGGAACCACAGCAGCAGATAGGCCCAGTCAGCACTGGGTGGTAGCCGAAACGAGATTCCATCGATCCAACCCTGGCCCTGGCGCTGGCAAAAGGCCCACACATCCCGCTGCACTTCGGTGGCCTGCTGAAACATCCGATTCACAAAGGCCTCCGCCGTCAGGGTTCGACCATCGGGCATGGTAACCGCTCCCTCACCGGAGGGGATCGCCTGCACCACCTGCCGTTGTTGGGGGGTGGGGTAATAGGCCAACCACCCCGCCGCTGCCGTGGATTGATGCACCAGCCGCATTAACTGAAGCTGACAGACGGACTCACAGTCCTCAAAGCCTAAATTGCCCACATTGCCCACAGTCCCGACGCCAAGGGAGGCGAAGGCCGATGGGGGTAAGGCCGCTGGCATCATCATAAAGGGCGTCCTAAGAAGGCGAAGTGAAGAGCTGATGACGGAATTTTTCAGTTTTTGAAAACCTTCCCAAAAGCTCTTTAACGAATCGATATTCAGATTTTTTGGGGGAGTCTAAAACCCAGAAAGCCAGATTGTTTTTATGGACTTTTCTGGTTAGCAATCGCGAATTTCAATCGGTTAAAAGATATCGCAATTGCCCCCAATTTCCTTGTCAATACACCCTAACTAAAAGGAGCAGAGCAAACCTTAAACAGCCAGCTACCGAGGGGATCTAGAACTCAACAATGATGCACCTTACTCAAGGGAGAACCGCTATAAATTTGCTTTTAAAGTCTCCTCGGTGGAGAACGTGAATGGTTTTATCCCAGGGGAATCGGTTGCCTAGACTCCCTAGTGGCTTATCGTGAACAACTGACTTATCGTAAAAAACGCGAAAAATCCTCAAAAGCAGCATGGGATTAAATTATGCTGTCCTGTAAATTTTTGTGATTAATGATGACAAGGTAACGCGTTCATGCAGGAAGGATTTGGGGTGTTGTTTTTGTGAAAAACTTAACTTAAGTTCATTGCGAAAGATTTCTTTTGGCAGAAAGGCGAGGAATTTATAGGGATAGTCTCTCTTTTTTTGGGGTTTTATGTCGTATTTTTCCAACAAAATTTAGAATTCTGCCGATGCCTACCTCGGCCAACTGCTGCCGGGAAGCCTGACGGGGCCTGGGTGGGGGATGTTGACGCCCCAGGCAGCGTGGTTGCTGGCGGCACAAAAGTTTCGACCTAAGTCTAATCGTGGCTATGGAGGAGCGGGCCTAAGCTAAACCTGCGAACCTAATTCGGTCAGGTCCTATGATTTCTGCCATTGCCCAGGCGGTAGCGAACCTACTGGCATCCGGCCCCACGCTGACGGGCACCGAGCAGATTGACTTTGGCTATCCGGGGCAGATCACCCATGAGATGAAGCCCTGCCTACACCTCTATCACTACGAGATCCAGTCCGCCCAAAGTCCCTATCCCCAGCCCTACGCCGTGCCCGTCATGGAGCGGGGTTTAATCTGGGAGGGTAGCGGTCATCCGATTTGGTTCAACGTGGTGTTTGCACTGATGGCCTGCGACCACACCGCCCTAGGCGAGCAAACCTTACTGTCGGAAAGCCTCAGCCTGCTGCTGCAATCTCCCCACCTGCCCCAGCAGTTCCTGTCGCCGGCCCTGCAACGCTATCCGGCTCTGCCCCTACGGGTGGCCCCCCTCACCCTGACCGCCCAGCCTGCGTTCTGGCCTGCCCTGGGCATTCCCCTACGTCCGGCTCTGCAAATTGCGGTGACGGCTCCCTTTGAAATTCCCCTAGGGAATCGCCTGGAAGTGAATGAACTGCCCCTGCCCCATGCGCCGCCTTGAGGGGTAGCACAGCCAAGATGGCTGTGCTCATGGCAGGCAGGATGCCCGCTCTGCGTTGATTTTCCTTGGCAGGTAGGATGCCTACCCTAGGTTGATTTTTTGAGACTGTCCCAAGACTTAACCCCTCACTTAAATAAGGATGGCGGCCCATGGCTCTAGATTATTTTGCTCCTGGCGTATACGTTGAAGAGGTGGATCGAGGGAGTCGCCCGATTGATGGGGTTAGCCTCAGCGTGGGCGGCTTTGTGGGCTTTACGGAAGATGTGCGGGGCGACGCCGAACTCTTCAAGCCCATGCTGGTGACCAACTGGAACCAGTACCTCGAAGCCTTTGCCAAACCCGGTTCCGATGGCTTTACCGATTTTGATGCCTACCTGCCCTTTGCGGTCAATGGCTGGTTTATGAACGGTGGCGGTCGCTGTTGGGTGACCAGCATTGGTACGCGCCTGCCCGGTTCCCCCGTGCCCCCGCCAGAGGATACGGGCCACAAGCTGATGACCTCCAGCGGCAAGCCCGCCCTGCGGTTTAACCTACAAGTGGCCGAGGCCAGCGATGCCCCTGCTCTACCTCCCTCTGGGGGGAGTCGGGTGCGGGTGGTGATTACCGATGGCGAACCCAAACCCCTGGGCGAAGACGCCGACGAGGACGCCGAACCGCCCCTCAACACCGGGGAGTTTTTCACCGTCATCGTCACCCAAAACGGCCAGGAACTGGAGCGCTACCCCAACCTGACCATGAACCCAGAGCCGGAAGCCGATGTGGCCGATTACGTCGTCACCGCCCTAGCCGACTCGGAATATGTCACCCTGGCGGATATTTCTGTTTCTGGCCAGCCCCTCTCCCGCCGCCCCGCCAATGGGGTCTATGAAGTGGCCCCACCGCCCTACATTTCGCCCGAAGGTCGCCTCTCCCGCGACATCCAGGGCCAACGGGACGACCGTACCGGGATGCAGGGCATGTTCGAGGTGGATGAAGCGGCCATGATCGCCTTCCCCGACCTAATGCGGGTCTACCAAAACGGTCTGATGGACATCGACCAGGTGCATGGGGTGATGGAATCCATGCTCAGCATGTGCGAAAACTCCTTCCCTGGCCCCGCCTACCGCATGGCCGTCCTAGATGCGCCCCCGGTCAAGCCCGGTAAGGGCATGGATCCGGTAGCCCCAGAGCAGCAAAAACCCCAGGACGTGGCCCAGTGGCTCAGCCTGTTCAACCGCCGCTCCATGTTTGGGGCGCTGTACTATCCCTGGATTAAAGTCGCCAACCCCCGCAACGCCGGACGCCCGATTATGGTGCCCCCCTGCGGCCACATGATGGGCATTTGGTGCCGCACCGACGAATCTCGGGGCGTCTTTAAGGCCCCCGCCAACGAAACCCCACGCGGCGTCATCGGTCTCTCCTACGAAACCAACATGCGCGAGCAAGAACTGCTCAACCCCATGGGCATCAACTGCATCCGCAACTTCGCCAACTACCAGCGGGGCCTCAAGGTCTGGGGTGCCCGCACCCTGGTGGAACCCGACAACGTGCAGTGGCGCTACATCAGCGTGCGGCGCTTGCTCAGCTACATCGAAAAATCCATCGAAATCGGCACCCAATGGGTAGTGTTTGAACCCAACGACCAAGATCTTTGGGCCAGGGTTTCCCGCACCGTCAGCAACTTCCTAGAACGCCTCTGGCGCGAAGGTGCCCTGTTTGGGGCCTCCCCTGCCGAAGCCTTCTACGTCAAATGCGATGGCGAACTCAACACCCACGAAACCATGATGCTGGGCCGCCTGTATGTAGAGGTCGGCGTTTGCCCCGTGCGTCCGGCGGAATTTGTCATCTTCCGCATCAGCCAGTGGGCACCTAACCAGTAAAGATCCGTATTTCTCTCCCTGAGATCTCGAATCCGATTCAGGGAGAGGATCACCCCATTTTGTCTGACTTTCAGGAGGAAATGTCGTTATGGTAGATCTCAATAAGCCCATTGCCCCAAGTAGTTTTTACTTGGAAATTAAGGGGATTGCAGAAGGTGAATCAGCCGTCTTTAAAAGTGTCAATATCCCTAACTACCAGCCTAAGGTTCAAGGGGGACAACAGGCGGTAGGCACCACGAAAGGTGGCAAAACCATTTGGCAAGTGAACTCCGCAGGTTTTGAAGGCTTGTTCACCTTTGACTGTGTCTGCATTGCCAGTGGAGATGGCGCAAGCACCAGCGTCAAAATGTACAAGTGGTTTCAAGACTGCCTGCCTGCTTCTAATGGTGGCAGCAGCAAGTGGAGAGACAGCACCAAGGAGGGCAGCATTACCGCCTACGATACCGACGGCAAAGAAGTGGCTCGCTGGGATTTTCTAGCAGCTTGGCCCTCTAAATACAAGTGCGCCGACCTAGACATCACAACCGATAGCTATATTGAGGAAACCTACACTATCACTTGCGAAAAATTTAATCGCATGAAATAAATAACGCCTTAGAGAATTGTCTCGATTATGCGTTCTCAGTGGTGTTTGATGGTTTTCCTGCGATGACTACAGCTCTTCATCAGGTCAGGTGTTCTCTAATATTGTTTGAGGGATGAATAACCATGGTTCAATATTTAACCAGTTCGCGATTTTACTTTGAAATTGATGGCGTCACCAGTTTGTTTG
>JBBAWV010000084.1:3108-21033 GCA_040396995.1 Nodosilinea sp. | reverse complement strand
CACGATTACTAACCGCATCCTACTCCAACCTGACTTGTGTGTACTTAGTAGCCCACATTGGGAGAGGGGCTGGGGGTGAGGGCAATTCTGGCTTAGGCGAGATTTCGCTCCTCAAATCGCTCCTCAAATCAACACTCTCAACAGGTTTTCCATGGAATTGTTTTGGCAGACGGTGCTAAATTTTGCCCAAACCACCACCCAGCGCGTGGGGCAAACATTGCTGGAGGACTTTGGCCACGCCCAGGCCGATCTCAAGGCCGATGGCAGTTTGGTAACGGCCTCCGACCGCTGGGCCGATGAAGCCCTCCGCACCGCCATCCTCGAAACCTTCCCCGACCACGGTGTCCTTAGCGAAGAGACCGTACATATCTTTCCCGATACCGACTGGTGCTGGATTATCGACCCCATCGACGGCACCACCAACTTTACGCGGGGGATTCCCATCTGGGGCATTTCCCTGGGGTTGCTCTACCGAGGGGTGCCCGTCTTTGGCTATGTGGCCCTGCCGCCCCTGGGGCAAGCCTTCCATGGCTATTGGCCCGGTGAGAGCGGCCTAACCATGCCTAGCGGTGCCTTTTTTAACGGTCGGCCCATGCAGCCCAGCCCAGCGGCCCCTAGCCCCCAAGAATTCTTTAGCCTCTGTGCCCGCAGTACCTCGGTAATGACCCAGCCCTTCCCCTGCAAAATTCGGATGCTGGGAGCCGCCACCTACAACCTGCTGTTGGTAGGCGCTGGCTGGGCGATTGGTGCGGTGGAAGCCACGCCCAAAATTTGGGATATTGCCGCCGTGTGGGCCATTGTGCAAGCCGCCGGAGCTACCTGGGTTCCCCTCGACAGCGTTGATCCCTTCCCTCTCACCGTGGGCCAAGACTATAGCCGCCAGCCCTACCCGACGCTGGTTGCCGCTCAGCGGGCCTGGGTGGATACCTTCTCGCCCCTGGTGGCCCAGGTGGGGCAACGGGGGTGAGTGCGACTGTTTCCTAGCGAAACTTGATCACTCGCTTAAAGTCAGAGTCCACGATGCGCGGCTGGCCATCAACCCTTTGCACGGTAAAGGTGCGCTCCTCCCGTTGGGTGGTGCCATCAGGATAAAAGAAGGTATTTTCACCTAGTAGTGAGACGAAACCTGGGCCTTGCTCAAGAATTCGGAAGTTTTCGACGGTCACTTGGTCAAACTGCTCGAAGAAGCCCGGATCAAACTGTTCAGCTAAGGTTGGACTAAACTGGGCGCGGGCTATTTCCCAATTGCCGTTCGTAATGTGGTTATACAGTTCCACCACCGTTGACTGGGCCACGCCAGGGTCGAGGGGCGGACTGGCGTGGCCGACCTCAGGAAAGTCCGGTGGCTCTGGGGCGCTGTTGGTGGGAGGCGCTTCGGAGGACGCATTCTCTGAGGGAGCCACGGGAGGGGTTGCGTTCGCTGTTTCAGACGACCCAGGGACAGCGTTAGATGCAGTGGATGAGTCTAGCTGACCGTCATCATTTGAGATGGGGGAAGCTGTAGGCGTTGCCGCCTCTAGGTTTGGGGTGTTGGCGACCGGGGCATTCCCATTACCGCTAGGGTCGGAGAAAGTCGTAACGGCCTGCCATCCGAAGGCTCCCAGTACTCCTACCGTTGCCGCCAACACCATGAGAACCAAAATCGGTACCCAGGCGGGCCTAGAGGACGGAGATGGCCCAGAGGATCGATGGGAGGCAGCGTGATGGGAGAGGGGGGTTACTGCGGTAGGAGAACTAGGGTGCCCAGGAGCCACCGCCACCGTCGGAGCCGCTTGGGTAGAACGACCGGGAGAAGAAGGGCGGGATCCAACAGGTACCGCTTCGATAGGGATGTATTGGCTAAGGTTGCGGGGCAGTTGTCGTAGGGCGGCTAGGGCTTCGGCGGCGTGGCTATACCGGGCTCGAAAGTCGTAGCGCACCAGGCGGTCTAGGAAATCCAACAAAGCTGGGGAGTGTTGGGGGGCATAGCCGCGCCAGTCGAGTTCGCCGCTTTGGGGATGGGGATGTAGATCGGTGGGCGCATAGCCCGTGAGGGCCTGGATGCCCAGGATACCCACCGCATAGAGATCGCTGCTGAAGTGGGGGCGTCCGGCCAGTTGTTCGCTGGGCATATAGCCCTGGGTGCCGATGGAAATGGTGTGGCTCAGGCCAGAACGCTGGCTGTGCAGTTGGGTGCTGACCTGTTTCACTGCCCCAAAATCGATCAATACAATCCGATTATCACTCTGGCGACGAATGAGATTGGAGGGTTTGATATCGCGGTGAATCACCCCCTGAGAATGCACAAAGGCCAGCACCCCCAGCAAATCCCCCAGAAAGGCCACGACCTGCTCCTCAGACCAGGGCTGACCCGACAGTTCCTCGGTCAAAGCGTGTCCTTGGATTAGTTCTTGGGCCAGGTAGAAGTCTTGATTTTCCTCAAAGTGGGCTAAAAGACCGGGAATTTGGGGATAGGAACCCAACTGATAGAGTACCTGTGCCTCAGTATCAAACAATCGCCGCGCTACCTGCAATTCTTCGGTGCTAGAGACCTGAGGTTTAAGCTGCTTAACCACACAGAGAGGATGACCCGGCATGTGGAGATCCTGAGCCGTAAAGGTTCGTCCAAAGCCCCCTTCCCCTAAGGGCTGCACAATTCGGTAACGTCCCCCAAGGGGAGTGGATTCTCGATGAAAGGGGGGATAAGTGGTCATAACCAAACCCGCAGGTCAACAACGGACAACTGACCACAAAGTATAAATGACCCGCCTTGTCCTGTGGGATGACTCACCAGGCCGAGAGTGGGCGCTGATTCCCCTCAACGGGAAGTCACCTACCCCCTACCAAACCACCGTTTCTCCCTGGCCCCAAAAGCCGTCGTATTTCGTGACGGTTACATCCCCTAGCACTTGGGTTTGGCAGGCCAGCCGTAGGTTGCGATCCGCCTTATGGGGAGGCAAAGATCGGCGGGTTTTGTCCTTCCAGGTCGGCTCTGACACCTCCCCTTCGACCTGTACAGCACAGGTGCCGCAGGATCCGAGGCCGCGACAGTTAATCACCGTAGACTGACCGTTGTAGAGGTCTACGCTATTGGCCAACAGCACCTTGCGGAGGTTGGCTCCGGTTTCGCATTCAAAGGTCTTGCCCTGGGCAGATACGGTGGGCATGGGTCGATTCCCCTGTGCAGAACATACCTATGGTTTATAACGCACGGATTGGGAATTGGGGGCTGGGATGTGAGTTGGGGTTAGACGGATAGCTCGGTGGCGGCGGTGGCGATTAGATCGCGCAGTTGGGTTTTCCAGGCTTGCTCTAGGGCAATGAGTTCGTCTCGGTGGGCGGTGATGATAACTCGATTGGGGGCAGTGGCGTCATCCTGGGGGTGGGCCTGAACGATCACCTGTTCCTCGCGGCCCGACCGCCGCCAATAAAACCAGCCCGCCAAGGGCGCTAGGAGGATCAATCCACCAAAGGCCATGCCCACCCCCGGAAAGAGGCTGGACAGCACGAGGGCAAAGCAGAGACAGCCCACCGCCGCCAAACTGGTGAGGAATCCGGCCAAAAATACACTGGGGCGCACCTGTCCCTTTAGGGTGAGGTACTGGGTGGCCCTATCCATGGCCTCTACCTGGTAGGCCCGCTGCTCAAAGTAGGCGGTTAAGGCATCCATGGTGGTTGCTGCCGTGGCTGGGGGATCGAGGATGAGGCGTTCGATCCGGTCTTTGGTGGAAGCCCGAATGAAAAAGAATAACCCCACCATCATCAGCAGGGTTAGAAACAGCGTGGAATAAATGACGGAGTTGGTCACAGGAGCGCTCGGCAGTGAGGGGATTGTTCTCCATTATTAAGCAATGTTGAGCAATTCAGCTAGCGCCCGATTTTGGCCTAGCAATGGGGGAGGAGCTGCCTGGGCCAACCTAGAGCCGAGGCACCGATAGAACAGGGCTATCGGTATAGGCTGGCGTGGTGGAGTTTCCCATGTAGGTTTTCCAAAATTCCGCCAGTTCCTCCGCCTGAAGTCGCCAATCGGGATTGAGCCGATACATGCGCCGAGGACGCCCTCGCCCTTCTACCTTTTTCCAGTAGCCATCAATGGCCTTTTCGTCTTCCAAAAACTTGAGCGCCCCGTAGAGCACGGTATCCGAAAGACGGTAGTGGGTAAACTGATCTGAGAGGTGCTGAATGAGCTCCGTGCCGTAGGAATCTTGCTGCAACAATACGGCTAGCACGTAGCACACGGCCAATTCCTTATTGAGATAAATTGGCGGTGGATCCTCGAAAAACTGATATATATCCTCAAATTTCATGGGATCTCTCCAAGAGATTAACGGGCCACTCACCCTGAAATGGTGGCGAACTAGGCTAGGCGACGGCCCGTCGCAAACCAGATCCGTTCACCACAAAGAATGAGTTCCTAGGAACTCAGGCGCATATCCCGCAGGGCGCTACCGCCTTATCGAGCAACACCGCTTTAACGGAATTGGCCTTAACGGAATTGGTAGGTTAATTCTAAACACAGGTGATCCCCGCCGTGACACAGAACCGACAGATAGTAACTATCTGCAAATTTTTTTAGAGATTATTAAATATTCGCGGCTAGAGAGAATTCGATGGACAACCATAGCGGCGACCCATAGGGCTTTTTTAACCGGGGAATCGAGGGTGAATGGAGGGAGCGGGGATCGCCGCCCTAGGGCGTGGGAACGACGGTTGGGCGGGCAAAGTCGCGGGTGCTAAACAGGGGCCGACCGTTGCGGGTGGCGACCAAATCCACCTGAATGGGGCCAGCGGCATAGAGGTCGGTGAGGGTAACGGTTTGTAAATCGAGGGGCTGAGTTTCCTGCTGAACGGCGGATAAAAAGCGCAGCAGGGTTTCCGTCAGGTTGTCGGCGATGATCAGTTCGTCTTCGATGACGCCGTTTTGGGTGGCGATGAACTGGGTGGCAGCGAGGAGAACGTTCACCCGCTCCACGAGTTCCTGGTCGGTGCGGGTGGGGGTCTCTAGGGCAACGGTGGAGAGTAGGGTGCCTCGAGGATAGATCAGGGCGTTGGGGCCAGCATCCACAAAAACGCGAATACAGGGGGTTTCACCACTCACCACGCAGGGTTCGCCAATGACATAGTTCGCCGCCGAGAGCACCCGAATCACAAATTCGCCTCCTAGGGCCAAACGGTCAATCAGGCGATCCACCTCCTGGGTGCCCAGGGCAATGACCTGCTGATCGAGCGAGGTGCCAGGGGCAACGGCCTGGATGGCGCGACGGTTGGCCTCCGCTAAAATTTGGTTGACGACCGATTGGGCTTGGTTACGGTTTTCAATGGTGATCACCCCGGAGAGAAGTTCCTGGTTGCGGCCTAGCACAATGCTGCCCTGAAACAGTCCTTGAAACTGACGTTCTAGGTCGCTCACCTGCTGGGAAAGTAGGTTCTGTCGGGTTTGCAGATCGGCAAGCCGTTTTTCCCGTTCGGCGATGGCCTGGTCTCGATCCGCAATAGATTGATCGAGGGCGTTAATGGTTTGGTCGAGGTCGGCAATGGCGGCATCCCGTTCGGCAATTTGGGCACGGATGGTTTTCTGCTGTTGCACCAGGCGATCCCGCTCGACCCGCAGGCTATCGGTGGACTGCCGCAACGCTTCCGCCTGCTCCGACACCGCCGCCAGTTGATCGCGGGTGCCTTGCAGTTGGGTCTGGGTTTGCGCCTGCTGTTCCACCGCCTGATCTAAGGATTGGTTAATTTCCCGCAGTCGAGCCAAGGCCCGTTGCCGTTCCGTGGAGGCCGCCTGCAAATCCTCCCGCACGCTCTCCTGCTCGGCTAGGGATTGGGCCAGTTGATCCTCGGCATTGGTGAGGTCGGCCTGAATGCGCCCCAGCTCAAAAACCCCGGTGCGGAGCTGGCTACTGATGCCAAACAAAATCGCCAGGGTGGAGGCCGAAATTACGCTACCAGTCGCAATACTGACCAGGGTTGCCGTCTGCCGAGGGCGCAGGTTAAACAGGCTGAGGCGGGCCTTCCCTACCTTCGTGCCGATGCGGTCGCCGACGGTGGCAATGATTCCCCCCAGCACCAGCATCGCCAGTATCAAAACATATCCAGAAACCATGCCCTGCGGTCAGACCCTTTCCATTCACTCCCAGCCCCACTCTACTGTAAGGATGTGAGCTTGGGGGCGGATACCCTAGCTCGGCCTCCTCCCAGGGCGAGAACAGGCTTGGGGGTAGCCCACGCCCTAGCGCCCATAGTTATAGCCCGTGGGAAGGATGGTGGTTGGGTCGCAGCGGGCTCCCGTCAGATCGCCCCCTATGGCACGAAAAAGGTTGCACCGCCTCAGGTTAGCACCGTGGAGAATGGCCCCCTCTAGCCGAGCCCCCACCAGGATGCAGCCTTCTAAATGGGCATCCGTTAGATCGGCCTGCCGCAGGTCGGCCCCACTGAGGTTAGCGTCCCGCAGATCGCAGCCCTGCAAGTTAGCGGTTTGGAGATCGGCACGGCTAAAATTGGCCTGGGTGCAACGGGCCTCGGTTAAGTTCGCGCCATAGAAGTTGCTGTCTCCCAGTTGGGCATCGGTAAAGTTGACGCCCTTGAGATTGGCCAGGGTGAAGTTGCCGTAGGGTAAGTAAGCTTGGGCCAAGCAACTCCCCTGGAGATCCACTTCCCTCAGACTTGCCTGAAATAGGTGAATTGCGGTCAGGTCTCGTCGGGAAAACTGCCGCTGACCCTCACGGTAGGCTTGTTGTAAAGCATCCCCAGTCAGTCGCTGCATGGTCACCAACACTCGATTCGACAATCTTGGTTAAGCCATAGCAGATGGGTATATGTGCTTAACCAAAACCCGCCCTTCAATGTAAAGGTTTACGTTTCGTCATAACCCACCGTTAAGCATCTCTTCAGGTTTAGGCGGGCCTTCCCAACTTACCGAAACCTGATTTCGGGTTGGGCTGAAGACTGCAAGGGTGAAGATATCTGGTTCTGGGCCTGTCTAGCGCCCTAGGGGCTAGGAGAGCTACGGCTGATCGGTCAACCTCTATTTTTTGCTTGGCTCCTATTTTTGCTTGGCTCCTAGAGGTGCTCCCCTCTAGCCCCCCTTAGGAAGAGGGGGAACTGGAGTCAAAGTCTCCCTGTTGCTGACATCAAAGTCCCCCTTTTGAAGGGGGATTTAGGGGGATCTCCCAGACCGTTACAGATGGATCTGAGTGGTTAAGGGCATCCGATGGATGACACATCCTAGGGCGTCCGGCGAGAAAAGAGCTTGAAGTAAAGCCAGTGGCCTGCCTCGTGAAAGGGAAACAGCAGGTAGGTGAGGGGGTTAATGGTGACGATAATGTTACGTACGTTGCGCTTGGCCAACGCTACTACCGCCCAGGCTACCCAATCTGCCGACATCACCCCCACCGGGTTGAGGTTGCTTTTGAATGGCCCCAAAATCACCTTACGCACCACACAGGGGGCATCCAGGCGCTTTAGGGTGACCAGTTGGCCCATCAACCGCTTGGACACTTCGTATAGGGGGCTAAAGGCAGGGTTGACCTCAGCTTCGGAGGTATTGACCCACACTTCTTTATTGGCCCGTTGGGGAGAGGTTTCCACGGTCTGAAAGAACACCTCCATCAGTCGCAGGCCAGAGAGGGCGTTGACCTCTAGGGATTGGGCGATGGCCTCTGGGGTGCGCTGTCCGTGGACGTTGGTGCCGTGGTTAATCACCAAAATATCTACCCGTTTCAGAGCCTCTTTCAGGTCGGCTTCGGCCCCCGGTTGCCACGGCCAACAGGGTACGGTTTCCGGGAAATCGGCTCCGTCGGAGGTGGTGAGGGCAATGGGCTTGGCCCGCTGCTTCAGGAGTTCATCAATCAGAGCGCGGCCCATGGTGCCCGAAGCCCCCGTGACCGCTACGGTTTTGCCCTTGAGCGAAACAGCCGTTCCCATCACCTTGTCTGCCACGGTAAAGTATCCCGCAAAGTAAGCATTGGTGTCGTCAAAATGGTGCCGCCAGTGGTAGGTGCGGTTTACTAACCAGTTGCTAGGCGGGGTGGTGAGTTCCCCTGGTTCGTGGGTGAGGTCGGTGGTGCGGAGCCAGCCCTGGGATCGAGCAATGGCTGCTGCCAAAAAGCTGCCGCCATAGAGCACCCCTAGCCATAGCCCCGGAATGCCTGTTCCCAAGGCTACCAGGGCGATAACGGCCATCATCACCAGGGCTTCCGGCACATCGTTGTGAAGCTGAGCCTGACGGTAGATTTCCTCGCTAACGGGGGTGAAATCTTTTTTATAGGCCCGATGGTGCCAGTTGTGGAGCGCCATGATCGGCGACCAATAGTGGCCCAGCACATGGTAGCTATCGCGCACAATTTCCACCACGAGCACAGAGGCTAAGCCCCATAAGCCTTGTATTACAACCGTTTGCAACGGCATACCGAACGCCTCACACCAACAAAAAACATCCCTATTCTGCCATGCCAAGGAAAAGGTCTGGGCAGAATAGGGCATTGGGACAGGTTGCGTCTAGGGCGGTGGGTTGAGCATCTAGGTGGCAGCGGGGCTTTCCTGCTGCTCCTCCTCCTGCACACCAACGGAGTGGGAGACCTCAACGCCGTTTTGCTCAAGCACAACTACGGGTTCGCTGCCACGCATATCAATTCGCTTGACTAGAACCGCGCCCCCAGCCACCCGTTGACCCGCTGCAACATAGCGGCCCGTGGGTTCATCGGGCGACTGCACAATGGCGTAGTTGCGATCTCCAATGGTGACCACCCCCGTCACCGTCACCTGCTGGGCTTGGGTAGGCTGGGGTAGCGCTGGCAGCGGAGCCAGGGCAATCGCCCCAGGGCTAGGTGTTCCGGGCTGACCACCGGGACCACCGGGCTGAGCGGCAGTACCACCACCGGGGCGAGGAGCCGTCGGAGTGGTGCCACCGGGGCGAGAAGCCGTTGGAGTCCTTCCCGCCGTTGTGCCACCAGTACGAGGGGCGGTAGGCGATGTTCCCGTGGGCGCGGCGGCTATGGGCGATCTCCCCGTCGGTGCCATGGCGGTAGGCGATGTCCCTGTGGGCGCTGCCCCTGTGGGTAGCGCGGTGGCGGGCGGCGGCGGTGGCGGCGGAATAGGTACCGTGGCAAAGGGATCGGGACGGCGGTTATTAATCTGCCGGATGCGTTCCTCTGGGTCGGTGGATTGAATGAGTTCAGCGCTGGCAATATTGGCCAGTTGGGGCGCGGCGGGCACCATCGGCGTAGCAAACTCTGGGTCGCCGTTCGCGGCGGGTGCTTGATCAATAGGCACTTGATCGACAGGCACTTGGTCGGTAGGCGGCTCCTCGATGGGCACTTGATCGACGGGCACTTGGTCACCGGGGGCTTCGCCCAAGGAGCCATTCTCCGCTTGATCCTGGAGACCCGCCATTTGCTGGCGCACAAACCCCGCCATAAAGGGAACCCCGGCCAGCATGGACAGCAACCCGGCCAGGGTGGTGATCAGGCTGATCTTGGCCCATTTACGGCTACCCCAAAACTTAATGCAAAAGACCAGCAGGGCAAAGGGCACAAAGAAGGACAATAGCCCCCACACCGGACTGACCCGAAAGGCATCAACAAGGCCGATGAGGCCACCCACCATGGACAACAGGACGCCCAGTGCAAACAAGATGAGAAAAATAGCGGCTCCCATGGAGACGTCTCCTTCACTGCCCTAGCTCGATGCCTCAACGATAGCTCAATTATTCAGAGGTGGAGCGGCTTTAGAGCATTTCGTCATCAGAATTTGCAAGTAAAGTGCGCATGTGGTTTAAGCCCTGCTTCACCCGTCGCGATACCGTTACCGCACTAATTCCCATGCGTTCGGCGGTTTCTTTTTGGGTGAGGTCGTAGAGAAAGACAAATTCCAACACTTCGCGAGTGCGGTTCTCCAGTTGTTGAAGTGCATGCTGAAGCCGGATTTGATCTTCCTGAGCCAGTTGAAAACTGCGGTATTTACCATCGGGCAACAAGTCGCCCAAGCAGGCCGAGGCCGACTCTTCATCCTGCATCGGCGCATCGAGGCTGAGCAGCGACCGATTTTGACGCGCCAGTTTCACGTCTTGCCATTCTTCTAGGGAAACCTCTAGGGCAGCGGCAATTTCGCTGTCATTGGGAACCCGGCCCAAATCGAGGTGGAATTGGCGAATCACGCGGCGGGACTGGGCCTCTAGGGCTTGCCAGCGGCGGGGGATACGCATGGAACATCCCTTATCGCGCAGGTAGTGCTGAATTTCGCCGCGAATGTAGGGCGTGGCGAAGGAGCTAAAGGCATAGCCCCTGTCTGGGTTAAACCGCTCAATGGCTCGGATCAAGCCGAGACTGCCCACCTGCATCAGATCGTCGAAGGACTCCGTGGATCGCTGCAACCAGTGATAGGCTTCGCGACGCACCAGACCAATATTGAGATTGACCAACTGATTACGAAGCTCAAGGGAGGGCTGCTGGTGGTATTGCTGCAACAGGGTTGGGGTGTTGCCTTGAGCCTGACGACAGGAGTGAGCTTGCATAGCGATGTTCAGGAAAGGGCAAGTCCGTCTGGGTGCTTAAACGGTCTAGGTGCTTGAACGGTGACACAGACACGTGTGCTATCAGCCTAATGGCGTAGCCTAGGCCATCACAATGTCGTATCTACGGAGACACTTGTTAACCTTTCATGAGTATATGAGTCATGAAAGTGGAGTCCGCCAGTCCCCGCCATGCTGCCCAGATGGTTCTGTTATGGACGCTACAAATACGGCCTAACAGTATGATTTAATCGGCGCTAAGCCCTTTATTTGCTAGGGTTCGACTGCTTTTACAAAGCATTTACAGCTCGAACAAGTTTTGGCAAATGCCGCTACGACTATCCGGGCGTAGTGTGGCTGCCCCCCTCAATCGGTGTTTTATGACCTGCCTATTTGGTCGCTAGAGGGGCTAGATCTTTAGATTATCTTCGGAATCTCCGTAGGATTGCGGGGACAACTTCACAGAACTTCGCTCTTCATCGGCGGGGCCGTGGCCATCCCGCTGGGCTAGGGTGATTTGGTGAGGGCCACGGGTGAGTGCCACAATAGAGGGTGTTGAGACTATTTTTCCCCCAAAGCATGGTTTTCTTTCACTCCAAGCCCGATTGGCAACTGTCTGAACGGCAAATCACCGCTGAGTCGGCCTTTTGGAATCGACGACGGTTTATGAAGACGGTGATTGGGGCCGGGGTGGGGCTGTCGGTGGCTCCCTTGGCAGCCTGTCAAACCACCCGCACTATTGATCCCAAACTGGAGAAAACCCTGGGGCGATCCCTCGGTGCCGTCCCCCTAAATGCTAGCTTTGCCGATGCGGGCCGGGTTCCCACCGACCAAGCCTATGCCAGCAGCTACAACAATTACTACGAGTTTGGTAGCACCAAGGCCGTCTGGCCCAATGCCCAAGCCCTACCCACCGATCCTTGGCGGCTGGAGGTGTCGGGGCTGGTGAAAAATCCCCAAACCTACGATTTGGACGACCTCACCCGCCGCTTTCCCCTAGAGGAGCGCATCTATCGCTTTCGCTGCGTGGAGGCTTGGGCCATGGTGGTGCCCTGGATTGGCTTCCCGATGCGGCACATTCTGGAGGCCGCAGAGCCCACCGCAGCGGCCAAGTTTGTGCGGTTTACCTCCTACTACGACCCCCAGGTTTGCCCTGGGCCTGCCTACGGTTTTGCCCTCAACCTGCCCTGGCCCTACGTAGAGGGGCTGACGGTGGCGGAAATGGCTAACGACCTGGCCTTCTTTGCCGTGGGCATCTATGGCCGCACCCTACCCAAGCAGCACGGTGCTCCCATTCGCATGGTGGTGCCCTGGAAGTATGGCTTTAAGGGGGGCAAGGCCATTGTCAAAATCGAGTTTGTGGATCAGCAGCCCGCTACCTATTGGAACACCATCGCCCCCAATGAGTACGGCTTTGAGGCCAATGTGGATCCGGCGGTGCCCCATCCGCGTTGGTCGCAGGCCACGGAGCGGCTGCTAGGGGAAACCACAAATCTATTCAACTGGGAAACCCAGCCCACGGTGATCTACAACGGTTATGGGGATTACGTGGCGGATTTGTATGCTTAGGGGTGTGCGGCTAAGCCTGTGGCCCTCACCCTAAATCCCTCTTCCCATTTGGGAGAGGGACTTTGAAAAACTTCCGGCTCCCCTTATCTCAAATTGAGAGACGGGGCTGGGGGATGAGGGTTAGCTCAGGAAGGGTAAGGCCACCCCACGGGCTAGCATAGCGGCGAGGAGGGGAATGAGGGCGAGGCCCAGGAGTTCTCCGCGCACGATCCAGACAAAACGCTGGCCTTGGGCGGTGGTGAGGGTGGGCGGTTCCTGCTTACGTAGGCCACTGATCCAGGTAATTACTGAAATCGTGGGATACAACGACAGCAGACCCACCCAGATAAACAGCCCCACCTTGACGTGGAACACGGGGTTGTGAAGGTAGTAGTCGGTGCCTTGGCCAAAGTACATCACCCGTAGGACGCCCGTCACTAGCACGGTAACAGCAGCTAGGCCATAGAGGCTATCGGTAGCCACCAGTCGCCACGCCTGCTTGAGGTTGAGTTCCGAGGAAAAGAGCTGGTGCTCGACCACCAGGGCGGCAAAGGCCACCATAAAGCCGAGATAGTGTAGGTAGGCGGTGAGGGTACTGCTCCACATGGGCTGTCCTGGTTAGGGAATGGGATCCAAACGGCTAACTCGTTCAAATGGTTAACGCATCTAAACGGTTAACCACCTTAGCAGAGGATTGGCAGGCTGCATGGGGGCGACTGGCGAGAGGCGAGGGCTACTTGGGTACACCAGCTTTGGGCGAGGGCTTCTGTGAACTGATCGGCCTTGGCCCAATGTGCGTCAAACTGTTGCTGTACCTGATCTAAAAGCTGGGGAAACTGGGCTTTGACGGCCTCGGAGAGGAAATCCCACCAGCCCCGGACGATTTCTGGGGTGGCTTCTGGGTGAAATTGTAGTCCATAGGTACTGATGCCTAGGCGAAAGGCTTGGTGTTTGCAGCGGTCGCTGGTTAGCAGCCAGTCGGCGTTGGGGGGCAGGTCGAAGGTGTCAGAGTGCCATTCCAACAGGGGCATTCCCGCCGGGAAGTTCTGGATCCAGGGTTCTGGTGCCGTGGTGACGACGGGATATAGCGGCACAAAGCCCAGTTCAGGGGCGGCGTTGGGGTAGACGGCGGCCCCAAAGGCTCTGGCGATGAGCTGTGCCCCCAGGCAAATGCCCAGAACAGGTTTTCCTTGGTGGTGAAACTGGCGAATTAACGCCATCACCGTTTGTAGGTGAGGAAAGGCGTCATCGTCCCAGGACTGCATGGGGCCACCCAGCACCAGCAGACCGTCGTAATTGCCCTGGAGAGGGGTGGCGCGGCGGGCGGCATCCCAAGTATGGAGCCAAGCGCCTTGTAGCTCCAGATATCGCCCCAACAGCCCCGCAGGGACAGCGTCGGTATGCTGAACGACGAGGATATCAAGGGACACGGGGGTAACTCTCCAATCAGGGGGGATGGTTCCGGCCCAAGCCCAGGGGATTTCTCCGGCGGGGATGCAGAACTCAGACAGCATATCCCTAAACTTCTAAGGATTTCATCAGTTTGCCGCATCCCCTGAGCCCCGTCCTTGGCCCCATCCCTTTGCCCTTACCCCAGGGCCGGATGGCGCATGAGGTGGTAGACGGAGGTGAGCAACTGCTTGGGGTTAACGGGGTGCGGCAGGGTGTCGTGGGCTCCGGCCTGCTGTGCCCGTTGGGCTTGGTCGGAAGACGCTTCGTTCACGAGGGCTAGGATTTTGACCCCCCGGTGGCCTAGGATCTGGCCTAGGGAGGTGATGATGTCGTAGCTGTTGGCGCTAGATAAACTGAGGTTGATGATGACGGCGGCGGGCTGGAGGAGTTCCACCTGATCCAACACCCGCGACCCATCCACAATCCAGATCACCTGGTAGTCGGCAGCGGTGAGCATATCGCAGATAATGCTGGCGTTTTCCTCGTTGTCTTCCACCAGCACAATACGACCGACGACGGGTTCCACCTCGGGGGCGCTGGGCGGCGGGAGGGAACTATCGCCACGCTGAAGGGGAATGCGCACGCTGAAGAGAGACCCCACCCCCACCTTCGACACCACTTTGATCGATCCGCCGTGGAGATCCACTAGTTGTTTGGTCAGGGCCAGCCCTAGGCCCGTGCCTTGGTATTCCCGCTGGCGAACGTTTTCCAACTGCTGAAATTTCTCAAACAGCAAGGATTGGGCCGATTCTGGGATGCCAATGCCCGTATCGCTAATGTCAAACACCGCCACATTTTGCTCCCGCCGCACCCGCAGAGTCACCTTGCCCTCCGCCGGGGTAAATTTCACGGCATTGCTGATCAAGTTGCTGAGGATTTGCCGCACCCGTCGCGGATCCGCCACAAAGGTATCTTGATCGGGGGTAATCTTGAGGTCAAGCACCACATCCAGGTCATTTTTGGCGGCTTCGGCCCGAAAGGCATCCACACTTTGGCGACTGAGGGAGGTGAGGGAAAATTCGCGCACCTCTAGGGCGGTGCGGCCCGACTCAATTTTAGACACCTCCAAAATGTCGTTGATGACGGCCAACAGGTGTTCGCCGCTGGTGTGGATGGTGTTGAGGTAGTCTCGCTGGCGTTCGCTCAAATCCCCTAGCGACCAGCGCAGCAGGGTCGCAGACATGCCAATGATGTAGGTGAGGGGGGTGCGTAGCTCGTGGCTCATGGTGGCCAAAAAGTCGCTCTTGGCCCGGTTCGCCGCTTGGGCCGCCGCCAGGGCATCTCGCAAATCCTGGGTGCGCTCAATCACGCAGACCTCTAGATTTTGGGTTTGCTGCTGAAGCTGCTGGTAAAGCTGGGCCTGGTTGATGGCGATGGCCAGGTGTTCGGCAATGTGGCCCAAGAACTCAATTTCCCAGGCTTCCCAATGGCGCTGTTGCTGGCACTGATGGACAATCAACAATCCCCAAACCTGCTGCCCCACCAGAATCGGGACAATTACCTTAGATTTCACCCCTACCTGGGTGAGAAAAGCATGGAGACAGGGCACCGAGGCATAGGCGTCATCGATGTCATTCACCACCGTGGTTTGGCCGGAGAAAAACCGCTCCCGACAGGCAGGCGACTGGCTAAAGCAGAAGCTTTCGGTGTAGTGCAGCACCGAGGACAGAGCTTCGTTGGACTTTGCCTCGTAGGTGATGTATCCGCCTCGCCGATTGACCTTTTCGTCTTCGCTGGATCCCCCCGGCAGGGATTTCTCGGTTACGAATTCCTCCGGTACGAATTCCTCCGGCCCAGATTCCCCCAGTGCCGACTCTGGGGCTAGCGCGATGGTCTGATCGGTCTCCGCTCCGACTTCCTGTTGGGGTAGGGCAAATTGGTAAATCAGCAGCCGATCTGCCTGGAGAAAATGGCGCACTTCTGAGACCGTGGTTTGCAAAATTACCGAGAGATCCAGGCTCTCCTGAATTTTAGTCACCACCTGGTTCAGCACCAAACTCCGCTCTAGCTGTCGATCTAGTCGATCCTGGACGGGCTTGCAGGTGGGCGACATCGCCGTCGTGCAAAAGTCCAGCCAAGCCAGCATGAACTGGGCCTGGGCGGCAGGATCCCCATGACCGAGGTGACTTCCCAAGCTGGCCAGTTGAGCGCGTTGTTCAGGACTGTCTAGGGCCGTACCCACCTCTTCAAGAAAGATTCGGATCGCCGCTGAATCCGTCAAAAGCTGAAGTGCGACCGGATCCGGAGGCAAATCCCGCAGGTCGGCATCTTCCCGCACTGGGCCAACCACCAGCACCACCGCCTGGGATGGGCCAATGAGCACCCAAAACCGATCCAGACCCAACGGCTCTAACGGATAATCGGCCTCCGTCATCAGGCTCAAGCCCTGACGCTGACTATACTGCGTTAGGAACAGCCCCAGGGGATCCAGTACTGCTCTGGCAATAACTTGTTCGGCACTACTAGGAAAAAGCCTCGGCATTCGCTTATTTAGGGGCTGAAACCGCCCATTTCAGGTTCGTTTTTGTGAAAGCCAGCCTGTCATGAAGGGAAATCAAGGAATTAATAGAAGTCAATATCCTAGCGGTGACTTGTTCTAAGGGAATCGAAAAAACTAGATATCTTAATCGTTGAGGTAATCGCGAATGGCCCAAACCCACAGATACCACCCCAGAGCAACGCTCTGTCATAGCGGCTATCCCAGGGTGATGCTTCGGACGGAGACTAGGTGGCGGGGCATGGCCCATAGATCGCTATTGTCTATAGTAGCTTTGGCCGCGCTCCCTCTTCGGCATACGCTAGAGTTCCTTCAGATTTCGGCGTTCCTTCTCTTCAACCCTGCCCTATGCATCGCCTAGCTGCCACCCCCGGCGGGTGGACTCCCGACACCGACGGCGTCATTTTTGTGGAGCAATCCCCCGCCGATTGGGTATTTCTCACCGCCGCCGATACCGAAATCCAAACCCTCGCCGCCGCCCAAAAGCGCCTGCCCCAGGGCTTTCCTACACTGCGAGTCGCCAACCTACTCCAGCTTCAGCAACAGCTCGCCATCGATACCTACGCTGACACGGTACTCGGCTCAGCCAAGGTCATCATCCTACGAATCCTCGGTGGCCGTGCCTACTGGCCCTACGGCCTAGAGGTCGTTCAAGACACCGTCGCCCAAACCAAAGCCCACCTGATTATTCTCCCTGGGGATGATCGGCCCGCCCCCGACCTGATCAGTCATTCCACCGTGCCTCTCACCGTGGCCAATCAACTCTGGCGCTACCTGAACGAAGGCGGCGTAGAGAATATTACCCACGGGCTGCTGTGGCTGTGTGATCAGCTTTTTGCCACCGATTACCAGCCCCCAGCGCCTCAGGAAATTCCTAAGGTGGGGCGGTACCCCACGTCGTTTTTGGGCCAAGATTCCGCCAGTTTGACCCTAGTCCCTGCCGCCCTCACCCCTAGCCCCTCTCCCCACGGGAGAGGGGGACTGGAGGAATCGCCAACCTTCAGCACTAATTCCGACTCCCGACTCCCGACGCCTCACTCCCCACTTCCCATCGGCCTGATCTTCTACCGCGCCCACTACCTCGCGGGGAACACGGCCCCCATTGATGCTCTGTGTACGGCCTTGGTGGAACGGGGCTTGTTGCCTGTGCCTGTGTATGTTTCGTCGTTGCAGGATGCCGATGTGCAGGCGGAATTGCTGGAGTTACTGAAGCCCAAGGATGCCCCCGGCATTGAGATACTGCTGAATACCACCAGTTTCTCGGTGGCCAAGCTGGATGGCGGCACCCCTAATCTGGATCTCTGGGAAAGGCTGGATGTACCCGTTTTGCAGGTCATCCTCAGCGGCGGCACCCAGGAGGCTTGGGCCAGCCAAAGCCTGGGTCTTTCCCCTAGGGATATCGCCATGAACGTGGCTCTACCGGAGGTGGATGGGCGGATTATTACACGTGCGGTGTCCTTTAAGGCGGCTCAGCAGCGCAGTGATGCCCTAGAAACCGATGTCGTCACCTACGAACCCGTACCGGATCGAGTGGCCTTTGTGGCAGATTTAGCGGCACGGTGGGCCGAACTGCGCCGCACTCCGGTTTCTGAGCGTCGCATTGCCCTAATTTTGGCCAACTACCCCAACCGCGATGGTCGCCTTGCCAATGGCGTTGGCCTAGACACCCCTCAAAGCACCATCGAGATTCTCCATGCCCTCAAAGCCGCTGGCTACACCGTGGGCGACATCCCCACCGACGGCGACGACCTGATCCAACGCCTCACCGCTGGCCCCACCAACGATCCCGAAGGTCGCGACTTCCGCCAAATTCGCCAAACCCTTCCCCAAGCTGACTACCTCACCCACTTCCACTACCTCCCCGCCCCCGTCCAATTCGGCATCGTCAATCGCTGGGGCCACCCCCTTCCCCACGCCCCCGAATCCAACCCCCAATCCCTAC
>JBBAWV010000084.1:0-3098 GCA_040396995.1 Nodosilinea sp. | reverse complement strand
CCCCCCCCCACCCCCCCCCCCCCCCCCCCCCCCCCCCCCCCCCCTTCCCCATCCCCGGCCTCCATCTCGGCAACATCTTCATCGGTATCCAACCCAGCCGTGGCTACGATGCCGATCCCTCCCTCAACTACCACGCCCCCGATCTCGAACCCACCCACGACTACCTGGCCTTCTACCTGTGGCTGCGACAGCGCTTTGGTGCCCAGGCCATCGTCCATGTGGGCAAGCACGGCAACTTAGAATGGCTCCCCGGCAAAGGCGTCGGCCTCTCCCAAGACTGCTACCCCGAAGCCATGTTTGGCCCCCTGCCCCACCTCTATCCCTTCATCGTCAACGATCCGGGGGAAGGCTCCCAGGCCAAACGCCGCGCCCAAGCGGTGATCCTCGACCACCTCACCCCGCCCCTCACCCGCGCCGAGCTCTACGGCCCCCTGCAACAACTCGAAGGCTTGGTGGACGAATACTACGAAGCCCAAAGCCTCGACCCCACAAGGCTGAAGGTGATCGGTGATCGCATTCTTACCCTGCTTGCCGAAACCCACCTCCTCACCGAAATCTCCCCCCAAGTTGGTCAAACGTCCCCAGAATCCCCATCCCCGTATATCCCCCCCTCCCCCTCTGCCCCTCTGCCCACCCTCCTCCCCTCCCTCGATACCTACCTCTGTGAACTCAAGGAAGCCCAAATCCGCGATGGCCTCCACATCTTTGGCTGCTGCCCAGAGGGACGACAACTACGGGATTTGATCATCGCCATTGCCCGCCATCCCGGCCCTGGTCGCCAGGGGCTCACCCGCGCCTTTGCCGAATCCTGGAACCTCGACCTCGACCCCCTGACGGCTGATCTGGGGGAACCCTTTGACCCAAAATCCCCACCCCACCCCCACCCCGCCCTGCAAAATTGCCGCATTGTTGGCGACGTGGTTGAGGCGCTAGAGGAAGAAGCTGCTCGGTTGATAGATGACTTGCTGCCAGGAGATACCTTGGATCCGAGTTGCCCTCACCCTAGCCCTCTCCCTGTGGGAGGGGGGCCGAGGGTGAGGGCCAACATCCCTATGGGAGAGCGTTCAGCCCTGACTCCTGAACTACGGTGGATTCAAACCACCCTTCTCCCCGCCCTAGGCCGCACCCGCGACGAAATCACCTATTTACTCAAAGGACTCGACGGCGGCTATGTGCCCAGTGGCCCCGCCGGAGCGCCCACCCGCAACCGACCGGATGTGTTGCCGACGGGACGGAATTTCTTTTCCGTGGATATTCGCGCCATCCCCACGGAAAGCGCCTGGGATGTGGGGCGGCGGGCGGCGGAAACCCTGATTGTGCAATACACCCAGGAGCACGGCGACTATCCCCAAACCCTGGGGCTTTCCGTGTGGGGCACCTCTACCATGCGGACGGGGGGCGATGACCTGGCCGAAGCCCTGGCCCTGATGGGAGTGCGTCCGGTGTGGGATGGGCCTTCGCGGCGGGTGGTGGATTTTGAGATTTTGCCCCTGTCGGCCCTGGGTCGGCCTAGGGTGGATGTGACCCTGCGGATTTCGGGCTTTTTCCGCGATGCCTTCCCCAATTTGATTGATTTATTTGATCAGGCGGTGGCGGCAGTGGCGGATTTAGACGAACCCGCTGACCAAAACCCCTTAGCAGCACGGGTAAGGCAGGAATCATCCGAGTGGGAACAGCAGGGATTGACCCCAGACCAGGCGGCGATTCGATCCCGCTATCGGGTGTTTGGCTCCAAACCCGGTGCCTATGGGGCCGGATTGCAGGGGTTGATTGAAGCCCAAAATTGGACGACGGACGAAGACCTCGCCCGTGCCTACCTGAACTGGAGCGGCTATGCCTACGGTCGCAAGGCGGAGGGTCACGCGGCACCGGAAGCCTTTGAGCAACGGCTGCGGCAGTTGCAAATCGTCCTCCACAACCAAGACAACCGGGAACATGACCTGCTGGATTCCGACGACTATTACCAGTTCCAGGGCGGCATGACCGTGGCGGCAAGGGTAATTCAAGGTCAGCAGCCCACGGTTTACTTTGGCGATAATTCCATCACCGCCCAGCCCAAGGTGCGATCCCTAGAGGCGGAAATTGCCAAGGTCTACCGTTCCCGCGTGGTCAACCCCAAGTGGATGGAAGGGGTGATGCGCCACGGCTATAAGGGAGCCTTTGAAATGGCCGCCACGGTGGATTACCTGTTCGCCTACGATGCCACCGCCCGCTGTGTCGCCGATTATATGTATGAGGGCGTCGCCGAAGCCTACGTCCTCGATCCTACGGTGCAAGCCTTTGTGCAAAACGCTAACCCCTGGGCGCTACGAGACATGGCGGAACGCCTGCTAGAAGCGCACCAACGGGGGATGTGGGCCTCGGCGAATCCCACGATGCTGGATGCCCTGCGCCAGATTGCCCACGAGGCGGAAGGCGTTTTAGAAGCCCGCCCAACGGAGATGGGTTAGGTTCCCGTGGCCTGATAGGATCAGTCTGTTTTGCTGGGAATGACGCAACTGTTGAAACGCAACTATTGCGCCGTAATTTTGAACCGTGATTGTTGAGGCGTGAATTGATGGCCAAATACGTTCTCTGGGGGAGCTACTGCGAAAACGCCCTAGAAAAGCGCACCCCCTACCGCGAAGCCCACCTGCAAGGGCTTCAGGCCCAGAAGGATCAGGGTATTTTGCTCGCCCTGGGGCCAACTACCGATAACCAAAAGGTGTTCGGCATCTACGAAGCCGAGGATGAAACTACCGTGCGCCAACTGATTGAAAATGATCCCTACTGGCAAAACGGCATCTGGACGGCGTACGAAGTCCATGCCTGGAACCAGGTGTTTTAGCCCGTTTTTTGGAATGTCTGACGAGAATGCCCTACGCCACCCCCATGGATGACTTAGCCGATGCCCGTCGCCATGCCCCCGCCACCCAGCGCAACCGCGAACCGATTTTGGCCGTCCTAGGGCGAGTACTGCCTGCCACGGGGACCGTCCTCGAAATTTCCAGCGGCACCGGAGAACATGGGGCGTTTTTCGCTCCGCGCCTCGCCCCCCGCCAGTGGCTTCCCTCCGATGTTGAACCCCTATCCCGCCAAAGTATTCTGGCTTGGCAAGC
>JBBAWV010000083.1:0-21331 GCA_040396995.1 Nodosilinea sp. | reverse complement strand
GCCGAGCAAGGCTACCCTGCCTTTTCCTCTGACCTGCACTAAAATGCACTACCGAGGATAGGTAATGGGGACAGACGCCCTTTAAAGGCATAACTCCCGACCCAGGGGGCCAGGAGTTGCTTCAGTATACGAGGTTCAGCTAGGAGGTAGGGTTCTGTATAGCAGTCTGTTTGGCTGGGCTAGCCCGATGCTTGGCTGACCCGTCCCTATCATTCCCCAAACGGTTCCCTAGTTCTGTATTCAAACGGAAGAAAATCTGAATTTTTACATTTCTTTGTCCATTTTGTGAGTGACTTCACGATCCTAGGGCCGTACTTCTACGGAACGGCTCTTGGATTTAATCTTTCAACACCCTAGCGTCCAGATCACTTAACCTTCCGGCAACTTAGTGTCCAGGTCACTTAACCTTGAGATGACTCGACAGGGATCACCTTGGCACGATAGAGGAGGCAATCCCCATGCCAGTAGCCCACATGGCGCACCTGTACGGGTTCCCCCGGTTGTGTAGGACGTTCCGGCTGGTGAAGTTGCGGGTCGTAGGGCACCGTTTCCCCCACGGCACCAATGGGCTGCACCGACCAGGTTTGCAACAACGCCTGGAGGGGACGGGTGAGGGGCAGGATTTTGCTGGCCTGTAGATCGGGCTTTTGTTGCGCCGCCTGCACAGCATTGGGCCACATCAATAGCCAAGATTCCATCACCGTCAGGGCTTCCCGCTGCACCTGTTGTCGAATCGTCTGCTCCTGACTGGCCATCTGTTGCCGCAGTCGCTCATACTCCTGGCGTAGGGCGGCGATGGTGGCGGTGGTGGCGGAACTAAGCGTTGGGGTTAGGATTGGGGTTGAAACTGAGGTCGGGGTTGGGGCTGAATCTGGGGCTGAATCTGGAGAGGCCACTGAATCGGCAAACTGAGCGATCAAATCGGCCACGGATACCCCTAGGGCGTGACTGATCCGTTGCACCTGTTCTAGCCGCATTTTCCCAATTTGCCCCCGTCGCAGTTGATCGAGACTGGAACGCGACAGCCCCGCCTGCTGGCTTAGGGCACGATAGCTGGCGATGTGGGCCTGGGTCATCCGTTGCCGCAGGGGGGCATCGTAGGGGAAGGGCTGGGGGGCTGGGGGAGTCGCCATGATTACAGCGGAATATCCGGCTGACAGACTATCAAGCTGTCAGAATATCAGGCATTAGGACTGAATGCGCTGGAAGCGACGCCCAAAGGGAAAGAGCGCCACCACAATCAGTTTGACGTGTTGTTTGGCAAAGGGCAGACCAATGATGGTAATGGCCAAAATGGCGGCATGAACCAGGTGGGCAAGGGCAATTTCCCAACCCACAAAGATCATCCACAGCACATTCAGGATGATATTCAGGACACCGTTGGGGTTTTCGTCCTCTACGATTTCGCGACCAAAGGGGGTCATGGTGGCGGTGCCCAGTTTGATCGCTTGCAGGCCAAAGGGAATGCCGATGATGGTGAGGCAGAGCAGCAAGCCGCCCAGAATATAGCCCAAACCCGCCAGAAATCCCCCGAAAATGAGCCAGATGATATTACCTAATAAACTCATGGTGGAGACTCCTTAAATAACGGAATGGTAGGCCGTAATTGCCTATAGGATAACCAATGGTCTCTCCGGTGGCCTTTAGCATTCTGCTTGGCTAGCACCTAGCGCGATGAAGCGGTGGATAAGGCGGCTGGTGTAGGTCGCACCGCTGGGGAGGGTTCGAGCTTGATCATGTCGAAGGTGTCACCGAGGGCCGCGATCAGGGTTTGGCGGGTGTGGTCGTGGGCTTGGCGTTCACTATTGAGAGACTGGTTTAACTGGTGGCAGCGCTGCACCAAGGCCGTGAGCTGCCCCTCGAGACTAGCCATCGAGTCCGCCTGTTCTAGCCCCTCAGCGAGGGTCTGGGCTTCGGCTTGGGCACCCTTCTGTTCCTCTAGGCGCTGGAGCAGGTCTGCGATTTGAGCCTGATACTGCTCGGCCTCTTGGCGACGCTGGCGGGCTTCATGTTCGTAGAGTCGCCGCCAGTTGGCGGCGCTGTTGTGGGCTTGGTCGCGTTCGCGGCGGGTATCGGCCAATTGGCGCTGAAGGGTGCGCACCTCGGCAATCCACTGGGTAAGATCTTGGCTCATCACTTCCGGCCACCATGGTCTACGACGGTATAGCCGCCCAGTATAGCGGGCCTTGCAAAATTTGCACCGCCGCTCTCAAGCGAACCTCAGTAGATCGCAAACTTGCTCTACTGCTCTAATCTGGCCCTCTCTGGCTCTCACCCTCCTGGGAGAGGGTCTAGGGGTGTAGCTTGCTTCCCGGAGGGTGGGCTATGGGGACTTTGTGATCTACTGAGCCTAAAATAGTAGTCGGGCGAAGGGGCCAGGGAGGGGCAGCACAATCAGCACCAGCAGGGCCAGGGCGAAAAGACCGAGGAGGTCGCGGCGGCTGTCCAATTCGCTGATGTCGTTGAGGGCGGGTTGATCGACCGCTGGAATGAAGAACAGCAGAATCGCCCAGATCAGCAGTTCAGAATGGATGAATGCCAACATCAACACCAACAGCCGCGCCACTTGGCCGATGATCGCCCCGGCCCGTTGGCCATACATGGCGTGGACGATGTGGCCACCATCGAGCTGACCCACGGGCATGAGGTTAAGGGCGGTGACGATCAAGCCCAGACATCCGGCAATTGCAACGGGGTGCAGGTGAACGGCCTGTTCTAGACCCACCTGGGCACCTAGGGTCAACTTAATTAACAGGGCCAGCAACACTGAGGCTGTGGGATTAACGGCCTCGAAGCTGAGTAGGCTAGACCCGCTTTCGGGAATTGGGACAACAGTGGACTGGGTTAAGCCCCAAATCAGCAGCGGTAGGGTGACCACCAAGCCCGCCAGGGGGCCAGCAATGCCCACATCAAACAAGGCCCGCCGATGGGGCACCGGAGAACGCAACTGAATGAAGGCTCCAAAGGTGCCCAGGAAAAAAGGGAAGGGAATGAAGTAGGGCAGGGTGGCATCCATGCGGTAGCGACGGGCGGTGAGGTAGTGGCCCATTTCGTGGCAGCCTAGGATGACCATCAGGGCGAGGGCGTAGGGCAATCCTTGCCAAATTAGGCTGGGATCGGCCTGCTGTTGGGCTTCGGTGAGGCCCATGAGTCTGGCTCCGGCGGCGGTGGTGGTCATGAGTGTCACGATCAACAGCCCCAAGGCCAGCCCTGGTCGAGTGGTGGCTTTAGAGGTGCCTTGCGCCTGCTGGGTTTGGGGATTGGGGACCAGGGCAAACACGGGCTTTCCCTGCATTCCTTCCTGGAAAATTACCAGAAAGCGGTCGCCAAACTGCCGCCGCACATTCTCCTTCACCGTTTCGTAGGCTTCGGTGGGGGAGGTGCGCAGTTGTCCTCGGCAGATCATCGCCTGGGGCAGATATTCAATATTTTGCAAGTAGTAGACCGACCAGGGGAAGCAGCCTTGTAGGGCGCTTTCTTCCTCCTTGTCGATGGGGCGCAGGGGTGGCTTGGGCGGGGCGGCGGTAGCTTCAGCCGAGGATTCAGCCAGGGATTTGGACGGGGCGGCGGCAGGAGACCCGGATCCCAAGGGTTTGCGGCCCCACTGCACCAACCCCCAATACAGCAGCGGACACAGCACAAACAGCCCCAACAACACCCCTAGGGGCAGCGGCTTATCTGGGCCTTGAACCAGCGCCCAGCCCGCCAACACCAACGCAGGCATCATCATCACCAGCCACAGCAGCCAAACGGGAGTGCGGGTGATGGCTCCCACACTTTGCTGAACCGTGGCAAAGGTGAACAGACCGAGCAGCAGCAACAAAACCCAAAACACAAGCATGGACAACCAACCATTAACAGCAGGGGCAACCGTAGGCAGCAAGAGTACTCCATGAAAATAACCATCCCTTTGTAATCGCTCTCTACCCTCACCCCTGCCCCTCTCCCTGAGGGAGAGGGGTTCTAAATCCGGCTCCCCTTCTCCTGAGGGAGGAGGGGTTGGGGGATGAGAGCAAAGGCTGGACGTTTTATTCGTTGGATTACTCCAAGGTAATCTGACCGAGACCAGACAAGGCGGTGGCGAATCCATTCGGCAGCGGGGCGGGCCAAAGCCGAATTTGGGAAAGGGGATCAACAACCGCTAAGATAGGCTTCCCAACGTTGCACTGTTCTGCGCCCGCCATCGAGTCAAATCCTATCGCGTCCTATGGCCCTCTCCCCATTGTCTGCGGCATCTAAACCGCCGCGCCCCGTCTTTGACACCCTCTACGCCTTCGCGCCCAATCGAGACACCTTGGGAGGAACCGCCTACTTTATTGTAGATAAAGACTCCGAGGGATCTCCGCAAAATCTCCTAGTTGATGCGCCGCCCTGGGATGAGATCACCCGGCAATTTCTGGCCGAACAGGGCGGTGTACGGTGGCTGGTAATTACCCACAGAACGGCCATCGGCAAGGCGGCAGCTCTGCAAAAACACCTAGGCTGCGAGGTGGTGATCCAAGAGCAGGAGGCCTATTTGCTACCGGATACTCCCACGACCACCTTTCAACAAAACTTTAGATTTACCCCCCACATGGAAGCCCTCTGGACTCCGGGCTACTCCCCCGGTTCCGCCTGTGTGCATTACGACCGCTATGGCGGTGTGCTGTTTACCGGGCGGCACCTGTTGCCCAACCGCCAAGGCCAACCCGAACCCCTACGCTTTTCCAAAACCTTCCATTGGCCCCGCCACCTGCGCCAGGTGGAAGCCCTCAAGACCCGTTTTTCACCGGAAACCCTAACCCACCTCTGCCCCGCCGCCAACACCGGATTTTTGCGCGGCCAACGCACCATCGACAACGCCTACGCCAAACTCCAGCAGATCGACCTCGATGCCCTAAAATCCTCCCCTGCCCTACTCTAGCCATCTCACAGTCTCAGTAGATCACAAACGCGCTCTTTTGCTGCGAGCCAGCCCTCACCCTTGTATCTTAAAAGGCGGTTTCCGGCTCCCCTCTCCTCGTGGGAGAGGGGCTGGGGGTGAGGGGGCAGGGACTTTGCGATCTAGGGACTTTGCGATCTACTGAGTCTCCCTATCCCCCATCCCCCTAACGGCCCTTTTCCAAAACCTAAGACTAAGCCCCCACCTTTCGCCCTAAACTGTTACTGATGAACGCTTGAAGGGCGTAGAGCATTGGCAATTGTGGCGCTGTTGGTCATCCTAGTCTTGGCCTATTTGTTGGGATCCTTCCCCACGGGCTACCTACTGGTCAAAGCCCTGAAGGGCATTGACATCCGAGACTATGGCTCTGGCGGTACCGGGGCCACCAATGTGCTGCGTACCGTGGGCAAAGGCCCCGCCTTAGTGGTGTTTGGGGTGGATTTGCTGAAGGGCAGTGCAGCGGTGTGGATGGCCCAGTGGCTTTTCCCGCTGCTGCTAGCCCGCTTGGGTGGAGATAGCTTGGTTTTGACCCAACCCTGGGTGGATATGCTGGCGGGGTTGATGGCGCTATTAGGCCATAGCCGTTCCGTGTGGCTGGGATTTACGGGCGGCAAGTCTGTGGCCTCTGGGTTGGGGGTGCTGCTGGCGATGGCGTGGCCCGTGGCCCTGGGTGCCCTAGGGGTCTTTGGCCTTACCCTCGCCCTTAGCCGCATTGTGTCCTTGGGTTCCATGTTGGCAGCCCTGGCGGCGGTGATTCTGATGGTGGTGACGGGGCAACCCCTGGCCTACATCCTGGTGGCGATCCTCGGCGGCGGCTATGTGATCCTGCGCCACCGGGGCAATATCCAGCGCCTTTTAGCAGGGACAGAACCTCGCATTGGTCAATCCGTCGCCACCCCAAATCCTAGCTCCACGGAGTCTTAGCCAGAAAGAAAGCTAGGGTCGCTAGAAGTCGCACATTTGACGATCCTGGGGGCTGAGACCCTCGCCATTGCGGAGGTAGTCTTGCATCCAATCGCAGGCATAGGCGACAAAATCGAGGGTCATAATTTGCTCAACGTCCCAGACGATCAGTTGGCCATTGTCGCTACCGGAGTAGAGCGCGTCTCCCGTGGCACTGAAGGCCAGGGCGGTGATGATACCTCCTTGGCCAGGGAGGATGGTTCTGAGGGTGCCATCGGTGTACCACAGTTTCACGGATCCATCAACGCCCCCGGTGGCGATGATTTGGCCGTCGGGGCTGAAGGCAACCCGCGTTAGGCCGTCGCTTTGGCCAGGAATTGCCTGGAGGGGGCCATCGGGGTAAGTCCAGAGGTAGAGGGTATCGTCTAGGCTGGTGGCGGCCAAACGTTGGCCATCGGGGCTCCAGGCGACGCCCCACACCGCTCCGGCATCGCTGATGGGGGTGGCCATTAGGGTGCCATCGGTGTACCACAGTTTCACGCTACCCACCTCGCTAGCGGAGGCTAGGATCGGCTTTTGGGGATTAAAGGCGAGTTGCCAAATGCGGGAGCTATGGGCCTTGAACTGGATCAGATTTGCCCCGGTGGCATCCCGTAGTTGAATGCTGCCGTCATCGGTACCCACGGCCAGGAGGAAGGAGGGCTGATCTGGGGTAGGATTCGGCGGCGCATAGACCGATAGCCCAAAGCCGCTGCCGAGGGTGGTGTCGGGTTGCCAGGGGGCAGGGGTTGCGGGGAGGGTCGCCTCATTGATGGCAAGACGGTGCAAGCCTGCGGTACTGGCGGTCAACAGGAAATTTCCGGTGGGGTCAAAACTGCCTGATCTGGGGTCGAATACCAGCGAATGTAGAGGTTCTAAATCTCGCCAGAGCCGTACTTGTCTGGAACTTCCCATAGAAGCAAAGGTGCGGCCATCGGGGCTGACTACTAACGACCAAATGGTGTCAGTATGGCCTGGGAGTTCTCGCATCAGGTACAGGTTGCGCTGCCAAATTCGCACGGTGCCATCATCGCTGGCGGAGGCGGCAAAGGTGCCATCTGGCCCTAGGGCAACATCGCGAATGGTGGCTCGATGCCCCCGCAACGTACGAATAAAGGTGCCATCACCTTGCCAGATATAGGCCTTGCCATCCTTGCCACTGGCGGCAATAAACGCGCCATTACGGCTACAGGCTATCCCCAGCAAAGGTGCGGCGTCCGGCGGGGTGAGGGTGTATAAAAGCTGGCCATCCTCATCCCACACCTTCACCGTTCGGTCGGAACTAGCGGAAACGATCTGGTTGCGACCGGGGCAAAAAGCCACATCCCACACCCCGGCTTGGTGGCCCACCAAGGGCGATAGGGGTTCCCCATTGATGCGCCAGCGCTGGACGGTGCTATTCACCACCGCCGCCACAATCATTTGGCTATCGGCACTAAACACCACGTTCCAAGGAATGCTGGTGGCGGGCAGGGTTTGGGCCAAGGTGCCGTCGGTGCGCCAAATCTTCACGGTGCGATCCCCCCCTGCCGAGGCGATCCACTGGCCATCGGGGCTAGTGCCCACCCCCCACACGGGCTGATCGTGGGCCTGGATCCGCTGCACCTGGCGACCCTCCAAATCCCACACCTGCACCGTGCCGTCTAGGCTCCCGGTCACCACCCGCTGGGAATCGGCAGTAAAGGCCACCCGATGCACCGTATTTTGGTGCTCTAGGCGGTGGACAAGGCGACCATCCCTAGCCCACAGAATCATGGTTCTATCGTTGCTGCCCGTGGCGATCCATTGGCCATCGGGGCTGATGTCCAACGTTAGCACGCCCCCCCGGTGCCCCGTAAGGCGGTTGCGTTCGTTGCTGCCAAAGACGGTTTGGTTTAGCACCGCATTCACCCCATCGAGCAGGTCTATCCCAGGGGAGTGTACCTGTTCTAGGGCACGGTAGGCCCGCAGCGCCTCCACCATGGCATTCAACTGCTGGTGGGAGGCGAACTGCCCGTTAGAGGAGGAGATCAGCGCCTTCACCTCGCCCAGTTGGCTGTGCTGATACTGCTGCCAAATGATCCAACTCAAGCCCAGGGCACCCACTAGGGCCGTAGAGACCACCCCCAGCAGCACGGTTTTGAGCTTAGCCACTTGCCGTGCTTGCCGCAGACTTTGGTTTTCGGACTGGAGGCGTTCGTTTTCTAGGTTTTGCTGAATCCGCCGCTGTTCCGCCTCCTGGCTGGCCTGGAAAAAACGGTAGTCTAAATCTCCCAACCGCCGAGTTTGGGGCTTGGCCCAATCCAACACCTGTCGCAGGGTCTTGCCGCGCAACAGCTGCGAGTCGTCGGTATAGCCAGAGGCCACCCAGGCATTGAGGGCTTGGGCGTAGGGTCGCAAACTGTCCAACTGGGTTTGAATCCAGGCTTCCGAAAACACCGCCCGGTAAATCGGGTTTTTTACGCGAATGCCCCCCTCCACCTGGGCCACCAGTCCCGCAAGCAGCAGTTCCCGCTGGGGCGAGCTACCGTCGAAGGGCACCTGCCCCTGGTTTAGCACCCGTTGGTAGAGGGCCAGCAGGCGGGGGGTGCGTTGCTCGTCGCAGAGTAGGCGATCTCGGATGGTGCGGAGGTGTTCAGGGTTATCGTGGCTTTCCCAGTGGTCGATAACGTGGTCTTTTACGAGGGCTTCCACCCATGGCCCCTCTCCCCCCGGCGGAATCGGCAACGGGGCTTGGGGGCTGGCTTGGGCAAGGGTCATCACCCGCTGACAGAGCTTTTGGGTAAGGAAGGGTTGGCCCCCCGTCCAGTGGAGAATCTCGGCCAATAGCGCCTCTGGATGGGGCACCTGTGGCCCAAAGCCTGCCAGCAAGGGGTAACTTTCCGCCGGGGAAAAATCCTGGAGATCAATAGTGCGGCCAATATTGAAGGGGGTGCGCTGGGGGTCGCGAATCAGATTCGAGGGGGTGGTAACGCCAAACAGCCCCCAGGTGAGACGGCCATAGTCGGCCTGGTGAACCCGCTGTTCGTGGCAGGCGCGAATGAAGGCAAAGAAGTCGTTGGCCGGAAAATCGAGGCTGAGCACGCTATCGATTTCGTCCACCAAAATGAACAGGCGGTTGTGGGGCAACTGCTGAAAAATCTCATCCATCAACAGCCGCAACTGTTGCACCATGGGGAGCGCCGCCCACTCCTGCCAGCGGGCATTGATGTCAATTTGTCCCAGCAAGCGCAGTTCCCGCAGCAGCACCACCATCACGCCCCGATACCACTGCTCCAGAGAGACTTGATCGCTGCCCAGTTCGGTCATATCCAGGTAGGCACAGCGATGTCCCGCCGCCTCTAGGCGCTGGCGTACCCGTGTTCTAAGGCTGGATTTGCCCATTTGGCGGGCATTGAAGACATAGCAAAACTCCCCCGCCAACAGACTGTCCAAAAGCTGTTGGTCAGCGGCCCGCACCACGTAGGTCTCGGCATCGGCAGCAAGGCTACCACCGACCTGATAGGGGTATCGCAAAGGACGAACGGTCACGTCGGGCAGGAGATAGGGGGAGAATGGGCCACACTCAGTCCATAAAGGGAACCAGCGTCGGTCTTCTGGGGATTTGTCGAACCGAGGAAAGCGAATTTGAGGAGGGCTAAAAAGGCTGAAAAATGGGACTCAAAAAACTCAAGGCCAGCCTAAAGATCAGCATAGAGGGCCGTGAAATAATCGCGACATAGGGCACACCGTACCTTGGCTCGCCCGCCCTCAATATGTACCAAACCCATGGCTTCTAGCCGATGGGCCAAGGGCGCAGAGAGGAGGACAGGATCCTGGTTACCAAGTACCTGCTGCCAAGCCGATTGCAGATCGGGGGACTGCTGAAAAATCAGCCATAGCCGATGCAAATACTCGCGGTAGATGCCCTCATCGGAGTCGGCTTGGTCAACCAATTGCTGCACGGTTAAATGGCCCGATTGAAGCCAATAAAAAGCCAGCTGTAGCAGGTAGGGATGCCCACCCACCCGTGCCACCAAGGCAGATACATCCGCGTTGGTGACGCCAAAATCGTCGAGGCGGTGGCGCTGGACGAGATCGTTGACTTGGTTTGGCGTGAAGAGGGGCAGATCGAGGGGCAGACCCACATTAAAAGGCGATTGATGGGTTTGCAGGGGCAGATCGATCTCGGCGGCGTAGGCCATCACCAACCGCAGCTTGCCCCACTCTGGGCTAGACCGAGCCTGCTCGTACCAGGATCGCAGCATGGCGAAAAAGTTGCTGGCGATGGAGGGATACTCCGCCAAATGGTGCAGGGTATCGATGGCCAGCACGAGGGGGGTATCGATACGGCTAAGTACCTGATCTTGGATGAAGGTCGTGCAACTGAGCTTGCTGCCCGCACTAGAAAACCAATGGTCATCCACCTTGAGGTTGAGGTTAAGCTTTTGGCTAAGGGCCCAGCAAAACCAGCGCAAAAAGGCATCAAAATCCTCAAAGAGGGCAGCATCGGCCTGCCGCATATCCACCAGGGCCGGTGCCATCCCCAACTGTTGCGCCCGCCCCAACAGTTGGTTGATCAACGAGGTTTTGCCCATGCCCCAGGCTCCCTTAAGGCGGAGCAGGCTACCCGACTGTTGTAGGGCCGCACTGGCCATCTCTTCCAGGGGGGGGCGATCCACATACCAGGCCGACTCGAAAGGCAGGGGCGATCCTGGAAACTCCAGCCGCCCCTCTGCCACCGCCTTGGGCACCATGGTAGGCGCTGTCCCCTTCTGGGCTCCTTCCGACTGGTTGGCCACCTCCGCTAGGATAAATCGCAGCCTTTTTTTGCTAACTGGGTAGCCGAGGCGTTGGGATAGAGTTTGCCATAAACGAGATCCAATATCTTTTAAGTAGCCCTCCTCATAGCCCGTTTCGATAGCCATTTCGCGGTACAACTGATCTTGCCAGGTACGCACAAAAACGAGTTCTTCAACGTAGCTTAACTGCTGGGGAGCGAGAATTTTTTTAACAATCCCCAGGGCAACCTCAACATCCATAAATCGTGGTGACGATGACATTTATTCAATTAAAACTAGGTAAAAGGTACTTGAGGAGCATCCGTGACTTGCCTATAGTAACGCCAATGCTAAGCCACTCCATCGAGCCAGGAAGGATTAGTTACTAAGGTTAAAAAACAATGATTTAGGTTCACAACTCAACCAGCCATACATCTCCTTGTGCCATAACCAGCCCCTTTGCCTTGTAATAAAGAGCTGTGATTTCGATTGAGTCCTCGTTGGGGTACCCGCACATTACCCAGGGGCACAACCGCCAAATTACGGAGAGCCCTGAACCCCAAAGGGTAAAACGCTCTGTACTTGAAAACCTGAAACCCTTGCCAGAGGCGTGATTAGCTTAACATCCAGAGCGTCTTGCCCCTAATGAATAGCAGACTAAACTGATTAAACAAACCTAGGCCATTGCCCGGTTGTCTGACCAACGTTCATGGCCCTCCCCCCTCTAGCCCCTCTCCAGAGGGATTTGACGGCCTATTGGGTCGGTCAATCAGGGGCATTTTAGGTGCATCCTTTTTCCCCTCGCGATCCAAGCCAGCGCCTTTGGCAGGCTCAAAGCAATGGCCATAGCGATTTCCCAAAGGGCCAAGCCAGCGCTATAGTCAATGTGGATTTTCCTTGCCCCATCGCCTAGGACAAAAGGACGCTGCTTGCCATGACTCGCCGCTGGATTATTGGGCTGTTGAGTATTGCGCTGGTGATCGCTACGGGTTGGGCTCATCGTCCGGCCCAGGCTACGGTTCCCCTACACCCCCCGTCATCGGTGATGGGGTTGCCCCCATTGCCCTTGGTTCAGGATCTAGAACCCCGCAAAGCTCTGGAGGCTGGCCCCACGGATTTTAAACCAGCCGAGGATCTCCTCTTGGCCCAATCCACCCCGCGCCAGGTAATGGCCCTCGCCGATCCCAGCAACTATGGGGATCGATTCGCCACCGATGCCAGTGGAAACCCCGTCACCCATGACTTCATTGCCGTGCTCCACGAAACGGTAGGCTCGGCCCAGAGCGCCATCAATCTCTTCCGTACCCACCATCCCCGTGATGCCGATCAGATCAGCTACCACGCCCTGATTGGCCGCGATGGCACCATCTATTACATTGTGCCGCCGGAAAAACGGGCCTTTGGCGCGGGTAACTCGGTGTTCAACGGCCCCAATGGCCCCGAAACCGTCCGCACCAATCCCAACTTTCCCCCCTCGGTGAATAATTTTGCCTACCACGTTTCCCTCGAAACCCCCGGTGACGGCATGAACAATCGTCGCAGCCACAGCGGCTACACCCCGGCCCAATACACCTCCCTGGCTTGGCTGCTAGCCCAAACCACCATCCCCGATAACCGCATTACCACTCACCAAGCCGTAGACCGATCCAACAGCCGGATGGATCCCCGCAGTTTCAATAGCCAGCAGTTTTTCTCCCTGCTGCGCCAATACCCCAGTCGGGCAGGGCTATCGGGCTAGTCTTCCATCGCACGGTGCAATCCTTGGAATCGCTGGAATCGCTGAAAACGGCGGGTAACGGGGGGAACCCTGCGGCAGGTCAGGGGCCTGCGGTCAATCAGGGTTGGGTCTACCAAGACACCCTTACGGTGGCCCAAGCCGGAGTTTCTGCGTTGACCTACTATGCCGACCGCTATCGCCATTCCAGCCGGGAGGAATGGGCGCAACGGCTGGAGGCAGGGCAGATTTATCGCAACGGGGCGGTGATTCGGGCTGATGTAGCCCTTGTCGCTGGGGATCGGCTGGAGTACCACCGTCCGCCCTGGGCCGAGCCCCAAGTACCTCTCGCCTTTGAGGTCATCTACGAAGACGCTGATCTGCTGGTGATGGTTAAACCCAGCGGGTTGCCCGTGTTGCCAGGGGGGCCATTCCTCACCCACACCCTGCTTCACCAGCTGCAGCGGCGATACCCGACCCACACCCCTGTTCCCATCCATCGTCTGGGGCGGGGCACCTCTGGGCTCATGCTGCTGGCCCGATCTCCCCTCGCTCGCTCGGTGTTGAGCCATCAACTGCGGCAGGACACCGCCACGGCCCAGGATGCCAACGCGCCCCACCACATTGTCAAAACCTATCGCGCCCTTGTCGCACCAGGGCAGTTGCCCGATACCTTCACCCTCACTATCCCCATCGGCCCGGTGGATCATCCCTGGTTGGGCCAGGTCTATGCGGCCACCCCCCAGGGCCGCTTTGCCCTCAGCCAGGGTCGCGTCATCCAGCGTTCTCCTGTGGCCAACCTGGTAGAGGTCACCATTCGCACCGGACGCCCCCACCAAATTCGGATTCACCTGGCGGCGGCGGGCTATCCTCTGCTGGGCGACCCCCTCTATGGCCTGGGCGGGCAACCCAACCTCACCAACATCCCCGCCGGACAGGCCATCCCAGTGCCAGGAGATCTGGGCTACTGGCTCCAGGCCCATCGGCTCACCTTTACCCATCCTAGAACCCAAGCCCCTATGGCCTTTACCTGCCCCGCCGAACAGGAGGTGAGGACGTTTAGAATCGTGACCCCAAATCCGAATTAGGAAACCTCGATTCCCGACCCAACAAACGGTAGGGGCGAGGTCTCCTCGCCCACGGATGATACCGGGGGTAAACAAGCCGGATTTAGTATGACGCCATAACGCAGACAAATCCTCCTAACCCGTGTTCACCCTAACCCCCATTCGCCCTAACCACCCTAGTCTAAGCATCCTTCGTCGAGGTCTTGGGCGGTGGTGGGTGGGTAGGTGCTGCCATAGGGGTAGGTGCTGGGCTGGATAGGCCGTCCAAAGATGGCGCGGCGGGTCATGGCTGGGGCTTCCGGTGGCGTGGCCAGGGCAACGGGTTCACAATAGGCCTCAGCCTCAATTTCAATCACCATATCCGGGTTAATCAACCCCGCCACTTTCACCAGAGTGCTGGCCGGAGGATGATCGCCAAACCGCTCCTGATGGGCCTTGGCGATGGCCTCCCACTGATCCAAATCCGTCACGTATAGGCGGGTGCGCACCACATCCGCCAAGCTGGCCCCCAGTTCTCCTAGGGCTGCTTCAATAATCGCTAAACAGCGGTGGGTTTGGGCATAGCCATCTCCCGGCGCATAGGTGCCACCCTGGCCATCGTTGGGAGCCGTTCCTGACACCAAAATCTGTGCTCCTACCCGCAAGGCACGGCAATAGCCCACGGTCGTTTCCCATGGGGTACCGGAAAAAACGCGCTGGGGTGCCATGGGTCAAACTCTTAGGGATACAGGGGATTGCATCTTACCCTAAAGGCTTCGGCCTACGCCATGGGGGACGGGCTATCCGCCAAGCTTGCTGCCGAAGGAATGGAATTTGTCGGCGAGCAAGGGTTCCTTACCCCCAAGCCGAATTGCCCAAATTCGGGGGCACATCCTGCCAACGGCCATCCCCCACCGCCCGGATGGCTTCTTTTAAGTTCACGTCCCCGGTGTAAATGGCACGCCCGACAATCACCCCTGATACGCCCATGGGTTCTAGCGCCAATAACGACAGTAAATCCCGCAGGGCACCCACCCCACCGGAGGCAATCACGGGCATCGTCACCGACTCAGCCATCGTCCGTAGCGCGTCCATATTCGGGCCTTTTAGGGTGCCGTCGCGCTTGATGTCGGTATAGATCACGGCGGCGGCTCCCCGTTGCTCCATGTGTTGCGCCAGATCCACGGCATCCACTTCGGAAATATCCAGCCAGCCCCGCGTGGCCACTTTGCCGTCCTTTGCATCAATGCCGACGATGATCTGACCGGGATACTCGCTGCTGAGATCGCTGACCAAATCGGGATTTTCAATCGCCGCCGTGCCCAAAATGGCGTAGCGCACCCCCAAGTCAAACAAAGCCTTCACTCGGTCGCGATCCCGCAGGCCACCGCCCACCTCCACGGGCATACTCACCGCCCGCGTGATGGCCTCAATCGCCTGCCAGTTCTCCGGCTTGCCAGACTTCGCCCCGTCCAGATCCACCAAATGCAGCCGGGTTGCCCCCTGCTCTTCCCACTGCCGCGCCACCGCCACCGGGTTGTCGTCAAACACCTCCGACTGGGCATAGTCGCCCTGATACAGGCGCACACAACGGCCTTCCAGCAGATCAATGGCGGGGATAACTTCCATGGGTTCCAAGGTCTCAGCCCATCTATTCTATCGGCCCATCCCCTCCTATCCCCTACCCACAGGCACCAATTTCCCGTAGACTCCAAGATGCGAATCACAACAGAGAACCATGCTAGACCTGACTGGGAAAAACGCCCTGGTAACGGGCATCGCCAACAACCGATCCATCGCCTGGGGTATTGCCCAGCAGCTCCATGCGGCGGGGGCCAATCTCGGCATCACCTACCTGCCCGACGAAAAGGGCAAAATGGAAGGCAAGGTGAAGGATCTGGTGGATCCCCTCAATCCCAGTCTGTTTCTGCCCTGCAACGTCCAGGACGAAGCCCAGGTTTCCGAAGTCTTCAGCACCATCGAAAAAGAATGGGGCAAGCTGGATATCCTCATCCACTGCCTCGCCTTCGCCAACCGCGACGATCTCTCCGGCGATTTCAGCAACACCTCTAAAGACGGTTACCAACTGGCCCTCGATGTTAGCTCCTATTCTTTGATCACCCTCGCCCGTGGAGCCAAACCCCTGATGACCGAGGGCGGCAGCATCGTCACCCTCAGCTATCTGGGCGGCGTGCGCGTGGTGCCCAACTACAACGTCATGGGCATCGCCAAGGCGGCCTTGGAAATGAACGTGCGCTACCTGGCGGCGGAACTTGGCCCCAACAACATCCGAGTCAATGGCATTTCCGCTGGCCCCATCCGCACCCTGGCCTCCTCTGCCGTGGGCGGGATTTTGGATATGATCCACCACGTCGAAGAAATCGCCCCCCTGCGCCGCACCGTCACCCAGACGGAAGTGGGCAACACCGCCGCCTTCCTCTGTAGCGGCCTCTCTAGCGGCATGACCGGGCAGATTCTCTACGTCGATTCTGGCTACTGCATCATGGGAATGTAGGCCAAAATCTTGATCCCCACCGCCCAGGGAACGTAGGGTGCATAACGCAAGGCGAGGCTAGCGCCAACGCGAAGCCATGCACCAACCAAGGACTTGATCCCCACCACCCGGAAATTCAGTTGTGAGCGATACTTTCTTCTGATAAGATCAGCTCACAGCGGTAGAAATACTTATTAATCTCGATTCAGACGCCACGGGCAAGGCTCCTAAGCCATGGGGGCTTCCGTGTCTATAGTCTGAATCGAGGGCTAGGTTCAGGTATTCCTGACCGCCATAGGTAGGAATACCTCTGCCGTGAATGGCCCTGGATGCTCTAAGCACCGCACCTCCATAGAGGGGCTTTGCTATGAGGATTTTAGGGATTTACGCTTCACAAGCGCCACATTTTACGAGATATTTTTTTGGGTATTTCGTGGGGGTTGCGGGGTGTTTCGGTGCGCTCAGCGTTGCTCACCTTGCTGAAACTGCATGACTTTAACAGGAGTTGTATAGAGGGAACCTATGATCAACAAGCCAGACAAAGTAGTTCTCATCGGTGTTGCGGGCGACTCTGGATGTGGTAAATCCACCTTCCTCAGACGGCTGAGCGACCTGTTTGGGGCCGAGCTGATGACCGTCATCTGCCTGGATGACTACCACAGCCTAGACCGTAAGCAGCGCAAAGAAGCTGGCGTTACCGCCCTCGATCCTCGCGCCAACAACTTTGATCTCATGTACGAACAGATCAAAGCCCTGAAGGAAGGCAAGAGCATCGACAAGCCCATCTACAACCACGAAACCGGCGAACTGGATCCCCCCGAACGGGTTGATCCCAACCGCATCATCGTGATTGAAGGTCTGCACCCCCTCTACGACGAGCGCGTTCGCGACCTGATCGACTTCAGCGTCTACCTCGACATCAGCGACGAGGTAAAAATTGCTTGGAAGATCCAGCGCGACATGGCCGAGCGTGGCCACACCTACGAAGACGTGCTGGCCTCCATCAACGCCCGTCGTCCCGACTTTGAAGCCTACATCGACATCCAAAAGCAGTATGCCGATGTGGTGATTCAAATTCTGCCCACCAAGCTCATCCCCAACGACGAAGAGAAGAAAGTGCTGCGGGTGCGCCTGATGCAGCGGGAAGGCGTGGAAGGCTTCGACCCCGTCTACCTGTTCGACGAAGGCTCCACCATCGACTGGATCCCCTGCGGACGGAAGCTCACCTGCTCCTACCCCGGCATTCGGATGCACTACGGCCCCGACAGCTACTACGGCCACGAGGTCTCGGTGCTAGAGGTGGATGGTCAGTTCGACCGTTTGGAAGAAATGATCTACATCGAAAGCCACCTGAGCAACACCTCCACCAAGTACTACGGTGAAATGACCGAACTGCTGCTGAAGCACCGCGAATACCCCGGTTCCAGCAACGGCAGCGGCCTGTTCCAGGTGCTGGTGGGTCTGAAGATGCGCGCCACCTACGAGCGTCTGACTTCCACCACCCTCAACGTCGCCACCCACGCATAAGACAGACCTCGTAGGTTGGGTGCAGCGAAGCGAAACCCAACACTCACGGGTAGTCACCATAGTCTGACGAAATTATTGTCTGGCTCATAATCCAAAGGAGAGGATACCGCTGTGTGTCCTCTCCTTTTTTGTTGGACATCCCCCCGATTGCCAAAGAAACACCGTGGCGCGAATTACTGATATAAATGTAGCTAAAATGATAATTTATTGTAGATCTGCCTCTGATTAACTTAGGGATCTCACATCGATCAGGGATCGTCAACTGGCGGAATATAAGAAAAAAAGTTCGGTATTCAAGCTGAAGGCATCTTCTTTTGCCCAGTATAAAATCGAACATCGAGATAAGGCTTATCGATTCACCCAGTTTTCTAGGCGCAATGCGGGAATGCGTTGAAACTCGTCAGTATTGTTGGTCACGAGGATGAGATTCCGAGCGATGGCCTGGGCTGCAATCAGCATGTCCATCGCCCCAATGATGGAACCTTGACGAGACAGCAAAGCTCTAAGTTGACCATAGGCTTGGGTTGCCGCTGGGTCAAAGGCCAGAATCTCTAACGGTAGTAAGAACTGCTGAAGGGCGGCTCGGTTGGCCTCAACGTGCTGGCTTCTGTAGGCACCATACTCTAGCTCAGCCACGGTGATGGCAGAAACGCCAATGTCCAGCGGCCTATGGCTGTTGAAGCGATCTCGTACTTCTGGCGGTTTGTGTTTAATGATGTAGATGCAGATATTGGTATCGAGCAGGTATTTCATTCAAACAACGGCTCCCGATCCTCCAAGGGCGGCTGTTCGCGGGTTGCCATAAAGTCATCTGTGAAGTGGCTGAGGCTGTCAAACAGGGGTTGCCAGGGCTGATCGGTGCTGAGCAGGACGATGGCATTGCCGACTTGTTTGATGTAGACCTCTGTGCCGTTGAGATGGAAGGCCACAGGCAAAACCACAACCTGGCCATGTTCATTTGTCAGTAATGGGGTAGTTTCCATGGCTAAACCTCTGGACGACTTATCTCTAGGGTAATGGTTTCTCCAGGCCGGGAGTTCTCCTTGCTGGGCAACGTTAGCAACTGTTGCTCAATGGCCTCGAAGTAGGCAACCAGAACCTCAAACGATCTGCTTTCGCATGGCCATGTCCACTTCATCTCAGCCTATTGTGGCAGATGAGTCCTAGGGCTGAAACCACCGCCACCACATCCACCGATTCGCCAAGGGCGTTAAAGACCTCCAGAATGCAGCCCGCTTCGCCATCGTCTGGGGCCGGGACGGTATCCATAAAGGCGGCAATGCCGCCCTGCGGTCGGTTGTACTTCGGGAAGTCCCGATTCAGGGAAACGCGGCGATAACGCTAAACTGTAGGTTACGGTGCCTAGCCCCAGGCTCCTGTCACCGCCCCGCCCTGTCCCCTTGGCAAGATGCTATGGTCAGCGTTATTCCGGCCAGTCAAGTCTCTATCGCCCTGCTCGAAGAGCGCTATGGCCTGCGGGAGACAACCCAGCCGGACTTTTTTGGGGAATGGACGCAGGGGCTAGGGGAACTGACCGAGCTAGAAAAACAATATCTTGATCGGGTGAAAACCCATTTCAAACGTCTCCTAAAAAACCCACCCTTGTTAGAAAACAGCGTCAAGATGGTGGTGCTTTCGCCACTGTTAGATAGAGCTGGCTTCTACGATGACCCCTTTCATATTCGGTCGGAGGTGAGCGTTGACATTGCCGCTGAGGACGAGGGGAAGGTGATTCGCGGCAGGATCGATGTTTTGGTGCTGAAGGATCGGTTTTGGATCTTGGTGCTAGAGGCGAAGCGCAGTGATTTTGATGTGAATGTGGCGATGGGGCAAGCGTTGACCTATATGCTGGCCAACCCCGAATCGGCGCAGCCTACGTTTGCCATGCTGAGCAATGGCCAGAGTTTTTTGTTTCTAAAGTTGACGAAGGTACCTCAGCCACAGTACGCCAATTCTCGCCTATTTTCTTTGGTCAATCCGGGGAATGACCTCTATGAGGTGCTGAAGGTGATGAAGCGGATTGGGCAGGTGGTCGTGGCTGAACCCCAGCACGATTAGACTAGCCCTACCGCCAGCCGACCGCTCACAGGTGCGCCGTGCTATCCTCGCCGTTTCGTCGGTCTCGAAGTAGGTAACCAAAACCTCCCGCGATATCTTGAAGCCTGCGTTCTAGTGGTGTATTCGCGAAGCAATGCACCACACCCACAACGGTCTGACGAACCATTGTCTGGCTCATAATCAAGGAGAGGACACCAGCGTATCCTCTCCTTTCTTTTTGAAGGGATTTTTCTTACTCGGGTCTCTCCCCACCATGGATCTCACCCTCACCACCCCGGCCCTGCTGTTTCCAGCGATTTCTCTACTGCTGTTGGCCTACACCAATCGTTTTTTGGTGCTGGCCCAGTTGATTCGCCAACTCCACAGTTCCGAGCGGGATTATTTTGAAGCGATGGTGCAAAAGCAGATTGCTAACCTGCGCCGCCGCATTGCCCTGATTCGGTTGATGCAGGCGTTGGGGGTATCCAGCTTTATTTTCTGTACTCTGTCGATGTTTTCGCTGTTTGTAGATCAGGTGCCGCTGGCGGAGGTGTTGTTTGGGTCGGCCTTGGTCTTGCTGGCGGCGTCGTTGATCGTGTCACTCTACGAAATCGCGATTAGCACCAAGGCCATTGAGGCAGAACTGGCGGACATCGTGGCCAAGGGTGGCTAGACCATACCTAGGACATCGGTATGGCTAGAAACTCGGTTGCTTCGGGGTGCTCAGATCGATTTTATCCATTTGATCCCAAAAGGAAAGCAGCCAGCAGCATTCAGAACTCTCCTGGAGCCGATTCAGGCGCTCTAGTACATCGGCCATCGTCTAAGCAATGTCCGATAGCGTTGGCTCTCTCTGGGCTGCGGGTCATGGCTCTTTATCGGTCTATCCCCTGCCATCCTAGTTCATAGGCATGGGGGGGCTAGGTGGCCCAACGCGGCCCCCTAGATTTTAGGCGAGGGGGTATTGGTAGACCTGAATGCGCATTCCCTCGCTAGGGAGATCGCTGGGGCGAATGGAGAGAGTACCTTGGGGAGCGCGAGTGATGGGGGTGCCCTGCATCAGAGCGAGGAAGTTATCGAGGGGGCTGAGGTCGCAGGTGTCGCTGGCTGCGGTTGTGAGGTAATGGGTGGGGATGACAACTCTGGGACGGAGCACCTGAATGGCTTGGACGGCTTCCTCTGCCGTGTAGGCTTTAGGGCCACCGCCCACGGGCACCAGCAGCACGTCGGGCCGACCGAGCAAAATTTGTTCCTCTACCCGCAGGGGAGTGACTGCACCGCCCATGTGGATAATGGTGATTCCGGCCTGAGTCCATTTCCAGATGGTGTTGTTACCAAAGCGCCGTCCGCCCTCGCGATCATGGGGGGTGAGCACGCCCTGGATGCGTAGGTTCTCAAAGTCGTAGACTCCCGGTTCTGCTAGCACCCTAGGGTTGTCGGGTAGATCGTTCAGGTAGCCTTCGTCGAACAATCGGCTGCTAATCATGACGATATCGGCGGGCTGGGCTGGGTTGGGGAAGCCCGCAGTGCAGCCCAGTGGACGGAAGGGGTTCGATAAAATGCGTCGTCCACCCCCGGTAAACAAAAAGGCGGTGTGGCCAAGGCTGCGTAGGGTGAGGCGGTCGGTCTGCTGGGCTTGGGCGACATGGCGATTCATGAGCCCTAGCCCAACGGTGGTCGCTAGCCCAGAACCTGCATACCCCAGTAGTTTTCGCCGTTTCATGGCCGTTTTCTCTCCCACACTGCATTAGGTCGCCCTAGATAGTGTAGTCTAGCCCGACCCTTTCCACGGTCATCTATCGCGATAGACCAGTTTTCTCCACTGGATCAGAACTGGATTGGGCGATTGGCGATCTGTCTGATACCAAATCCTAATCGAATAACCCCGATTCCCAGCCCAGCAAACCGTAG
>JBBAWV010000082.1:0-21427 GCA_040396995.1 Nodosilinea sp. | reverse complement strand
TGTCGGGATAGACGGCTTCAATGGCCTGGGGAAAGCCTGTAAGACCGTCCACGCAAGCTATCAGGATGTCCTTCAGACCCCGGTTTTTGAGGTCGGTGAGCACCTTAAGCCAAAACTTAGCCCCCTCTGCTTCCGCCTCGCCAATCCAGAGGCCAAGGAGGGTTTTCGTCCCCTCCACCGTCACGCCCAGGACGACGTAGACACCACCACCAGCTTTTTCTCTGGGGCCAACACCGGAGCCTGCATGGTGGCCATCGGCGTTTCGATAGGCTCCAATTTCAGCGGTAAATCTCGCGTTACCTCGTAGGCCATCAGCAAACTAATTTCCTTCAGCAGGGCGCGAAACTTGGCTGTACTGGTTTCTGCCCGCCGCATCAGGGTGAGCTTGTGTTGAATTAGAGGATGGTCGATGAGATGCAGGTTGGTCATGGGGATTAGAGGCTAGGGACTAGGAATGGGTTGAGACGCACTGCGGTGTACCCGTGCGATGGATTGTGGCATTGAGAATTCTGCATTCTAAACGGCATTCAGTCTGCTCTGTAGGGTACAAGCTGTGTTTCCGCCGAATGGCACACATTTGGTCAAGCAGTCGTTTGGGCGGAGGAGTCGATGCATCCATGGGTAAATCTGTACTATTTCTAAGGAAATCTTAAGGTACAGGGCTCCCAGGGTATCGGGTGTTTATACTGAAACTTTCCACCTAAAATCCCATATTCGGCATTTAGGCTGAAATTTTTCCACCTAAGATCCCCACAGAGATATTTAGGCGGACAGATTTCCACCTAAGATCCCGTATAGGGGTATTAGGCGGAAAATTTCCCTCTAATAAGTAGTTAGCTGGCTTCGTTTCTGGGTTGGAGTGTAGACCCAAATTACCGATAGGATGTCTATGTTAAGCGATCGCAAATTAGTTACATATCGTGAGTAGCGATTTATATTTGACAAAGCAGCATTTTTGTAAATCGGCTCATCTGTATGAAGCGATCTGCCTCCTCAGTTCCAACATTTGATTCAATGTTCATACCCACAATCCAAGCTCTGCAAATTCTAGGTGGGTCTGGTACAACTGAGGAAATCTACGACAAAGTAGTACAAATTCTTAACTTGCCGGATAAGGTGCTTGAAATTTCACATGGCAGTACCTCCCAAAGTGAAGTTGAGTACCGTCTTGCTTGGAGCCGTACCTATTTAAAGAAATACGGGCTTTTGCAGAATTCAGCACGTGGCGTATGGTCATTAGTATCAACCTCGCTTAATCCTGATGACCTAGATGCTAAAGAAATTGTTAAAGCTGTTCGAGATACAGAGAAGGGCAAGGCTGTTCCTTCAGATCCAACAACTGAAACGGTTGAATCTATCGAAACCCTGGAAGAGTTAGCATGGCATCAACAGTTGCACAAAATGTTGTTAACACTGGAGCCATCTGCATTTGAGCGTTTAGCACAACGTCTATTACGTGAGTCTGGGTTTATCCAAGTTCAAGTTACAGGAAAATCTGGTGATGGCGGAATTGATGGGGTTGGCATTGCCCGAATTAATGGTTTCCTAAGCTTTCATGTTCTTTTTCAATGTAAGCGTTATCAAGGTTCAGTCACAGCGGGTCAGATTCGAGATTTTCGTGGAGCCATGCAAGGGCGCACTGACAAAGGGTTGTTTATCACGACTGGCACATTCACTAGAGATGCGCTCAAGGAGGCAACACGAGATGGGGCACCACCGATCGATCTGATCGATGGGGAACAGTTAGTCCAACGCTTGAAAGAGTTGGGGCTTGGTGTCAAGATCACAGTAATTGAGTCAGTGGAAGTCGATACAGATTGGTTTGCAAAAATTTAATCCGATGGGGGCTAAATGGTTACAACTCTTAATAAACCATCTTCTTTAATCCATGAGATCCAACTTGAGAAAGTTGGTGATTGGAATTTATTCAAATTCAGTGAATCGCTTCAACTGCAAATGGAAAACCTTCTAGAAAAGAAAAGAAACGATCAGATCACGCCCGATGAAATTGCAGAGCTGGATGCGATCGGAGAGTTAGATCGCATTTTTACCCATATTAACGCGATGCTTGCTGCTCAAAATGCCAATCAGTGATGAACTCAAGCAAGCCATTCGAGAGCGGGCTAAATATGTGTGCGAGTATTGTCATTCACCAGAGCGGCTGAGTGCCAATCGATTTACCATTGATCATGTCATTCCAAAATCTTTAGGTGGTTCTGATGAACTTGATAATCTTGCACTTGCCTGTCGTCGTTGCAATGAGAGGCGATATAACTTTGTAGCTGGCATTGATCCAGATACTCAGGAGATTGTTCCTATTTTTGATCCTCGTAAACAGAAGTGGGAGGAGCATTTTGTTTGGTTAGATCAAGGTGTTGTTATAGCAGGAACTACACCAATTGGTCGCGCAACTTGCCTGCGTCTTGATTTGAATGATAACCGCTATCCAGAAAACGATTCTATTCGAGCAACAAGACGGTTTTGGATACAAACCGGATTGCACCCTCCAGCAGATGATCCATGCCAAGCCTGAGTAGTGCCTTTGCCAGCCAGCTAACACTGCGTTGGTGCGGACGGTACAGGGGTTATCGGTGGATGTTCAAGCTTATCTGCCGCCGCACAACTTTGTCGTTAGCCTTCTCCGTTTTTGGGCACGGGATATCCAGAGAGGCTATCTGCTTTGAATTTGGAATTTTGAATTCCCAACCACCCTAAAAAACCGTGCCATCACTCGCTAGGGTAATCGGTGGCCCACCATGGGGGCGTTTTTTGGCGGCGAGAGTGCGTCCGGCGGCCCAGGTGCCCCCTTGTAGAATTTTGACCAGGGGCAACTCTGTGGCGGATTGGTGCAATTGTTGACGCAGGAGATCCGCCAGATCGTCCAGCAGGCAGAGGGTAAGAGCACGCCATTCCACGATCAAGGGCGAGTTGGGGGGATGGGCAATCTCTAAATCGGTAGAATCTTTAAGGCTGAGGACGCCGCTATCCACAAAAAGGCCCCCGTTGCGATATTCCGCTAAGCCTGTGAGCTGATCCAAATCGGTGATGGTGAGGCCCAGGTCTTGCATCGGTTCCAGCAGAGAATAGGTGAGCCATTGGGAGAGCTTGTGGAAGGGGACGAGTTGGCTCCCCAGTCCCGTATCCGGCAGTTGGGGATGGGGCCACACATCGCCCAGGTTAACGCCGCCCAAGGTGATGCGACTGGGCCAAATGGAGCCAAATCCTTGCAGGACGGTGTGCAGTACCGTGACCGCTGAGAGAGTTTGATCCTCGGACTGACTCAGCCAGTAATCCACCAAATTCCCAGGGCGAGGATGGGTTTCACCAAACAGGTGGGGCTGTTGTTGCAGGGCATGGCCAAGGGTTTGCAACAGCGAAACTCGACCCACTAGGCCCAAGAGCGGGTTTTCGGAGCTGACTTGGAAGGCTTCACCGAGTTGTTCGGGAGTAAGTTGGCTGAGGCCGAGGGCGTCCGCTTGCCAGGGGTGATCGGGTTGACTCGAAAAAAGCCCCTGTACAAAACTGTGGAAGCTGGCGATGGCTAAGCCTTCCGACCGTTGAAACACCTGCCCCGTTCCCGGTTCCACGTAGCGCCAAGTTGCCCCGGCTCCGGCATCCAGCAGCACACTCGTCACCGCCAAATCGATTTTGATCCGGGCCTGTTCGAGGGGGGCGAACTCAGATAAACCAGGTTCCAAGGTGGCCAATCGGGAAACGCCATCCACCTCAAAATGTCGCCAGCGAGAATGGAAGGGCACATCACCCTGGGGATAAGCCCGATCCATCAGTCGCCGCACATAGTCCGCCGTTGCGGGTAGGGCCTCTGGGTGTAAGCGAAAATGGTGGAGTTGGTCGGCCTCGGCCAGGGCGTAGAGCCTTCGGCAGCGCTCCCGAATGGCCTGGGGACTTTGCAGATAGGCGACGACCTCAGCGGGCTGGGTTAGATCGGTTTGGGTTGTGGGGGCGGTGTTTTCGGTGGCAGTCTGCATCAATACCGTCCTTAATTCACAGTCACGATTGAGCTGAAATCCGTCTTCAGTCTGCGACCGCAGACTTTTGCGATCAGCCAGGGAGTTCACTCCCTGGTGGTTGTGGCTGGGGAGCCCAGGACTCAAAGGCCTGGGCTCAAAGCCGAAATCCTCTCAAGAGGATTGGGGGCAGGGCATGAGTCTTCCCGAAGGACGGTTTCGGCTACAGCAGGAGGTAGCGCAGATCCACCGTTATCTCTGGGCACTGGAGGGGGGCTCGTTGGTCCTTGGCCCCTAGGATTTGCTCCTGTTGGTAGGTGTTGTCCTGGGGGTTCTGCAAGGCGATCATCTGGCGCTGTGGCAGGTCGATGATCCAGTATTCCGGGATGCCTGCTTTGGCGTAGATGGCGGCTTTGTGGGTGCGGTCGCGGGTAAGGGTGGCATCGGCGACTTCGATCAGCAGCAGGATATCTTGGGGGCCGGGGTGCCGATCTCGGTAGCGGTTTGGGTCTGGGCGGACGATGGCGAAATCCGGCTCTGGCTCTGACCCTGGGGCTAGGGTAACGGGGAGTTGCACCCGTACCTTGGCCCGCTGGGCAAACAGCGCTTTGAGGTAGTCGCCGCCATCGTCAATGCGGGAGGCGTGGGGCGGATTCTGGGGAACCATCTCGACAATCTGCCCCTCCAACAACTCCACCCGATCCTCCGGCGACAAAATGCCCGCCCTCAACATCCGGTGATAGTCCTCCACCGTCCATTGCTTGAGGCACAAATCGCTGGCATTGCGGGGAAATAGTTGCACCATGGGGCGTCCTCCTGATCCTCCTATTCTGCAAGGCTCCGGCCTATTCCGTCAGCCCCCGACCCTTCACCTGGGCGAGTCCTTCGTCGGTGAGGGCTCCGGTATCGGTATAGTAGCCCGCCGCTTTTTTGGCCTCAATTTCCACCTGGGCATCGGGGGGGATGAGTTCTGGCGGGATGGGCACACGGGTGACAATTTCAATGCCAGAGCGCACCACGGCGTTGTACTTCATGTCGCTCATGGAAATGAAGCGGTCGATGCGGGTGATGCCGAGCCAGTGCAGCACGTCGGGCATCAGTTCCTGGAAGCGCATATCCTGCACTCCGGCCACGCATTCGGTGCGGGCAAAGTAGGCATCGGCGCGGTCGCCCCCCTCTTGGCGCTTGCGGGCGTTGTAGACCAAGAATTTCGTCACTTCACCCAGGGCGCGGCCCTCTTTACGGAAGTAGACGATCAGCCCTGCGCCGCCTTTCTGCGCCGTTTGCACACATTCTTCAATGCCGTGAACCAGGTAGGGACGGCAGGTGCAAATGTCGGAACCAAACACATCGGAGCCGTTGCATTCGTCGTGGACGCGCACGGTCAGCGGTCGGCTGGGGTCAGCAATGGCGGCCACATCCCCCAAAATGTACAGGGTAATGCCGCCGATGGGGGGCAAAAACACCTTCAAATCCGGGCGCGTCACCAGTTCTGGGAACATCCCCCCGGTTTGCTCAAACAGGGCATGGCGCAGGTCGTCTTCGCTTACCCCTAGGCGCTGGGCCACTCCGGGCAAGTACCACACGGGTTCCACGGCGGCCTTCGTCACCACCAGGTCGCCCCCCGGCTTCATAATTTTGCCATCCTCCACCAGTCGCCCCTGGCGCACCGCCTCGTTGAGTTCCGGCATTTGAATGTGGGCGCGGGTGATGGCGATGGTGGGCCGAATGTCGATGCCCTGCTCCAACAACGGCTGATACACCTCTCCCACCATGGCCCCAAGGGGATCGAGGGAGACAATCTTGCTGGGGTCGGCCCAACTGGGGTGGGGGCCAAGGGCCACCGCTGGTGCCGTATTCGTCAGATCGGGCCGATGGTCGGGCTGGAGCACCCCACTAGCCACCGCCAAGGCACGATACACCGCATAGGAACCGGAATGGGTGCCAATGGCGTTGCGATGGCTGGGATCGCTCACCGTCGCCACAATGGGGCCACGCTTTAGCGGATCGGCCTCGCCCCAGTGGATCGGTAGTCCTCGCTGCCCGGAACGGCTGGGGTGGGAGGTCAATACAATATGACGAGGTTTGCCCTTGGGCGGCCCAGAACCCTCCGGCGCAGGAATATTTGGTGTGGGAACGCTTGACCTGGGAACATTGACGGCGGCGGCACCATTGAGCTCAACCATAGATACCTCGTTCTAAACCAGCGGTTCAAGATTTGAAGTTAACCAATGTCGCACACCTCGCCCAAGGAAAAAAGCTCATCCGCAACAGATAGCCCCAATGCTTTCCAGCAGCAGTGGGCCAGAACGGAGTGTAGGAAGTGTAGGATGTCTTAGACCTCGCTGCAACGCATCCAAGCTTTGTCTAGCATGGGTTGTACACTCGTTCCCGTACCTAATCTTAAGATCCAATGGAGAACACCCCGAAGCCGTGGTAAGTGACTGGGAACATTGTAGATGGCGTTATACAACACTTCGTTTAAATCAAACAATTAACTCGGCGACATGATTTGAATCCGATACCATCTGCTTTTGGCATGATTCTTAAACCTAATAAATTCTATCGGAACAAAAAATGACAAACAAAATTGTGAATATTGGCCATTCTATAAAGTCATAGCTCCTGTCAGCCTCAATATCTAGACTGATCAATGATTTAGGACAGCTGTATCAGCTCTCCATAGACTGATCCTATATTTTTCCTATTTTTTAGTGCTAAGTAGTGGAAAGGAGTAGCTATGTAGAAGTAAGGCTAGTATCTTTTTAAAGAGGCTAAGAGATTTCGTATCCATTGTATACGCCCTGTTGTACCTTATGAAAGCGATCCACTATCCTAAATAACAGGCATCGTTCGTTTGTAGAGATTGTTTAGCGATCTTGCCAGGTGAGGTATGAACGCACACCGATCTGCTCCGAGTCGTGGGGGGCTATCAGTTGAGGAAGCTGTGATTGATGGGCCTAAGTATACAGAAACAATTTTCAATGATGTAGATCATTTTGGCGAGGCGATTATTCCCAGTGGGCTACAGTTGACCCAGCTTAGTCGGGGTTCCTTTCAAGGATGCTTGAGTTCCTGGAGGGTGAACTCTAATCTTGTCATCACTCGACAATGGGTAACCCAATCTCTTCAGGTGATTGGTGATAAGCGCCCTAATCACCTCTTTTTTGTGGTACAGCTTAAGGATCTATCAAAACTTGCCTTTGCCCACGATAAACCGCTGGCGACAAATGCCATCGTAGGCTTTGATATCCAGCGTCCTATCCATCTCATCACCTCCCCAGAAGGCCAAGATCAATGCCAGATTTTGGTTGCAGAGGTGCTATTTCAACGATATGCTGCTTTGGCCCATCGCTACGATTTAGATGATGTCTTTCTTCGACGCAATATTGTTGTACCTTCAGCAGATCGTGTGTCTCCCCTCAGGAATTACCTCCGCCAACTTTTTCAGGCGGGGGCAGATTGTAAGAGCCATACCTCCCAAGTAGCCACATTGCTAGAGCAGGATTTAATGCCGTTGCTCATTGATGCCCTACCACCGTCCCACCAGGCGGATGTTCCTCGATCCTACCGCCGTGCTCCCCTCGTGGTTGCTGCCAAAACCTATATTATGGATCGCCTAGATCAACCCCTAACCCTAGCGCAGATTTGTCAGGCTGTTTGTACCAGCCAACGATCCTTACAATACGGATTTCAAGATATGTTGGGTATGGGGCCAATGGCCTTTGTGAAAGTGCAACGTCTCCACGGCATTCGACGTGCTTTGCTCCACGCCGATCCTAGACCCGAAACCGTGGCCCAGATAGCTCACAAGTTTGGTTTCTGGAGTCTAGGACATTTCGCGAGAGACTACAAAATTATGTTTGGAGAATTGCCCTCAGAAACTCTCCAGAAAGTGCCCTATGCTGACACGAGTTTTTAACGATTAAATCTAATGTTTAGCAACCATAAATGAGTATTTTTTGCTGGAGTCTACAACAATAAAAAATCAGTGCGATGGTAGGCTTTGCCCGACCTGCCGCTAATCCAGGGAAATTCTGGGAAGGCATTTGCTAAGCTGTTTCATGCTGAATCCCAATATCCCTGGTATGACCGATCCCCTCGATCCCGCCAAGACTGCCGCTGTTGACCCCGCTGCCCCGTCCCCCAGTGCTTCGGCGGCAAAGGAAAGCCCGATACCCACCTCACCACCGCCAGCACCGCCATCCCCTGGGTTGCTTCAGCGGTTGTGGACGCTGGTGGTGCGGCTGATGATTTTGGGGATGAGCATGGGTATCGGCTGGATTGCCGGACTGTTGCTGGCCCAGGTATGGCCTTCCCGTAACCCCAACCCACCGATTCAGGAACGGGTGATGCGACAAGCTAGTCAAACGGTACGCAAGGTGCGGCAGTTGCCCCAGTGGTGGCAGGGATCAGAGGTGGCGATGGATCCGGCAATGGATCCGGCGATGGATCCGGCTATCGATTCGGCGATGGATCCGGCTATCGATTCGGCATCTGATTCGCCGACACCATCCACACTGCCCTCCTCCGCTGGGGAAAATCCATCCCCGATACCTGAGGCTGAAACCACTCCCACCGAGGCATCGCCCCTTGGTCAGGAGGTGGCAACCCTTCAGCAGGAACTGGCTAGCTTAGAAACTCGGCTCGCGGAGTTGGAACAACAGGCGGGGCAACCCGGAACCGGGGATTTGGCGGATCGACTTCAGCAATTGGCCCAACAGGCGGCGACCAACCCAGAACCCATGCCCAGCCCTGAGCCCACCGAGGAAGTCTCAACCGGAGCGGATGGAGAAGCGACCAACCCCGATGAGGAAGCATCTGAGGCAACAACGGCTGAAGAAACAACGGCTGAGGACGCGACGGCGACGGAAACCCAACCCACCAACGATGGTCTTGGCCGTCACGCCGCTGCTCCCTTTCGTGAACCTGATTTTCCCCTGGTCAGCGACCGTATTGGACTACCCAGCGCCCTTCTGTTTGAGCCGGAAAGCAGCCTGCTTACCCTTGCCGGAAAGCAATTGCTTGATACCATCGTGCCTGACCTGCGCCGCTTTGGGGCGGTTACCTTCCTAGTCGGTAGCCACACCGATGGCGATATCAGCGCCGAAGAGGCCCGCACGCTCACCTTTCAGCAAGCCCTCGCGATTCAAGCCTACCTTGCGGCCCAACTGGAGGATACCAATAGTCGCTGGCTCACCGTGGGTTATGGCAAAGCCCGTCCTACGTCCGTTGGCGATGCCCCCGGCACCGCAGCCCGCAACCAGCGTATTGAGATCGGCATTATCCGTCCCTAGGTGGTCTCGGTCGATCACACCCTTGAGATTACTCACCCGTGCTATCTCTGCCAAAGCCAACGCCCTAGGCCCACGATTCCCAACGGGATTGGGGCTAATCCCAAAAGGGTGAACCATAGAGCGCCGTCCGCCGCTGACCACAGCACCATTTGGTAGCGAACATTCAGCCCGACCCCAGCTACGATGGACAGGAGGCTAGCCACCAACACCCAGCGGCGACGGCGACGGCTGAGAAACGCTCCGGCACAGGCCAGCAGTCCCGCACCTAGGGAGAATGCCAAGAGGGCATAGAAGATGAACAGCGGCAGAAAAAAGGCTAGAAAGGTCATGGGTTAGTTGGGCCTCCAATTTTTGCTTCCCTCCGCCGAGGGACAGGCATCAAGGTTTAGGATAAGGGCTGAATAGCGAAGGATTGGAAGCCGCGATGCGAATCGTCTTTTTGGGGACGCCCCACTTTGCCGTGCCCAGCCTGAAACAGCTGCTAGCGGATCCCGATTTTGAGGTGGTGGCCGTGGTCACCCAGCCGGATAAACGGCGGGGCCGGGGAAGCCAGGTGGACGCTTCCCCCGTGAAGCAGGCGGCGTTGGCGGTGGGTTGTCCGATTCTGCAACCGTGCCGCATCAAAAAAGATGAAGCCTGTCTCACGACCCTAGAATCCCTTCAGGCCGATGCCTTTGTGGTGGTGGCCTATGGGCAAATTCTCTCCCAGCGGATTTTGGCGATGCCGCGCCTGGGCTGCATCAATGGCCACGGGTCTCTATTGCCCGCCTACCGAGGAGCCGCCCCGATCCAGTGGTGCATTGTCCACGGAGCCACGGAAACGGGCATGACCACCATGCAGATGGACATTGGCATGGATACGGGGGCCATGCTGCTGAAGTCCCACCTGCCCATCGGCCTGTTGGATAATTTTTACGACGTTGCCGCTACCCTGGCTGACCAATGCGCGAATCTATTAGTCGAAACCCTCCACGGTCTCGCCGCTAGCTGCCTCACCCCTGAACCCCAAGACGACGCCTTGGCCACCTACGCACCACTGATCCAAAAAGAAGACTATCGGCTGGACTGGAGCCAGTCGGCCCTCGCTCTGCACAACCGAGTGCGGGGCTTGTATCCCAATACCGAAACCACCCTGCGAGATCAGCCCCTGAAGGTGTTAGCCACCGCCCCCCTAGGCGACGATCATTGGGCACAATTACCCGCCGACTTAGTCCAACTACGGCCCACCGTAGAGGCGCTGACCGCCAACCTGGCATCCCCCCAGCCCGGCCAGATTGTGGGTCTGCTCAAAGGGCATGGCCCCCTCGTGCAAACCGGAGACGGGCTGCTGCTGTTGCGCGAAGTCAAACCCAGCGGCAAAAAAGCCCAGCGAGGACAAGATTTCGTCAACGGTAGCCGCCTAACCCTTTGGGAAGCGTTGGTTTAGACGTCCAGACAGCATGGGTGATCAAACGCCGCAGGGCAAAGGGGACTGGCGCGATGGCGACTGTCGTAGAGAACACTTTTCTGACTTAAGGTGGTCTTTACAATTCCGTCAATCCCTTCTTCCATCCTGCCATGACCACCACCACCGAACCCCCGGTAACGCAACCCCGCAAGGGCAATGAGGACTATCCCCTCAGCCCGGTTCCCATTGCTGCCCGTCGCCCCTTGGTGTCTCTAGCGCCCCTCCTGGCGGGTTTCACCCTCTATTCTGGCACCCTGTTTGCGGGTGGGTTAATCGGGCCATCCTTCCAGTTTTGGCCTAACCTCGTGGGTCTGATCGTCGTCGGTAACCTCATTCTGGGCCTCTATTCGGCTCTGCTGGGCTACATCGCTGGCGAAACCGGACTCACCACGGTCTTGATGGCCCGGTTTAGCTTTGGCAACGTGGGTTCCCGCTGGGTGGATTTCATTCTGGGCTTCACCCAAATTGGCTGGTATGCCTGGGGTTCTGCCCTGATGGCCGAGTTGTTGAACAGTCTGGCCGGGGTGCCCGAATCCTGGAACGGGCTGATTATCCTGTTCTTTACCTACGCCTTTTGCTCCACCGCCTACTTCGGCTACACGGCCATGGACTGGCTTAGTCGCCTAGCTATTCCGGCCATGGTGCTGCTGATGGGCCTCAGTCTCTCCATCGCCGTGGGGGATGTGGGCGGTTTCTCCGGACTGCAAGCCCTAGACATTGCCGATCCCCTGCCCCTCAGTGCCGCCATCACCATCATTGTGGGCACCTTTGTGTCGGGGGGCACCCAGGCCACCAACTGGAGCCGCTTTGCCCGCAACGGCAAGATGGGGTTCATCGCGACGCTGATCGCCTTCTTCCTCGGCAACGGCTTTTTGATTTTCTCTGGAGCCTTCTGCGCCAAGGTCTATGGCAACCCAGACATCGTACAGGTGATGGCTCAGCAAGGTCTGTTGATCGGCGGGCTAATCCTGTTTTTCCTCAATATGTGGACGACCCAGGACAACACCATCTATGCCTTTTCCATCGCCGGGGCCAATATGTTTCGCACCAACAAGCGCACCCTGTTTGTACTAGGTGGTGCCACCCTAGCACTGTTCATGGCCTGGGGCGGCATCTACGCCATGCTAGTCAACTACCTAATTTTGCTCGGCACCTTCATTCCTCCCATCGGCGGCATCATCATGGCCGACTACTGGATTTACCGTCGAAGCCAATTCCCTGACCTAGACACCCTCCAGCCCGCCTTCCATTGGCCCGGTATTTTTGCCTATCTCATCGCTTCGGGGATTGCCTACGGATCGAGCCAGATGGACTGGGGAATTGTCCCCCTTAATGGCATCGTTTCGGCAGCGGTATTTTATGTGCTATTGAGCAAACTTTGGCCCAGACCCAGTACCCCATAACCGACCCAGGAAGAACTGCTAAGGACGTTCGCCAAAAAACTCAGTATTGACCACCAGAACAATCCCCCTGGACACAACCAAATCAGTGTTCAGGGGGATTGTTTGTGTCCAGAAATTAGGCTATCGAAACGACTCAAACAAGCCTGCAATGAACTCTGAACAAGGTCTTCAGACCTTTAATACTTAGCCTGAAATTCAACAGACCTAACGTTACGAAAGTTCACGGCAAACTACGGAATTTCCTCCGGAGAATCTTCGTGTTGCAAGTATAGGAAATCACATAGAAAGCGGTTTGAGGTTTTATCGGTATTTACGTAGACTGCATTGGCGTACCGATCCCCAAACCCCTAGTTTCCTGATTCAACGATTGCCTTGGGAGTTCACGATGAAGTGTCACAATCATCAACTGTATCGAGTATCTTGCATGGCCTTTAGCGCTAGCATCTGGCTCATTTTCGGCGTATCGCTATGGCGCATGGACTTTTCCGCGATGGACTTGGTTCACTTTGGCCAGGCGTTGGCCGATAGCACCAGCCTCCACGGTGTAGAAGGCGTTAGTCAGGCTGGCCTCTGGCCCTAATCGATGCATCACAGCGATGATGATTCTGAATGGGTTGGGGTTTGTCGGCGCACCGTTATATCTGTTCAGAAAGTTTTTTCGAGGGCAAATTGAAAAACGCGGTTTTCTTAGGTCTGCTAGGTTCGCCTGATACCGGAGCTTTCGTGATTTGAGGCCGCTCGTCAAGCAAAGTCGTTCGCGACTCAACTTAATTTACCGAGGCCACACCCGCGAGGCCACCGCTGGATGTCCCAAATAAAGCGGACGCAACACTTGCCACACCGCCACAAACCAACGGTGGGCGGCTTCGCTGGAGGGACCTCGGTAGCGACAGAGCACGCCCTTTTGCAATCGAGAAACGCCGATATCCCCCGGTTGGTCGCTGGGCCAGAGGTCTCGCAGGGTAGCGACCTGTGCAGGCGTGGGCATCCACCCCACTAGGGCTAGGGTGCCTACGACCGCGTGGCCCGCTAATCCGTTGGGGCTATCCAAAGCCAAGCTGCCCCCGGCGATCTGCTGCCGATCCACCCACAGCGGTAGATCCCCCTGCCATACCTCCAGGTCAGACCGCCAGTGGCCTTGGTTAAATCGTTCTCCCCCAGCACTGCGGCCAAACCGGGTAACATCCCAACCGCACCAGAGCGCCCCCTCGGCGAGGTTCACCCGCACTCGCTGGCGATACTGGGCACCGCTAAAAATAATCGTGTCCTGGGGAAACCACTCTAAACAACTGCCAGAGGCTAGGGTAAGGGTTACGGTTTGTTGGGTCTCGTCTAGGGTGATTGTGGAATCGCCCCCTGCGCCCAAGCCTCCGCCATGGCCGTAGATTTTGTTGGCGGCTGCGGTGGTGATCAGGGCACGGCTGTGGGGATAGGTTTGGGTCTTGACCGTGATCTGATCGCCGCTCACCATACCCCCTGCCGTGTGGACAAGCACGCTATGGCAGACCTCTGGCCCCTCTGGGTATAGGGGACGCTGCACCTTCAGGGGCGCTTGGGTAAAGCTGCGGGTGGGGACAGTTTTGCTACCCCGCTGGTCGTAGACGAGATCCGCTTTGCCGTGCCAGCCCTGCCGTATCGCTGGTTCTACCGTTTCAATCTGTGTCACCATTCCCTCTGTACCCCGTTGCACTGCATCACACCGACTAAGTCTAGACACCGCCCCCAGCTATAGCGGGTTTCACTCGAATGAAGTACACCGCTAAGATCCCCCCAGCCCCCCTTATTAAGGGGGGTATAAGGTGAATCTTCTACAGCCATAAACTGGGGGGATCTGAAGCTAAACAAGCTTGTACCTCACTGAAGCGAGAGCCCCTATAGGTGAGTAGCCAATCAAAAGGGGTTGAAGGATCAGCCGAAACTCCCCTGCTAAGGCTATGGTTTGGGCAGGTGTTTGCACCATGGGCAAGGCGGTCTCCCTGGTCAAGATTGGGCGTTGGCTGAGCGTCGGTGTTGCCCCTAGCGCGGCGGAGAACCCGTCGGCACCGAGGAAAATTCCGTCAGCCGCGTTTGGGTACGGAGGTTTTGGCAGCGCATCAGTTCCGCTTGGGTGGGCACCCGGCGGCCCTCCAGGACGGGCACCGCTTCGATGGCCCGAATCAGGGCATTGGCGGCATCGGCTTGGCGATAGCCCCGGCGCTGAGCCACCTGCACCGCCCGATCATCGGCAGCGATTTCCGTTTGGGAGCCATTTACGCCGCGCCACAGTTGCCAACCCGCTAAGGCCGTTACGCCCCCCGCCGCCAAGAGGCCCACAGCATCCCCCTGCATCAGTTCCAGCACCCCGCCAGCCACCCCAGCCCCAGCCAGCAACTGGTAGCCGTTGGGCTTCAGCAGGTTGGCCAGCATCACCCAGCTAATGGTGCGGAGAAATAGCAAATCCCGTTCCGCCACGCTGAGGTGCTGCCACAGATCCATATTGAGGGTGACGGGGTGGCTAGGTTGCCAGGGGCGCGGAAATTTGGCCTTAATCACCGGAATTTGGCGATCATTGAGGATGATCTTAATTTTCATCCGGGCCGAGGCTGGCATGAGTTCCTTCAGCCGCGCAATTTCAACGTTGGGGTTGACCACAGCAAGGACTATCCCGACAAATTATTTGCATGGAGGCTTCCTTAGCCTACCATAGCCACCTAGATCCCATGGCCAAGGCGAGCTTTTGCACAATTAGCAACGCGCCTGATCGCTCCAGTCGGGGGGACAATTCACACCGTTGAGAGGGTCGCCAAAGCCGCTGGGGTGACGATAACACCTATAAGCAAACCCATCAATATTCTATGGTTTTGATTACGAATCCCGTTCAGCCATCCAGGAAAAAGACAAGACAGGCTTCAGGTTTTCCCGTAGTATCAGAAATGTGTTGGATCTGCCGTGGGCAGTCCCTGGAACCATGATTCCTAGGATGTTTTCTCGGTAGACAGTCGATCTGTATTTGATGAAAGGATAGCATCATGGCAACCTACAAGGTTACGCTGATCAACGAGGCTGAAGCGCTGAATACCACCATCGAAGTGAGTGATGATGTGTATATTCTTGAAGCCGCTGAAGAGCAAGGCATCGACCTGCCCTACTCCTGTCAGGCTGGGGCTTGCTCCACCTGCGCAGGCAAAATCACGGCGGGCACCGTCGATCAATCCGACCAGTCCTTCCTAGATGACGATCAAATCCGCGCTGGCTTCGTGCTCACCTGTGTGGCCTACCCCACCTCTGATTGCACCATCCTCACCCACCAAGAAGAAGAACTCTACTAAGCGTTCCCATTGGTTGGCTGGTTGCCCCTGGCGAAATGTTAACGGGTAACGAGTTCTCTAAATTGGTGAATATCTGGCTCTGAGAATCAAAATCAACGAGCCAAAACAAGAAAAGGACGACACTGAATTATCAGTGTCGTCCTTTTTTTAGTAGCTTGGGCTAGCATTGGCATCGACAGCTACACGCAACGCTAACCCACTGAGAAGGTGGGCGGACTAATACCAAATCCGACCTATATGCCTCTGCAATAGAATAGGCTTCGACCATACCGAGACCTTTCCATCTCAAATCTCATATTTCGGCAGACGACATGAAAGCCCGCTACCAGGCCAGCCCCACCCCGTCGAATCTCGTCGTTGGCCTCTGCTGTGGCTCATACACCATGCCGTACCACCCATTCGCTGGGGCCAGGGGCGTAGCCGAAAGAAGACTCCAGGGCTTCTAGCCTCAAACGAGACACGAGTAGGACTGGAGGTCGAGGATGACCGCTGGGCCAAAGGCATTCACCATCTGGGACGAGGGGGTGGCCTGGAGGTGTCCGCCGAGGGTGAGGGTGTTGGTATCTCCCCATCGGTGGGTTAGGGCTAGTTGGGGTTGGCTCCAGTCGTATTGCCGCTGGCCTAGAAACGTTCCCGACGGAAAGCCCAGGTTGTAGGAAAACTGCTGTAGCCCAGGGGCCAGCAAGTTTCCGGCGAGGGCGGTGCTAACAATGACTAGACCTGGAAGCGAGTGCACGACCACCTGGCGGAATGGGCGCGGGTAGCCGATGACCGAGCCCCGATACCACCAATGGGAGGGATGATGGCACGAAACCCGTTAAGGTATGGATCCGTGAGTTGATGAATCACAGCCAGTACTGGATTGGACGCATCTACCTACGGAACCCAGCTCAGAACGACGCGCACCAGCAGAACAGCTAGATAAATCCCCAGAAAGTTGGTCAGGGTGTCTACAAAAAGTCCATCTGAAGAACCTCAGTCGTAGGGCATAACGCCAGCGCGGGGCTGTGCCACCACAGCGCAATCCCCCAAGTTGCAGGATATATAACACCAAGGCGAGACTTCGCCCTAGCGCTGGCCATGCTCGAAGGGCAATGGGTCAAACAAGGCACCCACCGAAAACGCCGTCGTGGGTGCTGATTTCCCGATGGATCGTTTAGAAGGAGGCGTAGGACGATGCGGTGGCCATGGCGATGGCCATAATCCCCTGGCGCAGGAAGGACAGCAGCAAAAAGGCCAGGATGGGGGACAAATCGATGCCGCCGAGGGGAGGAATGATGGAGCGGAACAGGTTCAGGTAGGGATCCGTAAGCTGGCTGAGGACAGAGAAGGGCGGATTAAACCAGTCCACGTTGGGAAACCAGCTCAGCAGAATGCGAATGATGAGCAGAACGGTGTAGATCGAGAGGAAGGTGGAGAGGGTCTGTACCAAAATAGCCATCTGAAGAACCTCGGCTGTAGTCGTTAATCACAATACATGGAGAACGGAAACCTGTCAGTTAGTGTAACGGAATGCTGCATGGATGCTTGGCTTGGTCTATCCTGAGCCCAAGCTGGGAATGCCTCTGTCCTGACGGGTTCGCTGTCCTGACGGGTTACTCGACCTGGGATGGGTTGCCCCAGGTTTTATCGGTGTGGCCGTTGATGTAGCCGAGCTGTTGGCGTACATCGTCGATGGCGTCGTTGAGTTGGGCGATTTTGGCTTCTAGCCCTAGGCGAGCTGCTTCCATGCCTTCCTCGGTCATGTTCTCTAGGTCATCAAAGGCGAGGTCAGGGGATCGACGGTCGGCCTGACCTGCCTGAATGCGAGAGGCGGCAAGGGCACCTACCACTCCACCGAGGGCACCGCCGACCAGGGTGCCCAGCAAAAATCCGCCGACGAAATTGCCTTGTTCACTCATCGTGTTATCCGTTCCACCTCAATCACAGGGTCTGTTGTTCTATTGTATAAAGCTAATCTCAGTAGATCGAAAAGGATAGTTTAGGGTAGGCATCTTGCCTGCCCCGGAGACCGCCAGGATGGCTGTTCTACCTTGGGTTTGTGATCTACTGAAGCAAGCTAGGATCCGAAGGTGCGATCCCCCGCATCTCCCAGGCCGGGTACGATAAAGCCCTGGTCGTTGACCTCTTCGTCAATGCCAGCGGCAAAAATCGTCAGGGTGGGGTACACGTCCGCCAGTTTCCGCAGGGCCAAGGGTGAGGCCACGATGGCAATAATCCGCACCAGGGCCGGATCCACACCCCGACTGACGAGATCTGCCAGGGTAGCCATGATGGTGCCCCCAGTGGCCAGCATCGGTTCGCTGATGATCACCCGTGTTTGGGGATCAATCTGAGCGGGCAGCTTGTTGAGGTAGCAACTCGCCTCTAGGGTTTCCTCGTTGCGCACATAGCCCACATGGTAGATCGACGCCAGGGGGAGCAGACCTTGAATCCCTGGCATCAGACCTAGCCCAGCCCGCAGGATGGGCACGATCATGGTGGGAACGTCGGGGTTAATGAACGTTGCAGCACAGGGGCCGAGGGGGGTATTGACCGTGGTCTCGAGGGTGGGCAACCACTCGCGAATGGCCTCGTAGGTGAGCCAGCGTCCTAGCTCCTCCATGGCCGACCGAAACAGCGGCGAAGGCGTCTCGGCGTCGCGGGCTACGGCCAGCCAATGCTTCACCAGGGGATGGGGCGGAACAAAAATACGAAGTTGAGCAGCCATGAACCAAAGGAAATGTGCAAAAGGAACGGTGCAAATCTGCCACATCATACTCTGTGACGGGCTTCTGTGGCAGGCGATAGTGAACCCGTCGCCCAGTATTTCGGCGGTTTGGGTACGGTCGATTCGGGTGGAAAAGCCCACTTTTTCAAGGGTTAGCCACACCTGTGCAACACCGCTGACTCTGACAAGATAGGGATGTCAACGCAACGGAGATGGTCATGAAGAAGGGACTGTTCAGCCAACCTATTCTGCAAGGGTATCGCCACCTCATTCGCCACCCTAAATATCGCTGGGCCATCCTTTTAGGGACGCTGATTTATCTGGTCAGCCCGTTGGATATTTCCCCCGATGTGATCCCGGTAGCAGGCTGGATTGATGACGGCCTGATCGCTACCCTGGCTATCACCGAAGTAACCCAGCTTTTGCTAGATCGCAAGCGCAACCTGCGCCAATCCGCCCAGGCCAACCGCTCCAACCTTGATACCGACGCCCTAAAAACCACGGTGGTTGACGTTAATTCCGTCACCGTTCCCCGCTAGGCGAGAGCCGAAGGGCGAGAAAACCTCGCCCCTACCCCGACGGTTGGATCTTTTGGAGATTCAGAGTTTTGTCTTGGTTTGACCTGCTGGTTTGACCTGTTAGTTTCAATCTTTCATTGCCCCCTACCACGCTGCTAAGGAGATGCCCCATGGCCACCGCCGTATCTGAAAAAGTGAAAGCCGACTGGAAAAAAGCCCAACAAGCGGGCGGTCATCGCGCTAGTCGCATTCGGGCCATTGTCAGCCAAGCCGCCACCGAAGCCTTTTCGGAAATCAAGGGTGGCTCCAGCGAACTGGAAACCCTAGGCCGTCAATCCCTGGCGGAAATGATGGCCCAACTGCAAACCCAAGCCGCCACCGAAGCACCAGCGACCGCATCCACCGTCACCGGATCGCCAGACGTTATCGAAGCGAATACCGAAGTTCAGGCGGTGGTGCCCGTTCCCACCCCCGCCGAAGCCGCTGCCCCCACCTGGGCTGAGCTGTTTGCCACGGTGATAAACCTCGTCAAAACCCGCAAAACCGACTGGGGACAAGTCCTCCTGACCAGGCTTCAAGCCCAATTGGAACGCTTCGATGCGGATATGGAAGCCGAATATGGTGCCCGCTATCGACTGTTCCAGCCCTTTGTTTGGGGTTTGCGCCGTGTGGTGGCCCTGGGCCTGGATCGTCTAGCTGAACCCGCTTCATCCCCAACGGCCCCGGCCACCCCCGTAACCATCGAAGTACTGGACGACACCGACGATTAAATATGAGCATCTTAGATATAGCGGTTCTCGCTTCAGTGAGGTACGAGCTTGTTTAGCTTCAGATCCCCCCAGTTTATCGCTGTAGAAGATTGACCTTGTACCCCTCTTAATAAGGGGGGCTGGGGGATCTCAGCGGTGTACTTCATTCGAGTAAAACCCGCTATAGATATCTAAGATGTTTGAGGTCTTTGATCCTGTGGCGCTAGCCCTGCGGCTTCTCCGAGAAACCGCAGGGCTCTGCCATGGGTTCCGGGCTCATCTGGCTTAATCTGAGTTAAGGTAGTCCCTCGACCCTGTGCGCGACGCTGACCTATGCTCCCTACGCTGCTGGCCCTAGATTTTGATGGCGTTCTTTGTGATGGTCTCATTGAATACTTCCAAACGGCCTGGAAAGCCTACTGTGAAGTCTTTGAGCCGACTTCTCTAGCGCCGCCGATGGGGTTGGCCGAGCGGTTTTATCCCCTGCGTCCGATGGTGGAAACGGGGTGGGAAATGCCCCTGGTGCTCTACGGGCTGCTGACCGGGGTGGCGGAGGGCGATATCCTTGACCATTGGCCGACCCTGGTGCCTCAGTTGCTTGCCCAGGCGGGGGTGGAGTCAGCCCAACTGGGGGCAGCGGTGGATGGGGTGCGGGATCGGTGGATAGCCGCCGATCTGGAGGAGTGGCTAGGGCTGCATCGGTTTTATCCGGGAGTGTTGCCTCGGCTTCAGCAAGCCCAAGCGGAGGGGGTGGAGCTGGTGATTATTTCCACTAAGGAGGGACGATTTATTCAGCAGCTTTTGGCCCAGCAGGGGCTGGAATTGGCCGCGAATCGGATCCTCGGTAAGGAAATCAAACAACCCAAGTATGAGACCCTGCGCCAACTGATCAGGCTAGCTGGGCAGGCTTCCCACGCCATGCCCGAAATTTGGTTTGTGGAAGACCGTATCAAAGCGCTCCAAATGGTACAAGCCCAGCCCGACTTAGACACTGTGCAGCTTTTCCTCGCCGACTGGGGCTACAACACCGCCGCAGATCGCGCCATCGCCCAAACCGATGACCACCTGCGACTGTTGTCCTTGATCCAGTTCGCCCAACCCTTTGACGATTGGTTGACTTCTGGCGAAGAGAGCTAGCCGTTACGGGGATCAGCAGAATCATAGCCGCAATAGATTAAGGTGAACCCCTTGCGAGTGGATTAATCCGGTGGGAAAGTTATTTTCCGGTCAACGCTACGAGGTCGTCCCGTGGCGTGGCTTTTGGGCTAGGGCGCAATGGCAATAGAAGATCCCACGGTTCACGGGGCAGGTCGTAACCAGCTACCTACTGGGATCGCGAGAGTGTGGGGATTGGGTTAGGTCGCATGGTGCCCCCAGGGTAGAGGATGGGGTAGGACGTGATATAACTCAAGCAGTTTGAGGCAATTGCGATGGGTAAACGTAAGGCGTCTGGTGAGGGTGGAGATCGAGCGGTGTATCGGGAATTTGGCCCTGCTGACCCCATGGCTAGGGCGGTACCGGATCGGCCTCCCAATCAGCAAACCCTTAAGGTGGAGGTAAGCCGAAAGGGGCGGGGTGGCAAAACCGTCACCATCATTAGCGGCTTTCAGCATACACCCAACACCTTGGGCACCCTGGCCAAGCAACTCAAGGCCCAGTGTGGCACCGGGGGCACGGCCAAGGAGGACAGCATCGAAATTCAGGGTGATCACGCCCAAAAGCTGATGGAACTTTTGGCGGCGAAGGGCTATCAGGTGAAACGTAGTGGCGGGTAAGGAGGGTTGGCGATCCCCCTAAATCCCCATCGACAGGGGGAACGTTGAAGGGGTTGTCCGACGTTTCAAGAAATGCTGAATCTGTTTCCCCCTGGGTAAGGGGGGCTAGGGGAGATCAACCCGGGAACTCACCGATCAGGGGTAAGACCAGACATTAACCGTCAGGATGACCAGCACTAAAGGAGCACCGATGGGCATGGAATGGATGGGGCAGCGAAAATGGCTGAGGCGGCTGGGCAGTTTTGCCATGGC
>JBBAWV010000081.1:0-21567 GCA_040396995.1 Nodosilinea sp. | reverse complement strand
CTACGGTTTGCTGGGCTGGGAATCGGGGTTATTCGATTAGGATTTGGTATGAGCCAGAAGAATTGCCGAGGCCAAGAGGGTTACTGGATAACGATAGGCACCTGTTCTGAGTCGGCCCAGAGGATGAGCTTGGGATCGTAGGGGCTGTTGAAGGCGGAGTGCTGGGACAAAATCCGCAGAGAAAGCCCCTGAAGACTGCACAAACACGATGGAGCGGCTGAGGCCGTGGTCACGGGTGAAATGGATGCTGCTGCGGATTAGCTCTTTGCCCGGAATGTCCTTGGGGTGGGTCTTTCCGGCGATGACGAACTGCACCCGCCGCCCCGTGCCGATAGGCCAATCGCAGCAGCGAGAGATATCGCTCTGTACTGACCGTGGCACTCGAATGCTCCAAAACCTGCCACAGCAGGGGCACCGCTCAGCCGCAACAGGTCACTGACAGGTGAATCATGCCATAGCGGTTCCACACCATCGTGGTATCAAGCGCCAAGTAGAGTCGCCGTCCTTTCCACCGATGGAGGGCGTCGAGCACCAAGGGCACGTACAAGCTTTTGATCTGTATCCGGCGATTGCCCATAAACGCTGCCACCGCCGTTCGGTGCTGTGGGCTTGGCGGGCGCAACTCGGAACGTACGACTCCCACGCTGGCAGGCTCAGCTTGCTGCTGCACAACAAGGTCATCACCATCCAGGCAAGCGCCTTGAGGTGACGCAGATCTCAGCGATAGCTATATTGACGCAGCAAGGACAGCACTTGACCATAGAGACAGGTGGTGGCTGACATGGTGTAGACCCTGAGATGAGGCAACTTTCAGCGTCTCATCTCACCTCACCCTTTTCCCTCGTCTACCGAGGTTTCAAGTCTTTCGCCCACTTCTGTCAGGCAGTCAGGAGACTCTGTTGCTGTCCCTCAGCAAAATTGAGAAATACCCCGCACCCGATGCCATAGCGAATTCATGGCGCAAAAAATCCCAGGATTCCCCAAGAACCCTGGGACTTGAACGGGTATTAAGCGACCGTTGAAACCCTAGTGGGGTGCTTTCGTCCATTCGGTGTGGAAGGTGCCCTCTTTGTCGGTGCGCTGGTAGGTGTGGGCTCCGAAGTAGTCGCGTTGGGCCTGGGTGAGGTTTTGGGGTAGGCGGTCGCGGCGGTAGCTGTCGAAGTAATCTAGCGAGGCACTGAAGGCGGGCACGGGGATGCCCTGGTGGGCGGCGAGGGCGATCACCTCCCGCCATGCGGCTTGGCGATCCAGAATGGTTTGCTTAAATTCTGGGGCCAGCAGCAGGTTGGGCAGGCTGGGGTTTTCGTCGTAGGCGTGCTTGATTTTGTTCAAAAATCCGGCCCGAATGATGCAGCCGCCCTTCCAAATGCGGGCGGTTTCGCCCAGGTTAATCTCGTAGTCATAGTGGCTGGAGGCCGCCCCAATTAGCGCCATGCCCTGGGCATAGGAGCAAATTTTGGAGCAGTAGAGGGCATCGCGGATTTTGTTCACCATGTCCTTCACATCGCCGCTGAAGGAGGCGCTTGGCCCAGAGAGTTCCCTAGACGCAGCCACCCGCTCGTCCTTAATGGAGGACAGAATCCGGGCGTTCACCGCAGCGGTGATGGTGGGAATGCCGACGCCCAGTTCCAGGGCGCTCATCACCGTCCAGCGTCCGGTACCCTTTTGGCCAGCGGCATCTAGGATGAGTTCGACGAGAGGTTTGCCCGTGTCGGGATCGAGGTTGGTGAAGATGTCCGTCGTAATTTCAATCAGGTAGGAATCCAACTCCTCAGTGGTGTTCCACTCGGCAAAGACTTCGTAGAGCTGGTTGTGATCGAGGCCGAGGACGCTTTTCATTAGGTCGTAGGCTTCGGCGATCAGCTGCATATCGCCGTACTCGATGCCGTTGTGCACCATTTTGACGTAGTGACCCGCGCCACGGGGGCCAATGTAGGTGACGCAGGGGCCATCATCCACCTGGGCGGCAATTTTCTGCACAATCGGCTCGATGGAGTCGTAGGCGGCGCGGGTGCCACCGGGCATCAGGCTGGGGCCGTTGAGGGCACCTTCTTCTCCACCGCTGACGCCCATGCCAATGAACCGTAGCCCCGTGGATTCCAAATCCTTGGTGCGCCGTTCGGTGTCGTCGTAGAGGGAGTTGCCACCGTCGATGATCATGTCGCCCTCTTGCAGCAGGGGCCGCAGTTGGTCAATCACCGCATCCACCGCGCCGCCCGCCTTTACCATCAGCAAAATGCGGCGGGGCCGATCTAGGGAGGCGACAAATTCCTCCAGGCTGTAGGTGGGCTTGATGTTTTTGCCCTGGGCGCGGCGTTCCATAAAGCTCTCGGTCACCTGGGCGGTTCGGTTATACACGGCTACCGGGAAGCCATTGCGTTCAACATTGAGGGCCAAATTTTCGCCCATCACGGCGAGGCCGATTACACCAAAACTCTGTGCCATAGAACTCTCTTGGTAACTGTTCGCTGGGGGGACTGTCTGCTGCGGAAGGGAAACTGTCCACAGCGTAAACAACCTTTTGGGAAATCGGCCTCTCCCAAAGGTTTTCTTTAGGCCGTTGGCCTTAAGCCAAGAAGCCCTGACACAGATTCAGTAGATCGCAAAGTCCCCGCAGCCCACCCTGACGGGAAGCAAGCTACACCCCCAGCCCCTCTCCCAGGAGGGCGTTCGCGAAGCGTCTCCCTGGGGGAAGGGGAGTCGGAAGCGCTTCAAAGTCCCTCTCCCGTGGGGAGAGGGATTTAGGGTGAGGGCTGAATCTCGGCAAAGGGCATGTTTGTGATCTATTGATACCAAATCCTAATCGAATAACCCCGATTCCCAGCCCAGCAAACCGTAGGGGCGAGGTCTCCTCGCCCGCTGATACCGGGGGCAAACAAGTCGGATTTGGTATGAGATTAGCCTCCGAGGATTAATCCCGCAGGCGTTCGTAGCGCCAGGTAGCGGGAGGCAGAGATCGGGCCTCGGCAGGAGCATCAGCGGGGGGATCAAGCTGAAACACCAGGGTCTCGCGGTTGCAGGTGTAGCGCACCAAGCCATCGGTGAGGGCGGGCTGAACGGCATCGGTGGGGTTCACAGAGCGACGACTCACACCTTCGCCGCGCACATAGCCCTCCTGGGTGACGATCACGTCTTGGGTCATATCGCTGGGGTCGAAGGTGGTCCACACCAGTTTGTCGCCGCCCCTCTGATAGTAGGCCACGGATCCCGCCCCGCTGCCGTTGGTGACGGTGGCAACGGTGATATCCAACCAGTCGGCATCGGCCCCGTAGACCGTTCCCCCCGTGGTGACGGTGAAGGCGTTATTTTCCACCCACAGGCTGCCGTCGGACTCGAAGGTGAGGTACTGACTGCCGCGAATCGCTGGCTCGGCGAGTTCCGCCCTGGCCTCATCCGTCGCCGAAAGTTGGCGGGAGGCTTCCGTCAGCAGCCCCGGTGGCATGGTCATCGACGCTAACGACCAACTACCCACGACACAGCGATCCGTACTCACCCGCTGCGCCCCCGCCAGCCGCGATAGGTCAGACTCCGGGGCTTCAACCTCAGCCGCCAAGTCGCCTTCAAAGTACAGTCCTCGGCTAATTAGGTTGGCCAAGCCGGAAACCGCACTTTCGCCACACACGCCCACCTCGGCACTGGTGATTCCGGTCACGTTAATCACCAGATCGCCCTGGCGAAAACTCAGGGTGCGGGCCAGTTCCAGGCCATCCCGGTCGTACTGCACAATCATCACGCCCCCGTCGCCCAGGGAGCTAGGAATCGCCACCTTACGCCGCCCGTCCGCATCGGCCTCTAGCCGATCCAAAAACGCCTGGGCCGCTGCCTCGCCCCCCAACTGCGCCACCGGAAACGCCTGCACCATCAACCCCGGCTCACTGAGGCCGCTAAAAAACACCGACCCTATGCCGCCATTGGTTTCGTTAATCACCAAATCATCCAGGGGAGCCTGCCGCCCCGTTCGGCACAGGGTCGAAAGCGCTTCCGAGGGAATGGTCACATCCCGCAACTGGGCTTGGGCTGGATGGGCAACCCCCAGCCCCAACAGCAATCCGCCAAGCAGCAAAAAACGGTTATCCATAGCCATCCCTACCCTAGGTTATCTAGGGGCATAGACTGCGGTTGATGACCACAGGTTTCCGTTCGTTTCGGGAACAACTCCCCCAACCCGTGGGATAGGCGTCTCACCTGTCGCTCAGAGTACCCAGATAGCTGGTCAACACAATGCGGCTCAACCCAGATAGCTGACCAGGGCTTGCAGTTTCTCCCAGGCGGTTCCGCTGACGAGAATGTCCTGGGCGAGGGTCACCCCCTGGGCAATCTCATCCACCAGCGACTCACCCTTCACAACCTCACCCACCTTTAACGCTAGGGCCGCATTCAGCGCCACCACATCCCGCTGGGCCGGGGTGCCCTTGCCCTGCAAGACCGCGCTCAGGATGGCGACGTTGTCCTCCAAATCGCCCCCTTGCAATGCCCTGAGGGGAGCCTGAGTGAGGCCAAATGCCTGGGGATCGAGGACGGCACTGGTGACTTGTCCACCTTCTACAATAGCTAGATCGGTCTTATCGCCCAAGCCCGCTTCGTCCAATCGTTCCCGCCCATGCAGCACAATCGCCTGGGGGATGCCCAGTTGGTTCAGGGCGTTGGCCATGGTAGATACCACCGCCGGATCGTAGACACCAATGACCTGGCCTGTGGGTTGCAGCGGGTTCACCAAGGGCCCCAGCAGGTTAAACACCGTTCGCACCTTTAGGGTGCTGCGCAACGGAGCCACGGCCTTCATGGCCGGATGCCAGCCCCGGGCAAACAAAAAGGTAATGCCCACCTCATCCAGGGCCGTTCTCACCCGTTCGGGATGGGCTTCTAGGTGAACCCCCAGTGCCTCCAGTACATCCGCCGACCCCACCTTGCTAGAGGCCGAACGATTACCGTGCTTGGCCACCCGCAGGCCCGCCGCCGCCGCCACAAAGGCCACCGCCGTTGAAATATTAAAGGTGTGTGCCCCGTCGCCCCCGGTACCGCAGGTATCGATACAAGGGCTAGGATGCACAATTTTGTCTTCGCCGCCTAGGGATTGCCCCTGCAACACCCGCGCCATCCCCGCCAATTCCTCGGCAGATACGCCCTTGCTTTGCAACGCCGCCAGCAGTGCCCCCGACATTACCTCCGGGATGGCCCCGCTCAGCCAGCCCCGCATTAACCCCTTGGCCTCTGGCTCGCTCAGGGATTCTCGCTGGATCAACCGTTGGAGCAGGGTAGACCAATCTTGGGTTTCGGCAGCTAGGGTCACGGCAAGTACTCTAAACGCAGCGCCCCGCCGCTAGATCAGCGATAAACGGGGTATAGACAATGTATCAGAGCAGAGGGCCCTGGGTGGCCATGGCGTCTCTCTAGGTTGCCATCAGGGCCGATAGGGGGTTCTTGATCGCCTGAATCCGTTCTCTTAGGTGGGTTCAATCAGAGCGGTGAGAGCCTGCTGAATGTCGTGGGTGAGTGCTTCCACGGCAGCTTTGGCGGTACGGCGAGACTGGTTATAGGTGGGCCAACGGTCGCTGACGTTTATTGGCTGACTGAGGGTGATGATGGCCTGTCGTCGTCCTAGTTGGGGACGTTTGGGCACAGCGGTTCCCTTCACCCGCTCCACGAGGTCAAAGAGGATCAGGCTGGTTTCCGCCAGACGTTCAAAGCTGGGGTTCTCGCCTGCATGGTTGCCACTGATGGCCACAAAGCTTTCCACCAAACGCATGTGGCGCAGATGCAAACTTGCGGCCTCTGCCATCCAGTTGGCCAAACCCCGGTCGAAGGGAGCCAGGTGGTCGGGGTGGCCAATATCCTCTCGGTAGATGTGCATCCATCCCGCTTCCTCCAGGCGACGGCAGCGGCTTTCGGGGGTACCGTTGTGGGGCAGGCCAAAGAATTGTTCCCCCACCTCCAGGGCTCGATTTAGCAAGGGTTTCAGCCGTTGGGCAATGGCTCCGGGAGAGATGGCTGTCGGTAATTCCGTCGGTAATTCCGTCGGTGACCCCGTCAGTGACTCCAGGGATAGTTCCTTCGGTGGCTCCTTTTTCTGCGATCCCCCCCCCATTTCCGGCCAGGGGCCACCGTAGAAGCGGGCATAGAACTGCTCCATCTGGCCCAGTAGATGATGGCCGAGGGTGAGAAGGCGCTGGTAATAGTCCGTGGCGGTGGCGGTGGTTGATAGGGATTGCACCGTGAGCCCACAGTCGGCCTCAAGCTGGCTTAACAAACGGTGCAGCGCTCCCCAGTTGGGATCGGGATAGACATACTGCAACCCCACGGGCAGCAGGATCACGGGCTCTGGTCGCTGGGCCTTGTGCAAGTCTTCCACTCCCCAAAAGGCGACCTGGGCGGTTCCCGGTTCCAAAGGGCTGATCACTTCCCCGTGGCCGTTGGTGGCTCCCTCCGGGGCAATGGTGACGGGAAAGGGGCCGTTGACCAAGTGTTCCCGCACGGCTTTGAGCGCCTTCAGATCTAGCCGCCGCCCCCGATGTACCGGAATGCCACCCATGCTGGCAAAGAACCATTCCAGCCACTTTCCAGCCCACAGGGGCATCCCCCGGTCGTACATAAAAAAGCTGTGGATGGGGCGTTTTAGGGAGATTCCCTGCGCCCTCGCGGCTTGGGGCACCAACCGCGAAAACAGGTAGGACAAACTGAGGGGATCGTCCACCTGGCTATGGCGGAAGGCCAGCAGCAGCCGAATTTTGCCCTGCTGAAACTGGTGAAATAACGCGGCTAAAACCTCAGGATTTTTGCAGGTGACAGGCCAAATACCCACGGGCAACCAGGGACGCAGCCGCACCCGCAACAACAAGGGCAGCACCACGTATCCCCCCCGCACCACCCATTCCCGGTAGTAGGGTGGAATAAACTCCATCCGGGGTTGAATTCGCTTGGCTTCAGGCAAAGTCACTCTCCTCTTGGGGGCGGCCATAGGGTGAAGGTGGACGGTCACTACTCCAGGCCCACCAAGCGGTTTCGCACTCGCCACAATGGTAAAACTCTTGCCACTTGCGCCGATGATCTTCGCCATAGACGGGGGAGCGACGGTTAATCCACACCGCCTTGGCCTGCCGACTGTCGGCCCCACAGCGAGGGCAGCAAAACGTGATGGCATGGCTGGCCGAGGTCGTCCAATCGGGCGGAAGGGGAGAAAAAGCGTCCATAAACGAATAGCGCAACGATGGGCCACGCCCTAGAGCATACCTCCAATATTAGGAGGCGCTCGTCCCTCTCAGGAGATCCCCAAACCCCCACCCCCAGGATGCGGGGAATGCAGAGGTTTTCTGGCTATGGTGCCGCTGGCGGTGGAAATTACCCCTCCGCCATACTCGGTTTTGCCTGCTGAGGGCTAGAAATAGTCGTACTCGTTGATGGGGTTGGCGGGGTCGGGGGCGAAGGCCAGCCACAGGGGAAACTGAAGCAGGGCAAGACTAATCACCGCTTCCGCCTCATCCACCACAATCAGCGGCAGGCCACCTTCAGACCGAATCCGATCCGCCCGCTGGGCCAGGGGTTCTGGGGCATCAAACAGCATCAGCCCTTGGCCCGTACCAAAATCCGCCCGCGATACACCGAGGCAATCTTGCAAGCCGCGCCGCCATTCCCCTAGCCGTTCGGGGCTATTGGAGAGCACCAGCGTCCGCAGTCGTCCGCCGTAGAGGGTGTGCAGAATGGAAATCGCCGCCGAGGCTACGAGGACGTTCTGTAAGCGGCTACCCATACTTTTGACCGCTCCCCGTCCGCCCTGGGCAAAAAACCAGTTGGACACCCGCTCGGCATGGATGGGCTCGAAGGTGCGCCGCAATTGCCACACGGGGCCATAGTAATCGGGCCGCATCCGGTACTGATCCAGCAAACTCCGTACCCGGTCGGTTTGGTCTTGGAAGGCGGTGGAAGCAAAGCCGAGGGCGGCATCAGTCGGGGGCTGCTCGGAGGCGGGCGGGCGGGATCGTCGGCCAGCACTGGCCTGAATCACCTCCGGCTCTCGGACGGGGGCGGCGGCGGGGGCCAGGTTCAACTGTTCAGCGGCGGTGGCCAAATCCTGCAAACTACCCACCAGGTAATCTTTAAAGCCCTGCACCCGCACCGCCAAATCCTGGGAGGCTCCGGCGAAGGTTGTCCTCATTTCCGCCTGGATGCGCTCCTGACGACGCTCCAGCTTTTCAATCTCCAGTTGCAGGGTGCGTTTGCGGTGCTCTAGATCAGCCGTGCCCTGCTCCACCATGCGGCTGATGTCGGTTTGGATTTTTTTGAACTGATCCTGGGTCAAACGGTTGTAGGTGGCTTGCAGATCGGCAATGCTGCGTTTGAGATCGGCCTCCTGCTGCTTCAGGCCATCCATGCGGCTACTCCAGTCCGACCGAAAGCCCTCCGACCGCGATCCCTCCGACCGTGATCCCCCCGTTCCAAGCCCTTCAGATCGAAGACCCGAAAAATCTACCGAGGCAGAACCCCCACCCTCGCTGCTGGGGCTACCTTCAGTCAATGGCGTGGATGGAGAAAACTCGTCGGGGGTCATGGACATCCTTAGATGAGGTTAGCGGTGGGGTGGGCAATGCCCATCATGGAAATAGCTTGGCTGCGCTGCCTGGGTATATCAGCCGCTTAAGGCAAGCGCTCACAGACTAGGGAGGAATTACAGCAAAAACCACCTATATTGGACACTTTTGCGAATTAATTGTCCTGTTTTAGCGGTAGAGCACAGTGGGTCTCCAGGGCTGACCGAAGCTGACTGGGGCTAAAGATAATGGGCAAAAAGTGAATGCTTTTCACTTCCCGAAAATAAAACAAAATCGGCACCGGAGCCCAGAAAATCTCCCAATGCTCCCATTCCGCGTAGGGAAACTGGCGGATTTGTTTTTCCCCTCGGTAAATGTCGAGGGCTGTCTCGGTAAAGCGCAGCCGTAGGGTGAGGGCCTGAATTCCCAAAAACACGCCAAACAGACCCACGACACCGCCCAGCCACAGGTTCAGCGCCACCAGCGGCCATGCCAACCCCACCAGCGCTAGGGGAATGCGGTAATTGGGGGCTAGTTCGGTAATGGACGCCGCCGAGGGGGTGGCCGTCGGAGAAGGAGTCATAGCCAGCAGGTACAACGACCCTTCCAGTATATCGGTAGCGCCATCTATCCCGTCGGTTGATGGGGACTCGTGTTCAGCCGCGATGGCAGGGAGGGTGAATATCCCCCTCGATTACAACCCTAGGGCCACCGCAGAGGGAGCGGCCACGGTGTCGTAGAGGCGTTCGAGGGCGGAGATATTAGCGCTGAGGGTATAGCGGGTCAGCACCCGTTCGCGGGCTTTGCGACCGAGGAGTTGGGCGATTTCGGGGTGGTCGCGCAGCAGGGGCAGAATGGTTTGTAGCTGCACGGCTACTCGCTGGGGATCCAGCACAATCCCAGCTCCGTTAGCCAGGACTTCCCCATCCGCCCCGGCATCGGTGGCCACGCAGGCCGTCCCGCAGGCCATGGCTTCCAGCAGCGACAGGGACAACCCCTCTACAAAGGAGGGCAGGATAAACCCATCCGCCCCCCGCAGCAGGTCAATGCGCCGCTGCACGTCGGAAACGTAGCCCAGCCAAAGAATATTGTCGTCGTCGTAGAACAGCTTGAGGGAATTTTCTAATGGCCCGCTGCCCATGATGGCAAGCTTACAGGTTGGCCCCATTTCCGCCTGTCGCCAGCCCTTCAGCAGCGATTCCACATTTTTCTCTGGGGAAAGGCGACCTTGGTAGACAAACAGCCTTTCCGCCCCCAGTACCACCTTCGCCGCCGAGGGGCCGGGGGCGTAGCGCTGGGTATCAACGCCGTTGGGAATCACCACCAGGCGCTCGTCGGGGACACCCAGCTTGTTCAGAAGGTCGCGCTGGAGGTCGGAGAAGACGATCACCCGGTCGTAGTTGGCGAGGCAGGGGGCATAGAGTTGGTAGGTGAGGTGCTGGGTGCCGGAGGTAATGCTACGAACCTTGCGGTCGAAGGCGGGATGGAAGGTGGACACCAGGGGCAGACCTAACTCGGCGCAAATTTCCGGTAGCCGGAAATCCAGGGGCGAGAGGGTGAGCGAGGCATGGACAATATCGGGCTTGAGCCGTCGCAGGGCATTGGTCAGCAGTTTGCGCGATTTGAGGGAAGGAATGGTGAGGATCTGCGACTTAAACAAAAAGGGCAGGGGCACCTCGGCGGATTCGGGATGGGCCTCTTCCTCGGCCTCCTGGGGTTGGGCAAAGTGCAAAAACGTGACCCGATAGCCCCGTTCTAGCAGGGCATTGGTGATTTCTCGACTGTAGGTGACATTGCCGCAGAAGGGGGATTTCTTGCCAAGCCACGCGATATGCATTCACAGTTCGGGGGATAAAGTGACGGGTAGATCAACAAGCAAGCACCAAATCAGCCTTAGACACCCCACTTCCTAGCCAACTATAGAGGCGAGGTTTCCTCACCCGTTAGAACCCAGGGGGATACCGATCCGATTTGGTATCAGGATTCCGTCCCACGATGTCGCCCAAACTCTCCACGACCCGCCTAGGGGCAACGACTGGGGCAATACAACGCTGGAAGCGTTATGGGCGGCACGAAACAGAAATCCACACCGGATGGGATCCAAGCTCGACCCCAACCACAGCAATCTATCTTAATGCTGTATCGGCAATATACCAGGTTGCTACGCCGCCAATCCCAATCAGCACCCCCAGCCCTAGGAAGACATGGGGCAAACCCAGGGCAGTTTCTACCAGGCTAGCCAGGGCTAGGGGCAACGTCAGGGCAATGTTCACCAGGTTATTTTGCAGACCAAATACCTTGCCCCGCATATCCTCTGGGGTAGTTTCTTGAATCAGGGTTTGCATGGGGATGGCCACCAGGGATCCCGAAAAGCCCAGCCCCGTCAGCAACCCCAGGGAAAGCCAGAGTTGCTCAGTGGTTCCGGCTAGAGCTACCAAGCTTAGGGCCATCCCCAGGGTGCCCCACAGGCTGAGGTAGCGCCTTGGCACCCGATGGCCGTAGTGCCCTACGGTGATCGCACCCAAAGCCAACCCGACTCCACCCGCCGCCAACAAAAAACCAAACTGGGATGCCTTCAGGGCCGGGATAATCTCTGCCAGCCGCACCCCCAGCACCGCCAACGCCGCAAACACACAGGACAGCAGCACCAACTGCAAAATCGCCACCCGCACTTGGGTATGGTGTTTGAGATAGCTGAGGCCGTCGCGAATATCCAGCCAGAACTGCGACCAATCCCGTGCCGCCGAGAGAGTCTCTGAACCAGGGCGCAGGGTGGCCAAACAGAGCCCCGCCAGCAGATAGCTGACCCCCACCAGCACCGCTGGGCCGTTGTCGGTGATGCCCAGCATTAGCATCAGCCGATCCGCCAGGGCTAGCAGCGGATCTCCCACGGCAAAGCCGACAATCACAGAGGCGGTCATGGTGGTGGTATAGAGCGAGTTGGCGGGCAATAGGTCGCCCTCTTTCACCAGCACCGGAATGATGGCCTGCTCTGCCGGGGCAAAAAACTGGGTCAAGGTGGAAATCGCAAAGGTCACCGCCAGGAGGAGCCAAAAGGCCAGCGGCCATCCGGCCAGGGTGCCCCAATCCGTCGCCACCCATAGGCAGAGCGGCAACAGCAGCACCAGCCCCCCCCGCAGCAGGTTCGACAGCACTAACACCGACTGCTTGCGCCAGCGATCCACAAACACTCCCGCCACCGCCCCAAACAGCACCGCCGGAATCGTGAAGGCGATCATCACCGCCGATACCCAGCCGCTAATGCTCTGACCGGGGGTATCAAACCGGGCCGAGATAATCGCAATCATCAGCACCAGGTAGACCTTGTCCGCCAACTGAGAAAACACCTGCCCCAGCCACAGGGTCAGAAAGTTTCGGTTTTGCAGCACCCGCCCAAAGCCGGGGCCATGGGGTTCTTCCAAGGCGGACGGGCTTAAATTGGGGTCAGCGGCGGGATGGGGCAACGGAGCAGGATGGACTGAGGGGCTGTCGTCGGCTAGGCTGACGGTCTCGCCGTGGCCAGGACGGTCATTGACCTCTGGAGTGGCCTGGTCTGAGGAATCGATATCAAACTCGCGCAGCATGGGAAAACCAACGAACCGACGGCATAACCGAAATCTTGACTCGAGCTCTTGACCAAGGGCGACCCACCAACGACCCGATCGGTATGAGTCCTAGGTCTAGTCCTAGAGGGATAGGATATGGGTCTCGACCCCACCCAGCTTGAAACCTGAAGCCCTCGCAGGGTGGGCCAAAATGACGCTTGACAACGTGGGCTTGGTTTAATTCAACCTTCTCCTAATTAAACAGTAGCAAAGCAAGCCTCAATCAATGTCGCCGAACGAATCGGACGCTCGAAGTAGTCCTGGGCATAGTTCCGCAGCAGGCGTTCCAGTCTGGCCCAAACGAGGTGTTGGGTAGGGTTAGCTACAGCCAAGGCATCGGGCAACACGGGCAGGGTGGTGATAATGTCCGGCTTGCTCAACTGCTGAAGCAGCACTACTTCCATGGCATTGAGGGACTGGGGCGCGGCGGTATGGGTGCGATAGGATCCGGTAGACTCTCGTATGGGTCGGGCATCCGGATAATCTGGGGTGAAGGATGCTGAGAGAGAGGATTCTGGGGTGAAGGATGCTGAATCCAATGAATCTGGGACGAACGCTGGGCGTTTTTTCGGTCGGGTACGCTGGGCCGATTGTCCCCGGCTCAGGGCCGACCACTGCACCAATCCCCCCGCTTCGGGGCTAAACCCCACTGTCCAGGCTGCATCCATCAAATTTGGCACAATTTCCTCCTGGCTGAGGCAGCAGCGATGTACCTCCGGGGCCACCCCCGCCAGGGCAAGCAGGTGATACAACCCATGGGTGAGGGCCGCGAGTAGCGCACTGGGGGGGCTGGTTTCGATGCGTTCTAGGTGCTCCACAAACAGGTGATATAAGTCCGACTGGGAGCCATCGTTCAGGGCCATAAACAGCACAATTTCCGCCAAATACTGGCTGGCGGTGAGCCGTCCCAAATCCTGACTGAGTTTGGGAAAGGTACGCGCCGTTTCCGCCTGCACCACCTTATCCAGCCGCTTGCCCTTGGCCACCAGCCAGTCGTTGATTACAAACAAATCGCTGCGCCCCCCCAGCCGCGACTGATGCTTGCGCGACCCCGGTGCCACCGCCCGAATCAGGCCCAAATCGGGGGTGAGAATGGTAAGGATCCGATCCGCTTCACCCAGGGGCATGGCCTTAAGGTTAATTCCGGTGGCTTTGTAGGTGCGGCTCATGGCTCCCAGCCTAGGGGCTGCGGTCGGCAGTGCTGAAACTGGGCCTGCCACTGCACCACCTGACCAATCACCGCAATGGCCGGAGCCTCGAAGCCCGTCGCCGCCACCTGGGCTGTGATGGTGCTGAGGGTGCCCAACAGGGTTTCCTGCTGGGGGTAGGTGCCCCAACGAATCAACGCCACGGGGGTATCGGGGCTGAGATCCGCCGCCAGCAGCTCGGTGGTAATGGTGTCCAGGTTACGGATGCCCATGTAGATCACCAGAGTTTCGACCCCCTGGGCCAAGGCCCACCAATTCACCTGGGGGCGATACTTCCCGGCAGATTCATGGCCCGTCACAAAAGCTACGGAGGAACTGCTATCCCGATGGGTGACCGGAATCCCCGCGTAGGCCGGAACCGCCACCCCAGCGGTAATTCCTGGCACCACCTCCACCGCAATGCCCGCTGCCACCAAGCCCGCCATCTCTTCGCCGCCTCGACCAAACACAAAGGGATCGCCTCCCTTTAGTCGCACCACCACGGCGTGATCGGCGGCCTTGTCAATCAGAAGCTGGGTAATGTCTGGCTGAAGCATGGAATGACGCCCCTGCCGCTTGCCCGCATTGATCACCTCCGCCTGGGGATTGATCATGGCCAAAATCGGCGCACTCACCAGGGCATCATGCACCACCACATCAGCACATTCCAGCAACCCCTTGCCTTTCAGGGTAAAGAGTCCCGGATCGCCGGGGCCAGCCCCCACCAGGTAAACCTTGCCGTCGCTGGAGGGATTGTTGGTGGAAGAAGGTGCCAAGGTCATCGCCAAACTATCGGATCTCAATCATGCCACTAGCCGCCCCATTGAGCGATCCCATTGAGCGGCCCCTAGGACACCATGGAGGACGGCTGGAGGGCGGAACAGCGGGCCATACGCTTCAAGGACACCACAGGCTGCGGGGCTTTGGCAGGGCCACGCCCCAGAGCTAGATCCACCACCAACTGGGCTAACTGGGGCGAGGGGCCAAGGGGCGGTAGCAGGTGAATTCCCAGGTTTGGGAATCGCTCCGCCAGTTCCTCGGTGCGATGAATAATGGCGTCGGTGGTAGATCCAGTGAACAGGAAGTAGGGCAAAATGGCCAGCCGCTGTACGCCTTGCTGAATCAGGTGAATCACCTGGGTCTCTAGGTGGGGGGGCACAGCCCAATAGGCCGCTGTGCCGCCTAACGCCTGGGCCAGGGACTGAATGGATCGGTTGCCCTCCGCCCGTCGACTGCCGTGGGCCAGCAGCAACCAGGTATCTGCGGTGGTGTTCTGTAGCCGATCCTGCACCAGGTGGCGCAATCCAGGATGATCGCCGAGATGGGCTGTCACCGTCAGGTTCAGACCGGGCAATAGGCGCTGGGCAATCTGCACCTCCGCAGGCAGGTCGCTGAGCACATGCACTCCCCGCAGCAAAAAGATCGGCACTAGGCGAATTTCCGTCACCCCCGCTGCCACCGCCCGCCGCCCAAAGTTAACGATCTGCTGGTGCAGCGGCAACGCTCCGGTTTCCAAACAAACTGTCCCCACCAAAGGCGGATGCGGGCTATGGCGTCGCCCCGCCCCAGCGGCCTGACCATGGGCCTCATACACCATCGCTGGCAACCGCTCAAAGGGGCTCTGGTTCGCACCATACATCGCAGATGCCTTGGCTGGCCTAGGTAGGATAGGCATGGCCCCCACTTGGGTCTCAAGCTGCTCCCGCACAAACTGCGCTAGCCGTTCCGCCGCCTGCCCCGGCCTAGGATCTCGACTACCGTGGCACACCAATAAATACGCCGTGGCGGGGGAAAAGTCGGTAGACACAGTAGACACCTCCTAGGGGCAGTGCCGTCCCCAGTGGGCAGGCAGGTCTGGAACGGCAAGTATCCCCCCATTATAGGAACTGCACCCGGAATCACTGGTATCCAATGCAGCAGTTAAGCGGGCTACCCCCCTTATTTCCTCAGCCCCGCCACCACCAGGACAAGCGAGATCCGAACCCCCAGCACACCGCTTCCCAGCTTTCCAGGCAGTTTTTTCAAAGCTCTACCCCCACAACCCACCCTCCGTATGCTAGAGTGAAAAACGCGGAAACGCAGTTATGGCGGGTGTAGCCAAGTGGTTAAGGCAGTGGATTGTGGTTCCACCATTCGGGAGTTCGAGTCTCCTCATCCGCCCTGTAAAGCTCTGAAGCAAAGCGTTTAAGGTGACGCGCCTCTCGCTTCTCCTGGAAGGGCATCAGACCGTCTTAGGGGATGGCCGATGGTGCATCGCAGAGGCGGGAAACCTGACTCCCTTCACACCGTTGCGCAATATCGCCGCCAATGTTACATTTGTTAACGAAATCCGATGCCTTCGTTAACTGGGCGGGTCCAGGGTTGGACTGGACAGTGGTTTAGTGCTCGTAGGTATCAGGTTCTCCTACTCTCAACACAGCAAATGAACCAGCCTGCAACGGCTGGTTTTTATTTGCATCGCTTTATGTACGTCTCTACTTACGACGTTTTACGCCTCTAAAATTTGTAAAGTCGGTCTAAGTTTCTCAGCGTTCCTGTACAGCCCCTTATCCCGTGTTACCTTAAGGATTGGTTCGGTTGAGGGATCAATGACACCCATCGGCACTGAGTGAGTAATCGCCCGGTGTTAGGGTCAGCGGTTTGGCCAAGGACATCGTTGAACAGGGTAGCGCCTGAGTGGAGCCCAGATTAGAGTGAAAAATTTCACTTTGTTTTGGTGGCCGTTGCGCTGCTTGACTAAGGTCGGTTGAGTGGTGTCTATCTCAATATCACTTGTTTTCGTTGTGGGCCTATCTCCCTTAAGAAAACCAAATTTTTAGGTGTCAGGTCATGGGTATTGGCGGTCATGCCTTAGGCAGGCCGTCATTTCCCCCATATAGATGTTGGTTTAGATGGTTAGAACACGAGAGGTATCTTAAGATGTCAATCCGCCTTTACGTTGGCAATCTCTCTAGGGATTTGCAGCGCCAAGATTTTGAAAACGTCTTTTCGGGTTATCCCGATGACCTGGTCTCTGTCAAACTCATTGCCGATAAGAAAACCGGAAAATGTCGGGGGTTTGGGTTTGTGACGGTGAAAACCGAGGACAAGGCCGACGAGATTGTCGCTCAGCTAAATGGTCACGTGCTGGAAGAACTGCCAATGAAGATTGAGAAGGCACTACCCCGCACCAAAGCTGAACCGGAAACCGAAAGCCGGGAAAGCAGCGACGGTAACAAGCGTACCCGCAGCAACAACCGCAAGTCTTCCAATAATAACGTAGCCGCTACGGTAGCTTCCGCGAGCACCACCGCTCAACCCGATCCTCGCTGGGCGAACCAGCTTGAGCAACTGAAGGCTATGCTCGCCTCCCAAACCACAGCCTCCTAGGGACCTTCTCGCCCTGTCATCAGCTCCAATCATCCCCACAACCGCTAGGCCCGATGGGTTAGCGGTTTGTTGTTTCCATAACTCTTGACAGAGAGGTCTTATAGTCACGATAATTAAAGACTGTGTTTATTCGCCCGGATCAGGTTTCCAAAGCCGACGGCTGCCCCATGCAGCGCACGATTGGCACCTGTACGGCGGTCATTGAGGATAGCTATGACATACGCGATTGTGGCAACGGGTGGCAAGCAGCTTCGGGTTGAACCGGGCCGTTTCTACGACATTGAGCGGCTGCCCGTAGAGGCTGAAGCAGAGGTGACTTTGGATCAGGTGCTGTTCGTCAACAACGATGGCGAATCCCTGGTGGGCCAGCCCCTTGTGGAAGGCGCAACGGTGACCGGGACGGTGGTGAGCCATCTGCGGGGTCGTAAGGTCATCATCTACAAGATGAAGCCCAAGAAGAAAACCCGCAAAAAGCAAGGGCACCGTCAGGAACTCACCCGCCTGATGATCGACACCATTCAGGTGAATGGCGAAACCATTGCCAGCCGTGAGACCCAGGAGGTGGCCACAGGCGACGACTAGGGGAGACCAAGCTGCCATTGCGCTAAAGTGAACAATACGTAGGGTTTAGGGAAAAACCATGGCACATAAGAAAGGTACAGGTAGTACAAGAAACGGGCGCGACTCAAACGCCCAGCGCCTTGGCGTTAAGCGCTACGGCGGCGAAGCCGTTCGGGCCGGGAACATCCTGATCCGTCAGCGGGGCACCAAGGTTCACCCCGGTGAAAACGTGGGGCGCGGCGGGGATGACACCCTGTTTGCCCTTGTGGATGGCGTCGTCACCTTCGAGCGACGTGGTAAGACTGGCAAGAAAGTCAGCGTCTACCCCGTTGAAGCGACGGCCTAAGACAGGTCGATAGCTTCATCGCATTCAGCAAAAAGCCCCTCTAATAACCTAGAGGGGCTTTTATTTTTAGCCTGACTCAGTCAATCGCAAGCTACTACCCGGGAGTTTACCCGGTGGGAAGCCCGTGATACTCCCAGTACCTCTCCCGGTCAGCGGACGAGAAAACCTTGCCTCTACGGTTTGTTGGGCTGTGAGTCGAGGTTTGCCAATTCGGCTTTGCTAGGAACACCGCTGGACGCAGCAAAGGTAGTATCCGACACAAAAGCGTCTCTGCTTCAGCCCTATGCTGATTGACAATACCGATAAAAACGGTCAAAAGCTGTCGGGTGCTAGTCGCCCAAATCCAGGTAAGGCGTCATGCCATGTCGTCAGGTCGCTAGATCTGGCGTTTTTTTAATGGGCATGATTCTGTGGATAACGCTGTTGTCAAGGGGGTGGTAAGGGATCGGGATGGCCGGAATTAACGTTATGTCAGCCGTCGACTTCCAGGGGGAACCGCTTTCGGGACAACTGAACGGCTTTACGTCTTCAGGGCGATTGGCCGGCCTTGGGCCTTGCCACTTAGGGTCTGTTGTCCGGGTTCGCGATGGGCGGCTCAGGTGCTTCTAGGGCGCATCGCTAGGGTACATCGCTTATGAAGGCTGGATTGTAGGCAGTTTAGGCAGGAATGCAGCCCTAGTGTAGCAGGCGTCAGTTTAGTTGCTTAGGTCTATTTTGGCAGTCTATGTTGCCTTTACCCATCTGTTGTGCCCACCCCCGACCTGTTTTGTTGAGGTTGACCTCAACCATCGAGCGTCCAAAAGTCTAGTCCCCAAAGGTCTAGCGTCCGAAATCTAGCGTCATTAGGAGACTGCTATGAGTGGAAACGAGTTACGCGCCCAAGCCATTGCCGCCATTGCCAGCCGCCCCAAGGTGCCCGTGAACCCGCCCAGCAAGCTGGAGGAACTGTGGGCCAAGGATGTGTTTAGTCTGGCCAAGATGCAGGAATGTCTGCCTAAGTCGGTGTTCAAATCGTTGCAGAGCACCGTCAAGCACGGCACCCCCCTGGATATGTCGGTGGCGGATGTGGTGGCCGTGGCCATGAAGGACTGGGCCGTTGCCAAGGGGGCGCTTTATTACTCCCACATGTTCTTTCCCCTCACCAACGCCACCGCCGAAAAGCACGATGGCTTCATCTCCGTGCAGAGCGATGGTTCGGTGATTTCGGAATTTTCCGGCAAGGTCTTGGTGCAGGGCGAACCGGACGGTTCCAGCTTCCCCAACGGCGGCATTCGCTCCACCTTTGAAGCACGAGGCTACACCGCCTGGGATGTGACCAGCCCCGCCTTTGTGATGGACACCGAAAACGGCGTCACCCTGTTTATTCCCACGGTGTTTGTGTCTTGGACGGGGGAAGCCCTGGATAAGAAAACCCCGCTGCTGCGATCCAACGCCGCCATGAGCAAGGCCGCCACCCGCGTCCTCAAGCTGCTGGGGCACACCGAAGTAGCTCCCGTGAATTCAAGCTGCGGTGCCGAGCAAGAGTATTTCCTGGTAGATGCTAGCTTTGCCACCGTGCGCCCTGACCTGCTGTTGGCGGGCCGTACTCTGTTTGGCAAGGCTCCGGCCAAGGGCCAACAGTTCGACGACCACTACTTTGGGGCTATCCCAGAGCGGGTGCAGGTATTTATGCAGGACGTGGAGGAAAAGCTCTACCGTCTGGGCATTCCCGCCAAGACCCGCCACAACGAAGTGGCCCCTGGTCAGTTTGAAATCGCCCCCTTCTTTGAAGCGGCCAATGTGGCCAGCGACCACCAGCAGATCATCATGACCGTGCTGCGTAACACCGCCAAAAAGCACGGCTTCCTCTGTCTGCTGCATGAGAAGCCGTTCTCCGGCATCAACGGATCCGGTAAGCACGTCAACTGGTCAGTGGGCAATGCCACCCAGGGCAACCTGCTGGATCCCGGCGATACCCCCCACGCCAACGCCCAGTTTCTGGTGTTCTGCGGTGCGGTGATTCGCGGCGTCCACAAATATGGGCCTTTGCTGCGGGCGGTGATTGCCAGCGCCAGCAACGACCACCGTTTAGGGGCCAACGAAGCGCCTCCGGCGATCATCTCCATCTACCTGGGCAGCCAACTCCAGGACGTGTTTGACCAGATTGCCTCTGGCGAGGTGACGGGTTCCCAGGTCAAGGGCGAAATGGATCTGGGCGTAGACACCCTGCCGAAATTTACCAAGGATGCCGGAGACCGCAACCGCACCTCCCCCTTCGCCTTCACGGGCAACCGCTTCGAGTTCCGGGCCGTGGGTTCCGGACAGTCTGTGTCGGGGCCGCTGGTGGCCATGAACACCATCCTGGCCGACTCCCTCAACTGGGTGGCCGACCAGATGGAAGCCAATCTGGGCGCTGGTGTTGAACTGAATGTCGCCATCCACGACATTCTGCGGGACATCATCCGCGACCACGGCAAGGTGGTGTTCAATGGCAACGGCTACTCGACGGAATGGCACGAAATGGCTGTCAACGAGCGGGGGCTGGCCAACCTGCGCACCACCGCCGATGCCCTGCCCGTGCTGCGGGAACAGTACATCGAAGACCTGTTTGCCAACGCCAAAGTGCTCTCCCCGGTGGAACTAGGCAGCCGTTTTGAAGCCTACTCCGAGCAGTACATCCAGCACATCGAAGTGGAGGCCAAACTGGTGATCTCCATGGCCAAGACCATCATCTACCCCGCCGCCATGCGCTACCTGGGCGAACTGGCCAAAACCATCGACGATCTCAAGGACATCGGCATCGAATTTAGCAAGGACAGTGCCGTCAAAGTCGCTGAACTCACCAAGGGCATGATGGCCAAGGTGGGCAACCTGGAGGACATGATGACCAAGCACTTCATGTCCCTGGAGGAGCACATGCAGTTCTGTGCCCAAACCCTGCGTCCCCTAATGGACGAGGTGCGGGAATATGCTGACGCCCTTGAAGGTGAAGTGGCCGATGACCTCTGGCCCCTGCCCACCTACCAGGAGATGCTGTTCATCAAGTAGCCCCTGTATCACACCCGAAACCCCACCCTAGCCAACCTTAGGGGCGGGGTTTCCCCGTCCTGCCAAATCGAGGGGCTAATTAGGACTGAGCCTCAAGCTGCCCTTGTCCTGATTGGCTATCGCGATGGGCATGCCGCCTGGTCGCACCGCCTTTGCTACGACCGGGCTTTTTTATGGATGCTCAAGCCTGGTTGATTGTCGGGGTATTCTACCTGCATCGGGCCATGGCCTGTCAGCTTCGTGACAATGTGAACCGGACTGAAACACGAAAAGGTTCTGAACATTTGCTCAGAACCTTTTCGTGTTTATATACCCCCAGGGGAATTCGAATCCCCGTCGCCTCCGTGAAAGGGAGGTGTCCTAGGCCTCTAGACGATGGGGGCCTGTGTTTTTCGACAGTTCTCAGTATAGGTAAAGGAAATGCACTTGTCAAATATCCGCGCCAAAATTTGCCCATTTTTTTGGCACGGTACGCGGGTGGCGGTTCCAGGCGGCGCTTGAAGAACCGCAGCACACTACCCACTGCAACTGCCCCCCTTTGCCCATAGACCAGAGGGCCGACGGCCCCGACGATGGCCAGCGAAATCGGCTACCTAGCGGCCTAGTCCGCAGATAGGTTGCGAAGGCGAATCAGTTGTCGCCGCATCAGGGGAGACGCTTGGACTTCGTCCAGTTCCGTCACTTCAACTTGGGAATCCAGGGCTTCGACAAACTCATCGCTGCCGTAGGAGAAGGCATCTAGCAAGATCTCTAGCAGGTGATCGCGGTTGCCCATCACTTGGCTTTCTTCAATCAGCCTGAACTTCAGGGTGACTTCACATTCATAGACGCCAACCTGAGCGGGAATAGAGGAATGGGAGATAGAAAGGGCCATAACAATCGGTAGTAAGTCTCTAAGGAGTAGGGAAAGATCATCCTGGGGACGGTGGTTATGGTTTGAGGGGGCGCAC
>JBBAWV010000080.1:0-21578 GCA_040396995.1 Nodosilinea sp. | reverse complement strand
CGAGGTCTCCTCGCCCGCTGATACCGGGGGCAAACAAGTCGGATTTGGTATAAGTTTTTATCCGCCCTAGTGGTGAAGACTGTCCATAGCTACCGTTGGCCGCAAACCCTCACTATGTGGTCGTTGTTCATGCCCCCAGGTGGCCGCTACCCTTGCCGCCGCCCTGGTCGGTCTAGAACATTGAAATGGCGTCTCTGCTGGCCAGCCACGAGGGGGGGCCTGTCGTCCCAGTGACCATCACCCGTGCCCAGGTACATATCGATGAGCCCGATGTGGTGGCCGCCATTGGCCAGGGGCGCAAAATGCTGCAAAAGTCCGAGCGCCTCAGTCAGGAATTTAATGCCCCGCCGCTCCGATGCTGCGTATTGACCATGGTGTTTCCGAGGGCATCACCCGCGCCGCCCGCGAACAGAATGCCAACCTCATCCTGATGGGCTGCAGTCGGCGAGGCTTTCGTGCCCGCCTGTTTGGCATTTTGATGGACGATGGTCACCCTGCTCCATGTTCATGCTCCCTACACCCCTACCGCTGCCATCGACGCCTTCAAAGCCGAACTGACCAAGGTGATGACCGATGGCCCCCCATTCCCTGGGAGATTCAAACCCTAGATGGAGAAGACCCCGCCGACCTCCTCCTCCACACTGCCCAGGGCTACGACCTCGTGGTGTTGTGTTCCATGCGTCGCCGCACCGTGGGTGGATTGGCCGTGAGCGATGTTATAGTTGCTTTCGATAAGCATGAGACGCCTTAAACGGCTACATCCCCTGTAAATCAGGCCCATGACTGTCTCAACGTTAGTCGAAATGACTATACCCACCGCGTTATCGACGAAGTCGATTGCTCCCTGGTTCTGTTTGGCGAGCCCCATAGCTAAGCCGGAGGAACGTACCCTAGTCCTAACCAACGAGGGAAAATCCCCTTGGCAGAGCCTTGGGGAATCTCAGTTTGAGGGCAATTCAGCGGCCTAGGTCATGGAGTTGGTGAATGGCCTCGGCGCATTGGGTGGTGACAGCCTCTAGGGCGTCGCGCTTGGTGGTGGCGGGAGGGGCGATGGGCTCCCCAATACGGATGGTGAGGGGCACTGGACGCGGAAAGGCCGATTGGTTCGGAGTAATGCGGTGGTTGCCCCAAAGGCTGACGGGCAATAGATCGGCCCCGGCCTTGGCGGCAATCATGGCGGCTCCAATTTTGGGGCTAGGGATGCGCCCATCGGCGGTGCGGGTGCCCTCTAGGAAAATGCCCACGGCCCAGCCCTGATCCAGTTGCTTCAGGGCTTCGCGAATGGCGCTGCGGTCGGCACTGCCTCGCTTGACGGGATAGGCTCCATAGAGGGTAATCGCCTGCTTGAGAACGGGTACCTTAAACAGCTCTTCCTTGGCCATGTAGGACACCGGGCGGCGCACGGCGGCGGAGAGGAATGGCGGGTCAAAGTCGCTGGCGTGGTTAGCCACCACGAGGAGTTTCCCGGTTTTGGGCACATTCTCGGCCCCATAGACCCGCCCCCGAAAGTAGATGTGGAACAGCGGACTCACGACCGACCACTTGAATAGATGGTAGAGCAGGAGATTAACGGCAGGTTCGCGGTCGCGGGCTAGGGAAAGGGAATCTGCCTGGGAGGCGAGTTGGGGAGGCTGAGGGGGGCCAGGGGTCATCTGGGGGATCTCCGATGATAGGGGGCCGATGGCAGGGAACCGATGGGGAGGTGGGGCTAGGTCTGGGCCTCTAGCTGGTCTAGGGTACCCACATTGACGAGGGCCAAGTCCTTGCAGGTGCGTTTAATCAGGCCCGTGAGCACATTCCCTGGCCCCACTTCTACCACGGTCTCAATCCCCAGACTGGGCAGGGCAAGGCTGATTTCTCGCCAGCGCACCGATCCGGTCATTTGCTGCACGAGGCGCTGTTTGAGGACGGATCCTTCGGTGGCGGGGGTGGGGTCTACGTTAGACAGCACGGGTATCTGGGCTTCTTGAAACACCACAGGCTCCAGTACCGCCGCAAAGGTTTCCGCCGCCGAGGCCATCAAAGGCGAGTGAAAGGCTCCGCTGACGTTGAGCTTGACGGCCCGCTTCGCCTTAACGCTGCCCATCACCGCCTCCACCGCCGCTGGAGTACCGGAGATCACCACCTGGCCAGGGTTGTTGTCGTTGGCCAGCACCGCCCCAGGGTTAGCCGCTAGTTGGGCCTGGAGATCGTCTCGGTCAAACCCCAACAGCGCCGCCATCATGCCATCACTAGCCGCCGCCATCAGTTCCGACCGCTGCTTCACGAGGGAAAGCCCGGTGGCAAAGTCAAACACCCCAGCCGCATAGAGGGCGACGTATTCCCCCAGGCTGTGACCCGCCACAACATCCGGGGTTTGGCCCCGCTCCTTCAGTAAGTCCACCAGCAGGCTTTCCAACACGTACAAACAGGGTTGGGTATAGCGGGTGTTGGATACCTTGTCCTCGGCATCCTGAATCACCTCCGGTACCGACCAACCCAGCACCGCTTCCGCCGCCGCCAATCGGGCCTGGGCCTGGGGTAAATCGGCTAAATCCATCCCCATCCCCACGGATTGAGACCCCTGCCCCGGAAAAACCCACGCTGCTTTGGCCATGGCGGCACTCCCCCTTGCAATACTTCAATGTTCTGAGCGACATCAACACCCTGCGCCATTTGGGTATACCAGAGGACACAGAACCGTCGGTCGGCGCTAGATGTTATCCCTCAATTAGGCTAATGTCTCACAAAACCGTTCACCCAGAACAGTCTGTTCCTGCGTTGGCCCGGTTCAGCACTGTTGTGACCTAGGCGAGTCAACACGCGCTAGTAGCGATTGCTCGGTGGTGGGGTCGAAGAGATGCACCTTTTCCGGGGCAATGCCCAGCCACACTTCGTCCCCCATACGGACGGGTTGGTCAGGGGGGACTTTGGCCTGTAGGGTGAGGTGGTCGTTCTGCACCGTTAGGTAGGTTTCGCTGCCCAGGGCTTCTAGGTGGGTAACATGGCCACGGATATTTTTGGGGGCGGGCAGGGCCAAGCTCAGGTGTTCGGGCCGAATCCCCAGCAGCAGAGATTGGCCATCGTAGGCCAAAAGGCGATCTTCCCAATCCCCCAGCAGGGAAAGGCGAAATTCCGGGTGAATCAGCAGGTATGGAGCCTGCACCTGCACCGGGATAAAGTTCATCGGCGGCGAACCAATGAATTCGGCCACAAAGCGGTTGGCGGGGCGGTTGTACAACTCCAGGGGCGGAGCTACCTGCTGAATTTGGCCCTGGTACATGACGGCAATGCGATGACCCATGGTCATGGCCTCCACCTGGTCGTGGGTGACGTAGATGGTGGTGATGCCCAGTTGCCGTTGCAGGTTGACGATCTGGGCGCGGGTTTCCATCCGCAGTTTGGCGTCCAGGTTTGAGAGGGGTTCATCCATCAGAAACACCTGGGGATTGCGGGCCATGGCCCGACCCAACGCCACCCGCTGTTTTTGCCCCCCGGAAAGCTGGCGTGGAAAGCGATCCAGAAGCGTATCCATTTGCAGCATTTTGGCCACGGCCCGTACCCGTTCGTCAATCAGCCGCTCGGCGTCGGAGACATAGCGTAGGTTGGGGGGCAATCGTCGGGTAGTGGAAACCAACGGCTTTTCCCACCAGCGGCTTTCGGTGAGCAGGCGTTCGAGTTCTTGATTAGCCGGAGATTCGCTCACGGGCAGGGGCTTTTGTCCGGGTTCCAGATCCGGCAGTGTTTTTTCCAGATCTGCCCCCATGCGGCGCAGGCCAAAGGCGAGGTTGTCGTACACCGACAGGTGTGGGTAGAGGGCATAGCTCTGGAACACCATGGCTGTATCCCGTTGTTTGGGGGGCAGGTCATTCACCTTGCGGTCGCCCACCCAAATGTTGCCAGCGGTGAGGGTTTCGAGGCCGGCAATCAGCCGTAACAGCGTACTTTTGCCGCAGCCCGATGGCCCCACCAGCACCATAAACTCGCCATCGGTCACCGTCAGGTTGATGCGTTTTAGCACCGCTGCTTCTGGTTCTGCCTCGGCACTCGCGGAGCTACGGGACGACCGAGACTTCGGAAAGGTTTTATAGACGTTTTCAATTGCGACGTAGGCCACGGCAAAGGGGTGGATGGGGAATGGGAAATCGTGGGCCTCGGCCCTCACCCTAAATGCCTCTCCCAAAATGGGAGAAGAACTTTGAAAGGTCTTCCGGCTCCCCTCTCCCTCTTGGGAGAGGGGCTGGGGGTGAGGGCCAGCCTAGGGCAACGGACGAGGCAAGATCACACTCTATTTATAGGCAGCGATGCACTGGCTGACTAGGGCTTGCACCTTATCCACGTTTTGCCAGCCAAGGATTTCGGTGACTTTCTTTTCGAGGTTTTTGTAGGTGCGGAAGAATTCGGCGATTTCATCCAAGCGGTGGGGGGCCACATCATCCAAAGACCGCACCTTGGCGTAGCGGGGATCGGCCACGGGTACACAGAGAATTTTCTCGTCCCGGTCGCCGCCGTCGATCATTTCCAGCATCCCAATGGGGCGGGCCGCAATCACGCAGCCGGGGAAGGTGGGCTGATCCATCATCACCATGCCATCGAGGGGGTCGCCATCGTCGGCGAGGGTGTTGGGCACAAAGCCGTAGTCGAGGGGGTAGTGCACCGAGGAAAACAGCACCCGATCTAGGGCAAAGGCGTTCATGTCCTTATCAAATTCGTACTTATTCTTGCTGCCTGCCGGAATTTCGATCAGGACGTTGATCACCCCAGGCTCAGGCTGGGCCGGAATACGAGAAAGATCCACCATACGGCTACATCCAGGAAAAACATTCGACACTGTATTTTACGGGCTGACGGGAGCCTTTCAACAGAATCGACGGATCGCGATGGAGACCATCGTGGCCTTGGCGAGGGATGGGGTCTACCGCCGTTGTTCGTGGCTGTCGTCATCGAGATGATCCAAGTCGATGGTGGTATCGAGGTTGGTGTAGTGGAGATCCTCCAGGGTTTGCCGTTGGCGACGGCGGGAGACCTGGCGGTATTTCTTGGCCTGAAGCAGGGGTTCCTGGTGAATTTCGCCCCCTTCGCCCACCTTGTGTTTCATGGCGCTCTGGCCGGAGCGGCGGGGCTGTTGGCTATTTTGCAGGGCTTCGGCCTCGGCTACCATGGTGCTGTAGAAGTCGTAGCGATCCCAATCGAGCCCTACGGCACAGCCCGGTTCATCGCGGTGGAGGCAGTCTTTGAACTGGCAGCCATCCTCGGCTAGCCGCCGCCGAATTTCTGGGAAACAGCGGCCTAGGTCGGCGGGGGCGAGGGTGAGGTCGGGTTGGTTAAAGCCGGGGGTATCGGCCAGGAGCCCTCCCTGGGGTAGGGTAAACAGTTCCACGTGGCGGGTGGTGTGACGGCCTCGGCCCAATTTGCCAGAAACAGCGCTGGTGCGGAGTTCGGCCTCCGGTACGAGTCGATTGATCAGGCTGGATTTGCCCACCCCAGAGGGGCCAGAGATCACGGTCATGCGGTGCTGAAGGCGGGATTGCAGATCGGCCCAGGAGCCCTCCCGGTGCAGACTGATCAGCAGGGGATCGTAGCCCCATTGGCGCAGGCGATGTTGCCAAACGCGCTGGGTTTGATCGGTGACAAGATCCTGCTTGTTCAGGCACAGCAGCACCTCCAGTCCGGTGGACTCGGCCTTCACCAAAAAACGACTGAGCTGGTGCGGATCGAGATCCGGTTCGGCCATGGCAAACACCAGCAGCAGTTGGTCAGCGTTGGCCATGGGGGGCCGATCTAACACCGTTTGCCGAGGCGCAACAGCGGCAATGGCTCCCCGCTGCCCTTCCCAGTCGGGATCCACCACCTGCACCCGATCCCCCACCATCACCCGCTGGCCTGTTTTCTTCAGCCTTGCCCGCCGGATGCAAAGCAACGCGGCACGGGGGAGGGCCTCAACTCCTGGACGATCTAAGCTGACCCAATAGTAGTTGGCCTGCACGGCAGTAACCACGCCCCATAGGGTAAGGTCGGCCTCAGATTGGGGGGAAGGAGGAGCATCCATGGCTAGGGGGCCATTCATTCCGGTTGCTGCAAAGGCCGCCGCACTTGCAGCACACAATAGTCTCCTTGGGTGTTCAGCGTTTCAATCCCGTAGCCCTCCATGCGCAGACTATCGGGCACCTGCTCCACGGGTTCCCCCGGATCTAGCCACACCTCTAGCAAGGCTCCTGGCTCCATTTTTTCAAGCTGAAGCTTGGTGCGCACAAAATTGATGGGGCAGGGGGTGCCCCGCAGGTCGAGGGAGTGATCCGGAGTGTGGGGTGGGGCCATGGGCGACCTATCAATGCTGCTCATCCGCGAAATAACCCCCCTAAAAAGCCCTCAATACCGCCCCGGTTCACCTTGTCACCACGAATTTCCGCTAGCTTTTCAATCAACTCTCGCTCTTCGGTTTTCAGACGGGTGGGAATATCTACCTGCACGGTGATCAGATGGTTGCCTCGGCTGACGGGATTCCCAAGCTTGGGTACGCCACGATCCTCCAGGGTCAGTACCGTACCTGGTTGGGTACCCGCCGGAATATCTAGTTCTACGGGGCCATCCACGGTCTCCACCTGAAGTTTGCAGCCCAGAATAGCTTGCAGATAGCTCACGCGCAGGTCGGAGAGGATGTTGATGCCATCGCGCTTAAAGGCGGCATCTTCGCTCACAAAGAGATAGACGTACAGATCTCCGGCTGGGCCACCCCTTAGTCCGGCGTCGCCCTCTCCAGAGACCCGCAGCCGAGTCCCGTTATCCACCCCGGCTGGTACGGTAATTTTAAGCTTCTTCGTTTCCTGGGTTTGGCCACTGCCGCCACAAACATCACAGCGGTCTTCAATCACCTCGCCCGTGCCGCCACAGGTGGGGCAGGCCGATACTTGGGTGAAGCTACCAAAGGGGGTGCGGGTGGCCCGCCGAACTTGCCCGGTGCCGCTACAGGTGCCGCAGGTGGTGGGACGGGTGCCCGGTTTGGCCCCACTACCGCTACAGGTGCCGCAGGTTTCTAGGTGGCTAATTTTAATTTCCTTTTCGCCGCCAAATACCGCTTCCTTAAAGTCCAACTTCAGGTCAAGGCGGAGGTCATCCCCTCGGCTGGGGCTACGACGACGTGGCCCCTGGCCCCCCATCCCACCGCCCGAAAACCCACTAAAAAAGCTTTCAAAAATGTCGGCAAAGCCGCCCATGTCGCCAAAGTCTTGGTAGCCGCCTCCCGCTGCGCTGCCCACGCCAGCCTCGCCAAAACGGTCGTAACGCGCCCGCATTTCTGGCTCAGACAACACTTCATAGGCCCGGTTGATCTCCTTAAAGGTGTCTTCAGCACCGGGATCTTTGTTGACATCTGGGTGATACTTACGAGCTAAACGGCGATAGGCCCGCTTAATCTCGTCTTGATCGGCACTGCGCGAAACACCAAGCAGGTCATAGTAATCACGGGCCATAGGGGGCTACCTAGACAACTCCAGCAACATCATTCAAGATTGAACCATCTTAAGCAGCTTTGACCGCTTTGCCTAGGTGGGATACCCGCCCTAGGCCATTCCTATGTTGCCGTTTGGGCGTGGATAAAACTGCTCAGACCGAGCCTATCGCAGCCCTATCGAGCATGGCTGAGTTGAAGGGTTAGTCAATGGCTTCGTAGTCGGCAGTAACGGTGGCATCGAGGTCGTCATCGTAGTCTGAGGCTGGGGTGTCGGGTTCATACTCATCGCCCGCGACATTCCCGCCTCCCCCATCGTCTCCAGTCGGCTCATAGCTAGCGAAGCCCCCGTCTCCGGAGTTGGTGCCGCTATCACTGTAGAGGCTAGCCCCAACGGCAAAGAGTGCAGACTGAAGTTCGTCCAGACAGGCTTGCAGGGCAGCGGGCTGAATGGCGGGGTCGTTGACGGCCTGACGAAGATGGGCCGCTTTAGCCTCTAGGTTGGTTCTAGACGCCTCATCCATCGCGGCTCCGTGTTCCCGCAGGGTGGAGTCGTAGCTATAGAACAGGGTGTCGGCCTGGTTGGTGAGTTCGACCACCTGACGACGGCGAATGTCTTCATCGGCGAAGACCTCGGCATCCTGGCGCATCTGTTCCACTTCGCTGGCACTGAGACCTCCGGTGTTGGTAATCCGAATGCTCTGGGCACGTCCGGTGCCCTTATCGAGGGCCGATACCTGCAAAATGCCGTCGGCATCGATCTCAAAGGAGACCTCAATTTGGGGCACCCCACGGGGGGCAGGGGGAATGCCCGCAAGCTGAAACTTACCGAGGCTCTTGTTGTCCTTCGCCATGGCTCGCTCCCCTTGGAGGACGTGAATTTCCACGGAGGTTTGGCCGTCGGTGGCGGTAGAGAAGGTTTGGGATTTGCTGGTGGGAATGGTGGTGTTGCGTTCAATTACCTTGGTGAACACTTCTCCTAGGGTCTCAATACCCAGGGACAACGGGGTCACGTCTAGCAGCAGGAGATCTTTCACCTCGCCCCCGAGCACCCCTGCCTGAATCGAAGCCCCTAGGGCAACGGCTTCATCGGGGTTGACGGAACGGTCGGGGGTCTGACCATTGAAAAATTTACTAATGGCCTGCTGCACCGCCGGAATGCGGGTGGAGCCGCCCACCAGCAGAATTCGATCAATGGCCTCTGGGGCTAGGGCGGCATCCTTGAGCGCCTGCTTCACGGGTTCTAGGGTGGCGGCGATCAGGGTGGCGGCCAACTGCTCGAAATGGGCTTTGGTGAGCGCCATCTCTAGGTGCTTTGGCCCCGTTTCGTCCGCTGTAATGAAGGGCAGGTTGATGGAGGTCGAGGCCATGTTTGATAGCTCGATTTTGGCCTTCTCGGCGGCTTCGCGGATGCGTTGAAGGGCCATGCGGTCGGTGGAAAGGTCGATCCCCTCCTGCTCGCGGAAGGACGTTAGCAGCCAGTCTACGATGCAGTTGTCAAAGTCGTCGCCGCCAAGGTGGTTGTTGCCTGCCGTGGCCTTCACCTCAAACACCCCATCCCCCAACTGCAGGATGGAAACATCGAAGGTGCCGCCTCCTAGGTCAAAGACCAGCACGGTTTGATCTTGATCCTGTTTATCGAGGCCGTAGGAGAGGGCAGCGGCGGTGGGCTCGTTGATGATGCGCAGCACCTCTAGACCCGCAATGGTGCCCGCATCCTTGGTCGCCTGCCGCTGGGCATCGGTGAAGTAGGCCGGAACCGTAATTACGGCCTGGGTTACCTCGGTGCCGAGGTAGGCTTCGGCATCCTGCTTAAGCTTTTGCAGGATCATGGCCGAGATTTCTTGGGGGGTGTAGACATTGCCCCGGATTTGGACATCGACGGTTTGATCCCGCCCATTCACACAGACGTAGGGAACTCGGCTTCGCTCAGATTCGGTATCCTCCCAGCGTCGTCCGATGAAGCGCTTAATGCTATAGACGGTATTTTCGGCATTGGTGACCGCCTGCCGCTTGGCCAACTGCCCCACGAGGCGTTCGTTGCCCTTGCCAAAGCCCACAATGCTAGGCACCGTGCGCCCTCCCTCGGTGCTGGTGATGACGACGGGTTTGCCGCCCTCAAGCACAGCAACGCAGCTATTCGTGGTTCCTAAATCGATGCCGATTACTTTTCCCATAGCCCGTGGTGTTGAACAAAGTGACTGTGTAGCCCCTGACCAGCTAGCCCATCGAGGACGACGTTAGCTTGGGTCAACTGTTGTTAATATGCCCCCTGACTAAAGTTAAGGTATCGTGCGATCAAAAATTGCCGGGTACAGGGTAGACAACCGCTGGGTCAAGTACCGCTCGCCAGACACCCTCGGTCAAGGCTATTCGGCGACCTCTGAACTAGACTCCGAGGTTTCCTCCGGTGGGGCCGCCACTTTGACCATGGCGTAGCGCAGCACCCGGTCTCCCAATTGGTAGCCCCGCACAAATTCTTCGATGACAACACCTTCGGCATAGTCGGCGGTGGGTTCCCGCATCACCGCTTCGTGCAGTTGGGGATCAAATTCTTGGCCCTCGGCCCGTAGCGCCGAAACCCCTAACCGCTTGAGGGTTTCCACCAGTTGTTTGTAAACGCTTTGATAGCTCTTGTGGATGGTCATCTCGGCCTCGGTCTGGGGCTTAATTTGAGACCGTGCCCGCTCAAAGTTATCGACCACGGGCAGCAGTTCGATGACCGTGTTCCCCTTAACCTGGCTCTCTAGTTCTTCTTTTTCCCGCATCGTGCGCTTGCGGTAGTTCTCAAAGTCCGCCGCAATCCGCAGCGCTTGACCGGATTGATCCTCAAGCTGGGCCTTGAGATCGGCAATCTGCTGCTCTAGGCGAGTCACCTCTACCCCAGATACCCCAGAGGATCCACCGCCCCCCGATTCTCCGGCCTTGAGTTCCTCCTCTAGACCATCGAGGGCTTGATCCAAGTCAATGTCAATGACGGCGTCTTCTTCGTGGAGCTCTTCTGTCCCTTCAGTGACAGGCGTCGCTGAGGGAGGATCCGCTTGATGCTGTTCGTCAACCATGCCAATCTCGTAACCTGACTACGTTAGTTATAACCACGACCCAGTGCTAGGCTCAAGCCTATCTTACTCAAGGTGGTCGCAAACGGCACAGCTTCCCCACGGCGTTGGCCCCCTTTCCCTCCCCCCGGTCTGATCTGGGGATAACGCTGGGGCAAGGTTTTCATGGGCCGAAATCCTGGATTCACCGGAGCAAGTCTATCCTCCACCGCAAGCCGTCCCCCGTATTCTTCATCGTTAAGTTACGTAACGATCAGCGGCCATTCACGGTCTTCCAGGGCTCTATTAAGAGAGCAGTGGCACGTTAAGGTCGATATTTCGACCGTGTTTCCAGGTCTGGGGAATGCCCTCATACCTCTGGCCGCTAGGAAGGTTGCTATGGCGCAGATAAAAAGGATAGGGGTATCATCGAGACTACAGGGGTGTACTTTGGGATGCTCTCTGCATCCTAAGTCTGAGGGTAGTTTCAGCGTGGAAGCTAGGGTGTTGGCTCGGCGATAGAACGACCCTGTTCCAGAGGACGCCGTTGATGGTGGTCACCTGTCTGGGACAGCTACTTCGGTAGGAGAGTCGGTCGCATTGGCTCGGTCGCACCGGAGACGCCTTTGAGCGATATGTTTACGATTCTTCTGTGTTGGCATCGGCACTATGACTAACTCTTCTTCGTCTCGTCGGCAGGCTCTCGTTCTACAACGGAGTTTTTCGCCCTTTGGCAATAAGCTGATCCAAGCTGGCTACGTCGATTCAGAGCAGATGCAAAAGGCTCTGGCGGAGAGCCGGAAGACGGGGCAAGCCTTGACCGATGTGCTAGAAGCTTTGACGGGACAGCAACTGGCCCCTGAGTTGCTGCGCCAATACAAGAAGCAGCAACTCTTTGAGCTCAAGATTCTCTACGGAGTTGAATCCCTCGATCCGGAACTCAACGACATTTCAGCGGCCCAGGTGAGCACCCTCATCGACACCCTCATTCCGGTGGACGTGTGCCGCCGCCATCGCCTCGTGCCCCTCTCCCAGGAGGAGGGTGACCAGCCCTCCGTACTGGTGGCCATGGTGGATCCAGAAAACCTGGAGGCCCAGGACGACCTGAACCGGATTCTGCGTGCCCGCAACTTGGGCCTGCGCCGCATGGTGATCACCGTCGAAGACTTCCAGCGGCTGATCTCCACCTACCTGGATGAGGCGGTGGCCAAGCAGAAGAAAGAAGACCTGGATGCCGCCGTTGATGTGCGCACCAGCCTAGAGGAACTGGATTACGGTGGCGACCTAGAGGATGTCATTGACCAAGAGGCCGACCTCGGCGAAGCCCTCAAGGATGCGGGGGCAGCTCCGGTGATTGCCCTGGTTAACAAGATCCTGGTGAAGGCTCTGCAAGAGGGCGTTTCCGACATTCACATTGAGCCCCAGGAGGAATTTTTGCGGGTGCGTTTCCGGAAGGACGGGGTGCTGAAGGAAGCCCTGCCCCGGATGCCCAAGAAAATTATCCCAGCGGTGACTGCCCGCTTCAAGATTATTTCCGACCTCGATATTGCCGAACGACGAGCCCCCCAGGATGGCCGGATTCGCCGCATTTTCCAGGGTCGCAAGGTAGACTTCCGGGTCAACACCCTACCGAGCCGCTGCGGCGAAAAGGTGGTGCTGCGGATCCTCGATAACTCCGTTACCCAACTGGGCCTCGATAAGCTGATCACCGACCAACCGTCCCTGAAAATTGTGCAGGAAATGGCGGCTCGCCCCTTTGGCTTGCTGCTGGTGACAGGGCCAACGGGATCGGGTAAAACCACAACGCTCTATTCGGTGCTGTCGGAACGGAACGACCCCGGCATCAACATCAGCACCGCCGAAGACCCGATTGAATACACCCTGGAGGGGCTAACCCAGGTGCAGGTGATTCGGGAAAAGGGGATGGACTTTTCCGCCATTCTGCGGGCCTTCCTGCGCCAAGACCCGGACGTGATTCTGGTGGGGGAAACCCGCGACCGAGAAACGGCGAAAACCGCTATTGAAGCCGCCCTAACCGGGCACATGGTGCTCACTACCCTACACACCAACGACGCTGCCGGGGCCATCGCCCGTCTGGATGAGATGGGCGTGGAGTCCTTCATGGTGTCTAGCGCGCTGATTGGGGTGCTGGCCCAGCGCCTGTTGCGGCGGGTCTGTGTTGACTGCCGTATTGCCTACCAGCCCAGCTTGGATGAACTGGCCCACTTTGGCCTTAGTGCCTCCGCCGATGGCGAAGTTACCTTTTACAAGGCAAATACCCTTTCCGTGGAACAAGTGGCCGAGGCAAAGGCTAAAAACACCCTTTGTCCAACCTGCCAGGGCGGCGGCTATAAGGGCCGGGTTGGGGTCTATGAGGTACTACGGGTGACGGAACGCATCCAAAAGCTGATCTCTGAGGGTGCGCCCACGGAGGTGATTAAGGAGGCTGCCGTTGAGGAGGGAATGCAAACCCTGCTGGCCTACAGTCTCTCGCTAGTTCGCCAGGGGTATACCACCCTAGACGAGGTGGAACGGGTGACCTTTACAGACACGGGGCTAGAGGCGGAACTGAAGGCCAAGCGTAAGGCATCGTTGACCTGTGCCTGCTGTAGCGCCGAGCTACAACAGGAATGGCTCGACTGTCCCTACTGTCTCACGCCCCGTTTTTCAGAGTAGCTTGAAGCCCATCGTGGGTAAGCTCATCCATAGGTTTCAAGGGCGTCTCAGCTTCGCGATTCGATAAGTTTTATGGGGGCATGACACTATCGCCTGCTCCGTTGGGCATCCTGATAACAACATTCAGGGAATCAGCGCTGATAGTTTGTCTGTAATGATTTCCTTTTCCCACCCTTCTCTCCAGACAGAGGTAAGTCCATGGAATTGATGATCGAAGACTTGATGGAAGAGGTCATTGAGCGGGGCGGGTCTGACCTGCACCTCTCCGCTGGATTACCCCCCTACATTCGGATTAGCGGCAAGCTCACCCCCACCGAACACGAGCCCATGACTTCAGAGTCTTGCCAGCGGCTGATCTTTAGCATGTTGAACAATACCCAGCGCAAACAGCTAGAGCAAACCTGGGAACTAGACTGTTCCTACGGGGTGAAGGGTCTGGCCCGCTTCCGGGTGAACGTGTACAAGGATCGGGGCACCTACGCCGCCTGCCTGCGGGCTTTGAGTTCCAAAATTCCTAGCATGGATGTGTTGGGTTTGCCCCCCATCGTTCATGAGTTGGCAGAGAAACCTCGCGGGCTGATCCTGGTGACGGGGCCGACGGGTTCCGGGAAATCCACCACCCTGGCCTCGATGATCAACAACATCAACCTCACCCGGCCTGAGCACATCCTCACCGTGGAAGACCCGATTGAGTTTGTCTACGAGCCGATCAAGAGTCTGATTCACCAGCGCCAAATTGGGGAAGACACCAAGAGTTTTGCCAACGCCCTACGGGCCGCCCTGCGGGAAGACCCCGACGTGATTCTGGTGGGGGAAATGCGTGACCTAGAAACCATCTCCCTGGCCATCTCGGCGGCAGAAACGGGCCACTTAGTGTTTGGCACCCTGCACACCAGTTCCGCCGCCCAAACCGTAGACCGGATGATCGACGTGTTCCCCCCAGAGCAACAGCAGCAGGTGCGGGTACAGCTTTCCGGCTCCCTGGTGGCGGTGCTAAGCCAAACCCTGGTGCCCAAGGCCAACGTTAAACCCGGTGAGTATGGTCGGGTAATGGCCCAGGAAATCATGGTAATTACCCCCGCTATCGCCAACATGATCCGGGAGGGCAAAACCGCCCAGATCTATGGAGCCATCCAAACCGGGGGCAAGGTGGGGATGCAGACCCTCGAAAAAGTGCTGTCGGATCTCTACAAGGCTGGCACCATCTCCTTTGAGGCCGCCATGTCCAAGACCTCCAAACCCGACGAACTCCAGCGTCTTCTCGGGCCAGCTCCTGCCGCTGCTGGAGCTCGCCGCTAGTCCGTTGTGTCCCCGGTGGCGGCAGGGAAATCCCTGCTCAGCTATCGGGGGCAATCGCTATAATTGCCGAAAATCGTAGAGTTCTTGAGCCATGCCTACCTACGTTGCCATTGGTCGCGATGCCTCCGGAAGTCAGCGGAAAGAGCGTATTTCCGCTGAGACCCCCAACGACGCCCGTACCCTGCTCAAGGAGCAGGGGCTGTTCGTCATGGAAATCAAAGAGGAGAAGGGCTTCAGCTTCAACCTGGAGGACATCTCCACCTCAATGACCAAGGTAACGGTCAAAGACAAGGCGATTTTTTCTCGGCAGTTTGCGGCTCTGGTCAACGCGGGGGTAGCCCTAGTGCGGGGGCTGGGGGTGCTCGCCGACGACTGTACCAACCCTAAGTTGAAACAGGCGCTCATGGCCATCAATGCCGACGTGCAGCAGGGCACCAACCTCTCGGATGCCATGCGCAAACACCCCGCCTGCTTCGACAGCCTCTATGTGGCGCTAATTCAGGCAGGGGAAGTGGGCGGGGTGCTAGACGAAGTACTCAACCGCCTGGCTAAGCTGCTAGAAGACCTCAACCGCTTGCAAAACCAGATTAAGTCTGCCCTCACCTACCCAGTTGTTGTGGGTATCCTGGCTGTCACTATCTTCGTCGCCATGACGGTCTTCCTGTTGCCCATTTTCGCTGAGATTTTTGAGGATCTAGGGGCTGAGCTCCCTGTCTTTACGCAGGTGATGATGCTGATTAGCGCCTTTTTGCGCAAGCCTCTGAACTGGGTCATGATGGTGGCTATTGGTGTGTCCAGCAGCATTGCCTTCAAGCGCTACTATGCCACCCTCAACGGTCGTCGTACCGTAGATCGCTTTTCCCTCAAGGTGCCCCTGTTTGGCGACCTGATTCAAAAGACCGCCACCGCTCGCTTCTGCCGCACCTTTGGATCCCTCTCTAAGGCAGGGGTGCCTATTTTGACGGCCCTGGAAATTGTGCGAGATACCGCTGGTAACCAAATTATCTCGGAGGCGGTGGATGAGGCTCGTAAGGACGTGCAGAGTGGCGGCATGATTAGCCTTGCCCTGCAAAAACACGGCGTTTTCCCCACCATGGCCATTCAGATGATCAGTATTGGTGAGGAAACTGGGGAACTGGATGGCATGTTAATGAAGGTAGCCGACTTCTACGAAGATGAGGTGGAGCAGGCCGTGAAGTCCCTCACCAGCATCATGGAGCCGATCATGATTGTGGTGCTGGGGGGCATGGTGGGTTCCATTCTAGTGTCCATGTACCTGCCTATGTTCAAGATTATGGAAGTGGTGCAGTAGTTTGCCTAGGCGGGAGGCTGGCGAAAAGCCTCGAGCCCCGCAATTTTCTCTGATTGCCGCTGTACCTGCACCGAAAGGGAATCACACACCAGTTCGCAGAGGTCAAATACAAAGGTGTTGGCAATTTGGTAATACACGCACACGCCCTGCTGCTGTCGGCTGACCACTCCGGCTTGGGCCAAAATTTTCAGGTGCTTAGAGACATTGGCCTGACCTAGTCCAGTGACCTCGATAATTTCCGAAACATTCTGGGGGCCAGCCTTGAGGGCACACATAATTTGTAGGCGACTCGACTCAGATAGCACCTTAAAAAAGTCCGCCACCAATTGCAGGGTTTCCGGCGAGAGCTGCATAAATCGGCAATCGCTAGACGGAAGGCTGGGGGAGGAATCGGGCTGAACCAGAGAAGAGGAAACCATAGACAATGGCGGATTTCATCAAGGTTAAGGATTAAGGCTTCATTATATAACCTGAAAGTAGTATATTGCGGACTCCAAGGCAAATTCCCTAGATAGGGATTGACTGCTCCAGAAAACCCTGTCCTCGGCTCTAGCTGCAATGGTCTGCAACCTAGCCTAAGGTATAGGAGTGATCGACGAATGGGCCAAAGGGAGGTATCCCGGTGGCCAAATCTGCGATCATAGTTAAGATTCGTCCTTCATCTGTAATCTGCGGCTGTGACAGACCCTAAAAGCTACAAAGAGACCGTTCTGCTGCCCCAAACCCGCTTTGATATGCGGGCCAACGCTACCCAGCGCGAGCCAGAAATTCAAGCCTTTTGGGCCGAGAACCAAATCTACGAAACCCTGTCTACCCACAACCCCGGCGAGGTGTTTGTGCTGCACGATGGGCCGCCCTACGCCAACGGCGACCTGCACATTGGCCACGCCCTCAACAAGATTTTGAAGGACACCATTAATAAGTACCAACTGCTGAAGGGTCGCAAGGTGCGCTACGTCCCCGGCTGGGACTGCCACGGTCTGCCCATCGAGCTGAAGGTGCTGCAAGCCATGGACGACGAGGCGCGGGCCAAGCTCACCCCGATCAAACTGCGCTATAAGGCGAGGGATTTTGCCCTCAAGACCATCGAACGTCAGCGGGAAGGCTTTAAGCGCTACGGCGTGTGGGGCGATTGGGATAACCCCTACAAAACCCTCACCCCAGAGTACGAAGCGGCCCAAATTGAAGTCTTCGGCCAAATGTACCTGAAGGGCTACATCTACCGAGGTCTAAAGTCCGTCCACTGGAGCCCCAGTTCCCAAACGGCTTTGGCGGAGGCGGAACTAGAGTATCCCGAAGGCCACACCTCGCCCAGCATCTATGCGGCCTTCCCGATGGTGAGCGCCTCCCCCGATGCCAAGTCTGCCCTGGAACCCTACCTGGGCAAGTTGGGCGTAGCGATCTGGACGACGACCCCCTGGACGATTCCCGCCAACCTGGGCGTGGCGGTGAATGCCGACCTCACCTATGCCGTGGTGGAAGTGGCCTCTGGCGAGCCGTTCCAGTACCTGATCATCGCCAAAGACCTGGTGGAGCGCATGACCCAGGTGTTGGGGTCTGAGCTGGTTGTGAAGTCAGAAATCAAAGGCGCAGCGCTGGAGCATTCCACCTACCGCCATCCCCTGTTCGACCGGGAAAGCCAGATCCTCATCGGCGGCGACTATGTGACCACGGAATCCGGAACGGGCCTCGTCCACACGGCTCCGGGTCACGGGGATGAGGACTTCCGCGTTGGTCAGCGCTACGGTCTACCCGTTCTCTGCCCCGTGGATGAAAAGGGCGACATGACCGAAGAGGCTGGCCCCTTTGCCGGATTGAACGTGCTGAAGGATGCCAACCCAGCGGTGATTAAAGCCCTGGAGGAAGCGGGTTCTCTGCTGAAGCACGAACCCTACGTCCACAAATATCCCTACGACTGGCGTACCAAAAAGCCCACCATCTACCGCGCCACCGAGCAGTGGTTTGCCTCGGTCGAGGGCTTCCGGGATCAGGCGCTAAAGGCGATTCAGGAAGTGACTTGGATTCCCGCCACCGGGGAAAATCGGATCACCGCCATGGTGGCCGACCGCTCCGACTGGTGCATCTCCCGCCAGCGCACCTGGGGCGTGCCGATCCCCGTGTTCTACGACGAGGAAACCGGGGAACCCCTGATCAACGCCGACACCCTGGCCCACATCAAAGCCCTCTTTGCTGAAAAAGGCTCTGACGCTTGGTGGGAGTTGTCCGAAGCCGACCTACTGCCGGAACCCTACCGCAGCAACGGGCGCACCTACCGCAAGGGCACCGACACCATGGACGTGTGGTTCGATTCCGGCTCCTCCTGGGCGGCGGTGGCCCAACAGCGGGACGAACTGAAATACCCCGTGGAAATGTACCTGGAAGGCTCCGACCAACACCGGGGCTGGTTCCAGAGCAGCCTGCTGACCAGTGTGGCGGTGAACGGCCACGCCCCCTACAAAACGGTGCTCACCCACGGCTTCACCCTGGACGAACAGGGCCGCAAGATGAGCAAATCCCTGGGCAACGTGGTGGATCCGTACATCGTCATCAACGGCGGCAAAAACCAAAAGCAAGACCCGCCCTACGGAGCCGATGTGCTGCGGCTGTGGGTGTCTTCGGTGGACTATTCCTCCGACGTGCCCCTGGGCGGCAACATCCTCAAGCAAATGGCGGATGTCTACCGCAAAATCCGCAACACGGCGCGATTCCTGCTGGGCAACCTGCACGACTTCGACCCGGCTAAGGATGCCGTCCCCTACGACCAACTGCCGGAACTGGATCGCTACATGCTGCACCGCATGACCGAGGTATTTGCCGACATCACCGACGCCTTCGAGACCTTCCAGTTCTTCCGCTTCTTCCAAACGGTGCAGAACTTCTGTGTGGTGGATTTGTCCAACTTCTACCTCGATGCGGCCAAGGATCGGCTGTACATCAGTGCGGCGGATTCCCAGCGGCGGCGCAGTTGCCAAACCGTCCTAGCAGTGGCCATCGAAGCCCTAGCCAAGGCCATTGCCCCAGTGCTCTCCCACATGGCGGAAGACATCTGGCAAAACCTGCCCTACCCCACCGAGCACAAATCCGTGTTCCAATCCGGCTGGGTCAAGTTGGATCCCCAATGGTCGCAGCCCAGCCTGGTAGACCGCTGGAGCCAACTGCGCACCATCCGCCAGGAAGTCAACAAGGTTCTGGAACAGGCCCGCACCGCCAAAGACATCGGTTCTTCTCTGGAAGCCAAGGCCCTGATCTACGTCGCGGACGCCGACCTACGGCAAACGCTGGCGGCCATGAATCCAGACAACGCCGTTGCCCCTGAGAATAACCACGTTGATGAAATGCGCTACCTGTTCCTGGTCTCCCAGGTGGAGGTGCTGGATTCTGCCGAGAAACTGGCCGGACTCAAGTACCACAGCGAATCCGACGCTCTGGGCATTGGCGTCGTGGATGCCGAGGGCCAAAAGTGCGACCGCTGCTGGAACTACTCCACCCATGTGGGCGCATCTGCCGAAGACCCGACGATTTGCGACCGCTGCGTAGAGGCTCTAGCGGGGACGTTCTAGTGACAACAGAACCCCGGTTTCTAACCGCATCGCTGTAACTCTGGCGACGAGGATGAGAAACCGGGGTTCTATATCTCCGAGGGTCTACTCTCCGCCCATGGTCAATACCGTCATCCCAAACGCCATGGCTATCAGCAATGATTGCATTGATCGCATCGAAGTCCTATGGTTAATTCAATAATTAACCTGAGTTCGGGATAGACCCAGGACTGTAACCTTGAGAAAACTTCTTCTGGCTTGCCCTTGAGCCCTCACCCCAAATCCCTCTCCCATGGGGCCAGGGACTTTGATCATTTCTCGCTCTCCTCTCCTTGAGGGAGATGGGCTGGGGGTGAGGGCTACCAAAAGTCTGAGACTTGATAGCCCAATTCCGCCAGCATGGAACGCAGCAGGGGCAAACTGAGGCCGATGACGTTGCTGTGGCAGCCCTCTAGTTTTTCGATAAATAGGCCACCCTTGCCGTCGATGGCGAAGGCTCCGGCACAGGCGAGGGGTTCGCCGGAGTTGACGTAGGCGGTGATGGCGTCGTCGTCGATGTCGGCAAAGTAGACGCGGGTAACGGCGGCACGGGCAAGGCAAACGCCTCTGGGGGAAATCAGCACATGGCCTGTGTAGAGGTCGCCTACTTGGCCGCGCATAGTTTGCCAGCGGGCGATGGCGTCTTCTTTGCTGGCGGGTTTGCCGTAGATTTGGCCGTTGAAGGCCAGCACCGAATCGCAGCCCATCACAATGGCATTGGCAAACTGGGGGGCTACGGTTTTGGCCTTGTGCTGGGCCAGGGTGACCACATGGCGCGGCGGGTCGGGCTCGTCGATTTGGGATTCATCGAAATTGCTGGGGCAGACGAAGGGATGAATTCCCGCCCCCACCAGCAACAACCGACGGGCCTTAGAAGCGGAGGCCAGGACAAACTGAGGTCTGGGAGAAGGCGCAAAGGACATGGGGCCAAAGGACAGACTAAGCGGCAGGGAATCCAACATTGAGAACCCCTCTCCCTTGGATAGAGGGGCGAGGGCGAAGCCGTCCTAAGGTCGGGGACGCCCTCAGCGGTAGGCAGGAGGGGCAGGCTAAGAGACCTTGAAGGAGGCCACGGATTGCTTTAGGATGTCCCTCATTTTGTCCCAGCGGTCTTCGTTGGTGGAAGCGTTGAAGGTATAGAGTTTGCCCCGGCGCACGATGGCACTGGCGAGGTTGTGGCGGGTTCCGGCGGGCAGGTCGGCCACGTATTCCAGGATGTAGTAGGTTTTGTTGTCGGGGGTGTCGATGCGCTGGGCGCTCACCAGTTCTACGTTGCTGCCATTCTCGGAGATGGCGTTGAAGCTCTTAGAAAGCTTGTAGCCGACATCAGTGGGGGTGCCTAGATCCTCCAGCTTTTTGCCGTCGGGCACTTCGCTAATCACCACGCTGACGTTTTCGGTTTCGTGGATGATGTCGTGGAAAACCACATCGGCGGCACCGGGCACGGTGACTTCAACCCAGCCCGTGGGATACATGAAGTCATAGCCGTTGTAGGGGTCGGTGTAGCTGATCAGGCCACCACCACCGCCCACGCAGCTTTGTAGGGCAATGGCAAACACAAGGAGGAACAGGGTGGCCAAACGCTTGAGCATAGGTTGAAATCCTTCGGTCATCATCGCTTTTATTGTCTCATTTTTATTGATGGATTAGTCTTCTGAGTAGTTGATGGCGGTTCTAGGGGCCATTCATTAAGAGCGAAAAGAGCGTCCTAGGGCGGGCATCTTGCCTGTCATGAAAATCACTAAGATGGCTGTTTTATATGGGTTTTGTGATCGATTGAGGTTAGGCGGCGTTTTAGTACTACGATTTTAATGCAGGGCAGAGTAAAAGGCGGGATTGCCTTGCGCCACTACCTTACGTCTGGTTTGGCAATTGTCGTCGTGGTTCGGCAACCAGGTGGTTACGCTAACAATGAGGCGGTCTTATCGGCGTGGCTTTACAGTCAGATCTGTGGCACCCCAGTGGCTCAGACCATGCCCGCCAGCAAGAGTAGTCGATTCACAAGTGTCTTTGTCTCCTTCAGTTTCGGATACCCTTGCGAATCTTCGACCAATTGACGTCCACAGTCTCGGCACTGCTAGTCTTGCTTTCCCCAGTGGTGGTTCCATGCTTAGAGATATCGTGGAACTCACAGATCGGACGGGGCATCTCAATCGTCATAGAACCAACTTTCGGTTCATCCTAACAACATAGCCAGGGCAAACGCATACTCGGAATGAGAATATCAAGACTCATCGCTCAAGAGGTGA
>JBBAWV010000079.1:0-21762 GCA_040396995.1 Nodosilinea sp. | reverse complement strand
CGGAATGTAGGGTGAAGGTCGGAGCAATCGCCAGGAGGGAAAAAGACAGACTGATTCAGACCCTCGCCGTACAATGAACGTAAGCCAAGCCAAAGGGCAACACCCTGCCATGAGTCCACAACTTCAGTTCCAAACCACTGCTCCTCCTTTCCGCTGGGACGAGGTTGGGGGAATTCGCATCGGCCAAAGTCGAGTGACGTTGGATAGCCTCCTCGCCTCCTATCACAATGGTTTTACTCCCGAAGAAATCGCTGTTCAGTATCCGGTGCTGAACCTGGCCGACATCTATGGGGCCATTGCCTACTATTTATCCCATCCCCAACAGATAGATGCCTACCTGGAACAGCGACAAAAAGCCGCTCAGCAACGCAGACAACAGCTTACTCAAGCCAATAATCTCAGCGATTTAAAACAGCGCTTGCTGAGCCACTCTCAAGCTCAACGAGACTGAGAAAGTGCGATTACTGATAAATGTATTGATCTAGTCATTTCACCAATAATTGAGTGGTTTTCATATAACATGAGCAATCCTCTTTTCAAGGTCTACTCTTGGCATTTCATTCCATTCTCTGCCATCTAGAGAACGTCCATTTTTCTTTTTTCTTACTCCGCCCCACTGCTTAAAGAAAAAGGCTACACCTGCATCTAAACACTGATCGCGTATATCTCTAACCCATTCTATTTGGATAGTACGTGCACCATAGCCTGACTCCCCTCCGACAATAACCCAATGAATACCTTCTAAATCTAAGGTAAGAGGAGAAAGAAGCGGTTCGCAAGATAGGAATCGAACCTTAGCATTGACTTCACGTAATCGATCAACTCTCCAGAGCCATGCTTGAGACTCAACGCTAACTCCAGCCCATACATTACCTGGAAAGCCATTTAATTTTTTGGATATATCTAGCATTCGATCAGGTCTTTTCGTAAGAACCTGAAAAGAATGCCAATCGGCTATCTTCATGGTTTCAAAGACGCGAAATATAAAGTCATCCGATATCGCATCATGAAACAAATCACTCATAGAGTTGACAAATATAGTTTTGGGCTTCTTCCAAGATAAGGGGAGATCTAGTCTATTTTCCCAAGTTTTTAAGTCGAAACCCTGCTCATAAGGATGGCCATCGACTCCTCTAAAGCGTTCTGCAAAGCGCTCTGCATAGCAGTTAGAGCAACCAGGACTAATCTTTGTGCAACCTGTCGATGGATTCCAGGTTGCCTCTGTCCACTCAATTTCAGAATTAACGCTCATACTACTTGTCAAGAATATTGCTTGCAATTTTAACAGCTAACTGAGATCCTCGCGGATTTCCTGACGCAAAAATTAAAAGATATAGAGGATTGTTTTTCTTATTAAAGAGCATTTTGGGATTTTCTGCCACCATTGGAAAAGTTGCCGCAAATCTTGTCACAAGATATTTCGAGATTGAATCAAAGTCCGCTGTCTTTTTGATCTCCAATGTTCTCTCAAAAAGATTTTCCTTTAGCGAAGCCTCATAAAATACGTTGTACCAGTCTTCGGTGCCAAGAAGTCCATCAATTCTTTGCTTATTGGCTTGTGAAATTTGACCATCCTTTTTCAGCAACCTATTAAGAGCCACTCCCAACGGGAACAAATACCAAAGATCAATTGATTCAGTAGCAGCTATATCCTCTATGACTGACCAATTCACAGACATTCCATATGGATCTAGGAACATGACACCTCTATGGTTTCTTTTTTGCCAGTTTTGACATATATTTTTTATGACATGATTGGCATCGTCATTAATGCAATTGATATTTCTGTCCTGGAATTCACTTTTTAGCTTCAGCAATTCAGAAAATCTCTTATAATCTTTCTCTATAAAAACATATTCATTGAAATAAGGCTCAACCTGCAAGGCAATTCGAGCAGAGCCCTCTTTGCCTCTTTTCTCATCTTCAGTTTCCTGAGTAGAGTCAACCAAAGATGAGAAAAGAGGCAATTCTGTTTCTTCGTATGTGCTTTGCTTAAGAGAAATCCAACCAGTTCCAGCAAAAGCATCAATGTACGAAAGATGAAAGCTCTGCTTTTTTAGAGCTGTAGTGTAAGCATGGAGATACTTTTTAAGATATTGTAATTTTTCAGAAGTCCAATCGCCGCCAAAAGAATGATCTACCATTTATTTTTCTCGATATAGTGATTCAATCTGCGACTCAGGAACGATGAAAACTGCAATCGTTTCGCCAAGTGCATTAAATACCTCTAGGCTGTATCCATCTTCTCCTTCAATCATAGGATGATGAGCCACAACCATTGCCATATCACCTTGATGCAACTGGTGCCTTGGACAATCTTCCCGTAAGGCCACCCGCGTGAATAGCTCAAACTTCATAAGCCTGCCTCGTTAGCTTAGTTTTTGCAACCACCACATTTCGGATAACTTCACGTTCTCAGCTAACCTTAGTGATCAAAATTATTCTAAACCAGCTTAGTTTAGATCGCCAGTACTATCAACCACGCATTCGGTAGACTCACACTGAGTCCAGGTGAAATTCAGGTGAAACCACTGTGCAGTCTGTAGAATCAACCTCGTGGTAAGGGTTGGATGCGATGCGTGTGTTGCTAGTCGAAGACGAGGAAGACCTAGGGCAGGCCATCAAGCAAGTCCTCATTGGCGAGAAGTATGTGGTGGATTGGGTGACGGATGGCGATCAAGCCTGGTATTGCCTGGAGCACCAATGGGCCGATTACACGGTGGCGATTTTTGATTGGCTGGTGCCGAAGCTATCGGGTTTGGAACTGTGCCAGCGGTTGAGGGCACAGCAAAATCCTTTACCTGTGCTGATGCTGACGGCCTTGGGACAGCCGGAAAATCGGGTAACGGGGTTGGATGCGGGGGCCGATGACTATTTGGTCAAACCCTTTGTGATGGCAGAATTGTTGGCGCGGCTGCGGGCGTTGCAGCGGCGATCTCCCCAACTTCAGCCGCCGTCGTTAACGGTGGGAGCCTTTACCCTGGATGACGCGAATTCTATGCTGCTTGTAGCGCAGGTGGGGCAACCTAGCCAGCAGATTCCTCTGACGCTGAAGGAGTTTCAGGTGTTGACCTACCTCATGCAAAACTGCGACCGGATTATCCCCGGCAGCAAACTGCGTGCCCAACTGTGGGATTTGGACGAAGAACCCGTCAGCAATGTAGTGGCGGCCCAGATTCGCCTACTGCGGCGCAAACTGGGCCGCCACTACGGCTGTGATTGCCCGATTGAAACCATTCCGGGCCAGGGGTATCGGTTTAATTCGTCAACGTAAGAAATCTCAGAATGGGCAGATCCCAGGGTTCTTTGCCCATCGGCTAGGATCGGGGGCATGTTCCACGGTAGAACCCTGGGATCTGATCTAAGGTCGGTCATGGATAGCAGCCAATCGTTGTTTCGTCGTAGTCGCACCCGTTTGGCCCTGTGGTATGCCGGGGTGATGGCGGTAATTTTGGGATTGTCGGGCTTTGGCATTTATCGGGCGTTGGTGCAAGCCAACTGGGTGGCCCTAGAGCGCGAAATTGAGTCGATTGCGGGCACCCTCCACGACAGCCTGGAACCGCTGCTGCTGCCTGCCGAAAGCCCTGCGGATTTGTTGCAGCAAATTTTCCCTGACCTGTGCATTGCCGGACAGGTGTGCAACCCAACGACGACCCTAATTCAACGCCACACCCTCGGCATCAGCGACCGTCGTAGCTACTACATTCGCCTATACGACCACCACGGCACTCTCCTAGCCTACTCCCCCAACCATCCCCTGCCCCTGCCCCAAACCATCAACCCGGCCCCCTGGCAAACCCTTCAGGCCAACGACGGCCCCCGCTATCGGCAGTTCACCACCATCCTGCACGCCGCCCACAGCCATCCAGAATCCAATGAAATCCACAGCCATGATTCCTGGGGCTATCTGCAAGTTGGCCGCACCCTCGCCCCCTTCGATGCCGAAGTACAGCGACTACGGTGGATTTTGGCGGTGGGGTTACCTCTGGCGTTGGCCCTAGTCGCGGCCTCTAGTTGGTGGTTGTCAGGATTGGCCATGCAGCCTATTTACCAGTCTTATCAACGGCAGCAGCAGTTTACCGCCGATGCCGCCCACGAGCTGCGATCACCCCTCGCCAGCCTATTGGCCACTGTGGAAGCCATCCTGCGGCTACCACCCGATCAGCGGCAGGAGGTTTCTCTTCTGCTTCAGACCGTGGAGCGGCAAGGTCGTCGCCTCAGTCACTTGGTCACCGACTTATTGTTGCTGACCACCCTAGAGCAAACCGCCTCGCCCCAATCATTTCAGCCCTGCTGCCTCAATGATGTGATTGCTGATTTAACCGAAGAACTCTCAGAACTAGCAGCAGCCTCCGACATTCACTTAGCCCATCACCTGCCCGATAGTGAAATTTACGTCTTGGGGCATGAATCCCAGCTTTATCGTCTCGTCTCTAACCTCATGGCCAACGCCATTCAATACACTCCCCCAGAGGGCTCGGTGCAGGTGAGTTTGGAGATCCATGATCGCACTGCTGTGATCGCCATCAAGGATACTGGAATGGGCATTTCATTGGCTGAACAACGTCGTATTTTTGAGCGTTTTTATCGTGTGGATAGCGATCGCTCTCGCAAAAGTGGTGGCACTGGGCTGGGGCTCCCGATTGCCCTGGCGATCGCGCAGCACCATCAGGGACATCTCACTGTAAAAAGTGATGTGGGGGAGGGTAGCCTATTCTCAGTTCGTCTACCCGCTATTCACCCACAGATGTGCGCTCACCATAAAGATAAATCTGGTGTATCCGACATTCCGCAGGTTGACAAAAAGAATATTTGGGGTGGCTCAGCTCAGCTCAGGCCAAGGATGCGGATTGCACCTTGGAGATAGAAAACCTGGATCACTTGGGCCTGGTGGCAGCGTTATAGTTAATTCAATAAATAGTAGTACGCCTCAGGAGAGGCCATGGGCTACAGCGTTGACCTTCGCCAACGGGTGATTCAGGCCGTGCGTCCAGGCGGCAGTAAAGCCGAAGCCGCCCGACGCTTTCAGGTCAGTCGCGGTCGAGTCTAGGCCTGGTTGAGCTTGCCTGAAGACCAACTCGCCCCCGCCAAACCCGGCCCTAATACCAAATCCGACTTGTTTGCCCCCGGTATCAGCGGGCGAGGAGACCTCGCCCCTACGGTTTGCTGGGCTGGGAATCGGGGTTATTCGATTAGGATTTGGTATAAATCAGCCCGTAAAGTCGATATGGCCGCCAAGGCCACCGCAATTGAGGCTCACCCAGACCGTCTGCAAACGGAACTGGCGGCTGAGTTTGGGGTGCGGCCCAGTACGATTCACTCTAAAAGTCTTCCCGTTCGCGGATGGCTTGGGTGACGCGTTCAATCACCTCGCTGACCGGAGTGGCCCCCAGTTCGCCCTGGGCGCGGGTGCGGATACTGAGGGCGTTGGTTTCCACCTCCTTGGCCCCAATCACCGCCATGATGGGCACCTTGGCCTTTTCGGCGTTGCGCACCATTTTGCCCAGGCGATCCCCGCTGGTATCGACTACAACCCGTACCCCTTGGGCCAAAAGCTGGTCGGCTACCGACTGGGCAAAGCTGGCTTGTTCCTCGGTGACGGGCAGCAGCCGCATCTGTTCGGGGGCCAGCCACAGAGGGAAGTCCCCGGCATATTCCTCAATCAAAATGCCGATCAGCCGTTCCAAGGAGCCAAAGGGAGCCCGGTGGATCATCACTGGCCGCTGGCGGGATCCATCTTCAGCTACATATTCCAGCTCAAACCGTTCGGGCAGGTTGTAGTCTACCTGCACGGTGCCCAACTGCCATTCCCGCTCTAGGGCGTCTTGGAAGATGAAATCTAGCTTGGGGCCGTAGAAGGCCGCTTCGCCGGGAGCCTCGAAGTAGTCCATCCCGAGGGCCGTCACTGCCCGCCGAATCGCGTTTTGCGAAGTCTCCCACACCTCATCGGAGCCGATATATTTGTCGGATTCTGGATCCCGGAAGCTGAGCCGTGCCTTAAAGTTCTTCAGCTTCAGGCTGCGGAACACCGACAGAATCAGATCCACCACCTTCATAAACTCGTCGTCAAGCTGGGAGGGGGTGACAAAGAGGTGAGAATCGTCCACCGTGAAGCCGCGCACCCGCGTTAGGCCGCCCAGTTCGCCCGATTGCTCGTAGCGATAGACGGTGCCAAACTCCGCCAGCCGCATGGGCAAATCGCGGTAGGAGCGCAGGTCGCTCTTGTAGATTTGGATGTGGAAGGGGCAGTTCATCGGCTTCATCACAAAGCCCTGCTCGGCCAGCCGCGCCTCGTCGTCGTCTGCCATCAGCGGGAACATATCCTCTCGGTAGTTCTGCCAGTGGCCGGAAATTTTGAACAAATCTACCCGCGCAATGTGGGGCGTCACCACGGGCAAATAGCCCCGCTTGGTTTGCTCATCCCGCAAGAAGGTTTCTAAGGTAGAGCGCAGCACCGTGCCCTTGGGCGTCCACAGGGGCAACCCCGGCCCCACATCGTCCGCAAAAATAAACAAGCCCAGTTCCTTACCCAGCTTGCGGTGATCGCGCCGTTTGGCCTCCTCCCGCCGCCGTTTGTATTCCTCCAGTTGCTCCGGGGTTTCCCAGGCGGTGCCGTAGATGCGCTGAAGCTGTGCCCGCTTTTCGTCGCCGCGCCAGTAGGCTCCAGCCACGCTCTCTAGATCAAAGGCTTTAGGATTCAGGTCAGCGGTGGTGGCGACGTGCGGCCCCGCGCAGAGATCCCACCATTCTTCCCCCAGGTGGTATAGGGTAATGGGCTCCTGAAGGTCTTGCAAAATTTCTAGCTTGTAGGGTTCCCCTAGGGCTTCGATGCGCCGCTGGGCCTCCTCCCGTGTCACGGTTTCTTGAACTACGGGCAGCTTTTTGTTGATGATCTTGATCATCTCCTTCTTAATCGCCTTCAGATCCGCCTCGGTGAAGGGTTCCGGGCTGTCGAAGTCGTAGTAAAAGCCGTAGTCAATCCAGGGGCCAATGGTGACCTGCGCCTTGGGGAACAGCTTTTGTACCGCCATCGCCATCACATGGGAAAAGGTGTGACGAATCCGCTTCAGCGCCTCTGATTCGCTGGTGCGGGGCAGCACCATGGGCTGACTATCGGCGGGAGCGGAGGGGGCGGAGGAAGCCATGGGTTAACGATTTGAAATACAAAAAGACTAGACCTAGTTTAGCGACTAATGTTGAGCGATTAAGCCTTCTAGACAGATGTTATTGGGCTAAAGTACGGGTTTCCCTACCCAAACTGGACGGATCCCTGCTCCATTTTGCCCAAAATGCGCTAGGGTAGGGCTGTGCTCAATTATCCTCCTAGGCAAAAGGCGGGTTAGGCGAGTACAGTGTGAACGGCACAATTAGGTAAGCAATCCTAGTACTTCTAGAACTTACCTCTAGCACTTGAAAGCAGATTGCACGAATCGGATTCCTCGTCATCCTAATCAGCGTTTGACTGTTTTCCGTGATCTTGTGCTATTCTTGCTTCTCAGAGTGCAAGCTTAGACCTCGCGCAAGTTTCAAGTCTGTGCAGGCTAACGTTTTCACCGCAATATCGAAGAGCTTTTTTAACAGAAAATATGGTTGAACTAACTGCCGACGTAGCTGTCGTCCACCATCCCATGGTGAAATTTCAGCGCCAAGTCGAGTCTTTGGTGAAAAAATCCAAAATGGTCAAGCCCAGCGATCCCATTTGGAAGATTGCTTTGCTGTTTGGCGATGATTGGGCACATTGGAAAAAAGAACTGGAAGAGTTCGACTTTTCCACCCAAGATCCCATCGCCGACCTCCTAGCTGTCCAAACCTGGGAAGAAGATTAGTCTGTCCTCAAGAAGGACAGATGCTCCACGGCCTCAGCCCTAGATGCTGTGTTGGCCGAGGGCTAACGACTATAGAACCGCTCTGTGTATCAGCCGTAGAGCCCTTGTGAGAGGATTTCCGCTTTGAGCCCTGGACTTTTCTAGTCTAGGGCTCTCTTTATACCAGGTGTTTGACCCGTTCCTTGGCATCTTGGCGCTGTTGGCGGGCCATGCGGAACAGTTCTTGGCCTGTGTGTAGGTAGGAGGTTTCGTAGCTGTAGGTGAAGCGCTCCATTTCCTCTAGGCCGTCCTCAAGTTGGCCCAGACAGTGATACAGATCGGCGGCGATCCCGGCGGTGCTAGCGGGATTGGCCATGGACTGAAACTTGGTTTTGGCCTGTTCTAGCCAGGTGCCGCACTGTTCTAGGTAGGCTTGGAAGGCGGCCATCAGGTCGTCGTCGAAGGGATCGGCGGAGAGCTTACGGATCTCGGCCTTGAGGGGGGACATAATCTTGGCGATGAGCCGATCCACCGGAGCATAGACCAGTTTCAGCCATGCATCCTCCTGGGCTTCCGAAGACTGGCTGGCCTGCCGATGGCGTCGATAGGCGGCCTGCATATCGGCGGTGCGCTGGGTGCGTTGTTGGGCGGTGGCCTCTGGGTTGGCCATGACCACCCCCTGACGCTCCCGGTCGTAGGCTATCCGGCGGGAGGGGTCGCCAATGACCTCGTAGGCGCTGTTAATGCGGGCAATGTGGTCGTGGGAAGCAGATTCTGCTTGGCTATCGGGGTGAAACTGCTTGGCCAAGCGACGATAGGCCCGTTTGATCTCCGCCTGGGTCGCCGTTTCGTGAACTTCGAGAATTTGATAATGGGTTTGCTGTGCCATAGGGCCATTGTAAAAGAGGCGCTAAAAGAAGAAAAGAGCACCCCATTAGCCATGGCTCTGGGGCACAGGCTAGTTGTTTTTGGGTGGAGCGGGGGGCGGATTGGGGATGTCATTGCTAACCGTATCGACCCCCACCGTGAGGTTGAAGGGGGTGGTTTCCTGGGACTGGGCCACTACCACAATTTCGTAGTAGCCCGACTGGGGGAGATCCCCAGCCCAGGTGTTTTGGGCAGCGTTGGATAGCAAGTAGGGCAGTTCCGACGTAGGGGCAGGCAGGTAGATCGACAGGCGGGTGGCGTCGGGGGGGGTTTGCAGGTTAACCCGCATCAGTTGGCCCTGGCTGGCGTTCAGGATGTAGATATGGCCATCGCCGGGGGGCAAATCCCCCGTGACCTGGTGGCTGAATTGACCCGCTTCAAAGCGAATTTCGGTCAGGGCGTCGCCGCTGGTAATGGCGGTTACCCAATCCTGGGCGAGGGCCAACCGCAGTTGATCCACCGGGGTTTCCACAAAACCCTGCTGGGTACGTCCCGGAAACAACGCCTCAAACCGAGCGTTGGTCAAGTCCTCTAGGGCTTTGCTGCCCACGTAGCGTTCGTTGATTTGCCGTCGCCATCGTTCCTGGTCGGCAGGATTGTAGCGTCCGAGTTTGTCCCTGGCCTCCGCACTGAGGTGAGCCTCCATCAAATCTAGATTCGCGGTGGCGATGGCGTCCCACTCGTCTCGCAGGGCGGCATCCTGGGGTTGGTCGGTGAGGGGGGTGCCCTGGCGGTCGGGATGGGCCTCAAAAAAGAACTGATCCGTGAGGCTGACGAGGTAGGCCCAGTCCACGCCTAGGGCCGTCGCCCGATCCCGAATCGCCTGATTGCGCGCCTGTTCTGTCTCACTGAGGTTGCTATTGTTGGCATCGTTGACCCCTGGGGCCACGGCGTTTGAATTTCGCCAATCGAGGGGATCCAGCCACCAGCCTAGGCCCGCTGCCATCCCCAGCACGAGGGCTATCCCCGCCAGGGCTGGCCAACATCCAGCCCTGGCCCCTGGGCGCTGGGGTCGGTCGGTCGGTCGGGGCGGCGGCGGTACGGTGTAGGTGGGGTCGGGGGAATAGATGGATCCGGGAACGGTTGAATCGGCATCGCCGGGGCCGAAAGTACCGGGATTGGGATAGCCCGTCAGCGGTTGGGGGGGGGGGGCGGATAGAACCCGCAGTCGCAAGGGACGCGGCGGGGCCGGAGCCACGACCAACGTTGGGGGCGGTTCCGGGGGGGGCGGCGTCGTGGGCTGCATCCGCACGGGCATCGTCCCCCCATCGTCTGGGGTTGATCCGTAGGGGTTGGCTAGGTTCAGGGCGGTCATCACCTGCTGTGCCGATGGGGGCTGTTCAGAGACATCCCTAGCCACCATCTGCTCTAGCGTCGCTCGCAGTCGTGCCGAAACCTCCAGGTGATTGGGCCAAGCCCAGCTTTTTTTGCGTTCGTCGTAGAGTTCATCGGGTTCTTTGCCCGTCAACAGCACCATGGCCGTCATACCCAGGGCATAGAGATCATCGGAGGGGGTGGCGAAGCCCGTCTTTTGTTGGGTGGCGGGGATATAGCCCCCATGGCCGAGGCGGGTAATCGTCCCATTGGGGGCTTGGTAGGGTTGGGGCACCCCCATCTGGTGACGCACATTCACCAGCAATTGTTTAACACTGCCAAAGTCGATCAGCACCGGGCGACCATCGGCATTGCGCTGCACCAGGTTGTCGGGGGAAATATCGCGGTGAACGATGCCCAGCCCGTGCAGGTATTGCAACACGGGCAGCAGTTGGGCCAACATCTGCATCACCTCGGATTCCGAGAACTGCCCCCCCTGGGCCTGCCGACGGCCTAGCAGATGGCGATAGGTGGGGCCTTCCACATAGTCCTGCACTAAAAAGAGCTGCCCCCCCTGCCGCATCAATTCCCGAAACCGAGGAATTTGGGGATGATCCAACTGGTAGAGAATGCTGGCCTCGCGCTCAAACAGCTTTTGGGCCTGATCCAGAGCGTCCTTGCCCTGCACCTGGGGGTTACATTCCCTCAACACACAGAGTTCCTGGAATCGGTGGGTATCCTCCGCCAGGTAGGTACGGCCAAAGCCACCGTCGCTAAGCTGCCGCAGAATCCGGTAGCGCCCCCCCAGAAGATCCTCCCCCTGTCCCCCTGTCTCCATAACCCCCTCCCGATCTAAAACGCTTTCCTATCCTAGGTCATCCACCAGGGTAGACCTTATCCTCAATCCGGCGGGTTGGCCTCTGGTATGGGCGGATAAGATGGCCTCGTCCCTCCAGATAGGCGGGTTAGAAATTGGGGATTTCCCATGGGGATCGGAGGTTAGGTTTGATCTTGTTCGGCCTGTCGCACGGCCTCTAGGGTGAAGGGTAGGGCGGCGGTTTCCACGGAAATAGAATGGATGCCCCAGGCCACTAGGTTCGCGATCAGGTCGGGGTGACGCACGGGGGCTTGCCCACAGATGGAGCAGGTGAGGCCACAGCGTTGGGCCTCTTGAATCAGGTAGGCAATGGCCATTTGGATGACGGGGTGGCGCTCATCGTAGGCGGAGGCCATGGTGGGTTGATCGCGATCCACAGCCAGCAGCAGTTGGGTCAAATCGTTGGAGCCGAGGGCGATGCCCTGCACCCCAGCCTGGGCATAGGCGGGCAGCAAAAACAGCACCGAGGGCACCTCCGCCATAATCCACAGGGCAAACGGTTCGGCCCGGTGCAGGCCCGCCTGCCGAATATGCTGCTGACACACCAGCACTTCCTCCACAGTGCGCACAAAGGGCAGAATCAGTTGCAGGTTGTCATACCCGGCCCGTTGCAGGGTAGCCAGGGCCGCCAGTTCCACCTCAAACAGACGGGAATCGACATCGTAGCTGAGGGTGCCCCGCAGGCCCAGCATGGGGTTGGGTTCTAGGGGCGGACTACCCACGAGGGCTTGCCATTCGTGGGAACGCAGGTCTAGGCTACGGTAGCGCAGGGGTTTGGGGCCAAGCACTTTCAAAATAGGCTCAAGCTGCTGCACCATGCGGCTTTGCAGTTCGGCCCCCTGGCCTTGGTTGATCCAGTGCCAGGGATGTCGGCCTTCCAAAATATCCAGCAACAGCCACTCCGACCGCAGCAGCCCCACCCCCGCAATGTGGTCCACGGGCAGGGTATCGAGCCGCCGAATTTGGCTGAGGTTGGCCATGACTTTGGTACGGAGGCCGTGGTAGCGCCGGGGCGGCAAATCCACCAGGGGAGTGGCCGGGGGGCGGGCCGGAGGCTGGGTCACTATGGAGGGAATCCGCGCCGCGTCGAGGCCGTAGACGACGCCCCGGTTCCCATCCAGCCAGAGAGGCATGGCATTTTCTAAAATTTGGGTGGCCTGGGGAGCCCCCACAATGGCAGGCACCCCAATTTCCCGCGCCAGAATGGCTGCATGGCAGGTGGCCCCCCCTTGCTCGGTGACAATGCCCGCCACGGCTTCGAGTTGGAGGAACACGTCGGGCTGGAGATCGGGCAGCACCACAATGGCGTTGGGGGGCAACGGATGGGGCAAATCCTGGGGCTGTCGGGCCACCACGGCAATGCCCTGCACTTGCCCTACCGAGGCTCCAATCCCTTTAACCACCGTGCTAACCGAGGGAAGATGGGGCAGGTTGGGCGGGCGCACGGAACGGGGGGCGGGGGGTGCTATCGTCGGAGCCACGGCGGGGGGCGCGGCCACGTAGGGAATCACCTGGGTAATGACAAACTGCCAGCCCCGGCCCTGTTCCCCTGGGCAAAGAATCCACTCCATGCCCAGATCAAACTCTGCGGCGGCGGGCACCAGGGCGGCATCGGCCCCTAGCACCTGACGACTGCGCTGGCCCAAGTCAATCAACTGACGAATGTGATCGGGGGTGAGGGGGGGCAGGAGAGCCGGGTCTTCCCGCTGGATCACCCGTAGGGGCAGTCCGCTGATGGAGCGATCTGGCTCCAGTCGTTCCGGATCGACGTGGGCTGGCCCTGCTGGATTGCATCGGTCGCCTTGGCCCAGGCTGACTTGGTAGACCTGCTCCTGAAACCCGGGCTTCCACTGAAGACTATCCGGCTGCGTCAACTCCATTTGGCCTCGGGCCGGAATCGCCTCCCCTCGCACCAGGGGCAGGCCCAACCCCATCACGCAGTCCCACATGGCTCGCCGAGTGCCCAGCCGCAGGGTTCCCGTTACCAGGGCCGGATAGAGGGGGGTGACCAGGGTGGCCAAGGGAAGGTAGCCCAAGGAGGGCTGACGATGTCGCCACACCGCCAAATTTCGGGCCGATAGTGCCTCTCCCCAAAACTGCTGGAGGGCTTTGGCCAAGGGCACCAGGGTGGATGCTCCCACCTGGGCTGGCAAAAGTCCTACTCCCAGATCCATTCCCTGCCCCCGTCGGGCCGAGGCTGGCCCCAGGGACGCCCGCAACATCCAAGCGGGATGGGGCCAAGCGGCGAGATCCGCCACCAGTTGATCGGGCAGGGCGGCGGCGGCATAGGCAGCCTGGGCCTGCTGGCTGATCTGCTGAAGCTCTTTGAATCCGGCCATTTTTAGCCGTTCTAGGTCGTCTAGCCGCCGCAATATATCGGTGTCCATCAGGCTGGAGAGCGCGTTTTGCCACCCCTGGGCAGGAATAATCTGCCCTGCCACAACGGGTAGATGCTGCTGGGCCAGCAACCCTAGGGCGTAGGCCTTGTAGCCCACCTGCGGCAGACTATCGGCACAGACCTGATCCAATTGTTGAAGCCAGGGCATGGCAGCAGCGGAGGCAAAGCCGAGGATAGGGTTGAAGATGATCCGCGTATTATTTTGTCCGCTTATCTATAGTCTGCTTATCTTAAGGGTCTGCCTATGATTGCCCTGTGGGTTGAGCGCCGAGGCCGGATAACCCCTTAGGATCCAACAGGACAATGCAATTGTTATACCTACTACTGTAAATCCAATTGACGGGATCTGAGTAGGGCTCCTGCCGCTGTCCTCCCAGGAATGGCCCCTGGTGCAGCATCACAGCCTCTACATGAGTGATGGGAAAACCTCCGTTCCTAAAGCGCCAAAGGGTGGTAGACCCAGGCCATAGCCATAGGCCAGCCCCAGCAGGGTTAGCAACGTAAGACCGAGAATCCACAGGGGCCAGCGAGACAGCATGGGCAGGACGGGGTCGATGGGGACGGTTTAGGTTGTTACAATTCTCCAAGGAAGATTCCCTTCATGACAAGTTGCGCGACGCAGGAGAGAACAGCACCATGGCTATTAATTGTGCGGTAGATTGCCGAGACGGCTGCATTTTGGGCGACGAATGCCCTAACCTCAAGTACACCGAGGAAGCCAGCAAATTTATTGCCGACACCTCCCTCGACAAAATGCTGGAGATGGCCGACGAAGCAGTGCGGCGCAAGATGTTGGAGCGGGCCTCCCAACCGCCCAAGTGGGTGCTGCCTGAGGACTAGAACGACCGGGCCAATCCCACCCAGGGCAGGACGATCCTACGGGTTAACCCGCTGACCCAGGATGTAGGTGGCGGCGATGGCGCGGTCGTCGCCCATGATCAGCAGGGAGAAGAGGGGATCGGCGATGGTGGCTGCATCATTTCCCAGCGGGGCTGGGTTGCGGAGGGCCAACAGGGGCGTGGCCTGGGGGTTGAGGACAACGACATCGGCCTCGTTACCGGGGTTAAAGCTGCCGATTTTGTCGTCCAAGCAAAGGGCTTGGGCACCGCCTAGGGTTGCCAAAAACAGGGCTTTGAAGGCCGAGAGCTTTTGGCCGCGCAGTTGGGCGACCTTGTAGGCTTCGTTGGCGGTTTTCAGGAGGGAAAAGCTGGTGCCTGCGCCCACGTCTGTTCCTAAGCCCACGTTGACCGGGTGTTCGATGGATTTGGCCTGCTCGATGCGAAACAGCCCGCTGCCTAGAAACAGGTTGGAGGTGGGGCAAAAGGAAATCGCGGCCTTGGCCTGGGAGAGGCGACGAAACTCCTCATCGGTGAGATGAACACCGTGGGCAAACACCGACCGTTCCCGCACGAGTCCCGTTTGGTCATAGACATCTAAATAGCCGTCGTATTGGGGAAACAATTCCCGAATCCAGGCCACTTCGTTGACGTTTTCCGAGAGGTGGGTGTGCAAATACACATCGGGGAACTCGTCCAGCAGTTTTGCAGCAGCCTTCAGTTGGGCCTCGGTAGACGTAGCGGCAAACCGGGGCGTGACCGCGTAGGATAATCGCCCCCGACCGTGCCACTTTTCAATTAGTGCCTTGGATTGGGCATACCCGGTTTCAACGGTATCCCGCAAATAATCCGGCGCGTTGCAATCCATCAGCACCTTGCCGCTGATCATGCGTAGATTACGGGCGAGGGCCGCTTCAAAAAAGGCGTCCACCGATTCTGGAAACACCGCCGCGAATACCAGGGCTGTGGTGGTGCCGTTTTTCAGCAGTTCATCCAAAAACAGATCGGCCACTTGGCGGGCGTGGGTCGGGTCTTGGAACTGGCGCTCGGTGGGAAAGGTGTATTGGTTCAGCCATTCCAACAACTGCTCCCCGTAGGCGGCAATCATCCCGGTTTGGGGATAGTGAATGTGGGTATCAATGAAGCCGGGGGTGATTAGGTGGCCGGAATAGTCCACCAGGGGCAGGTGGGCGTAGGTGGAATGTAGGTCGGCAAAGTGCCCCAGGGCGGCAATATGGCCGTTTTCGATCACGAGTAACCCATCGGCGAAGTAGCGCACCGCCTCCGCTTCGGGCACAAAAAATGGGTCGGCCACGCAGTCCATGAGGGTTCCCCGCAGGGCAAGGCTGGGGCTGGGTACGGAAGGGGCAGAGGGTTGACCCATGGGCTATCCTGACGGTGCTAGAAACGTGAGATGGGTGGGATTCGTTCATGGGATTGTCCCACCTAGATGAGGGGATGACAACGGTATCCGCAATTTTCCCGCCGCCCCTGAAACACCCTGGCTGCCACGCCTCTGTCCAATCGTCGGGGCTGGGCTATAGCTGTTCTGTAGCGAGCTGGCGGCGTAGGTCGCGGAGCATGGCACTGATTCCCGTGGTCAGAGCCTGTTGCACCAAGGACGGAACCCAGGTGGTGATTGGCAAATTGGGAAACACCGAGCAGCGGCGCGAGATGTACGTATGGGCTCCCTCACGGCACGGAGGCGTAGGCCACCAGTTGCAGCAGGCGCTGGCGTAGGGTATCTAACCCCAGGCGTTCGGTGGCGGAGATAAACAGGGCATGGGGGTATTCGTCCCTAGCTTTAATCAGGGTGTCGCTGCTGATTTCATCGGACTTGTTGAACACCAGCAGCATTGGCCCCGGCGCGATGGGCATTTGGTTGAGGATGCGCATCACCCAATGGATTTGGTCGGCCCAGGCGGGGTGGGAAATATCCACCACATGGAGTAGGGCGTCGGCTTCGGTGACTTCCTCTAGGGTGGCCCGAAAGGCGTCCATCAGGGAGGCGGGCAGTTCTTCGATGAAGCCCACGGTGTCGGTGAGGACGAGCTGGGTGGTGACTTGGGTGTCGGGGTCGGTGATGGCGAGGCGGCGGGTGGTGGGGTCTAGGGTGGCGAAGAGTTGATCGGCGGCGTAGACCTCGGAGTTGGTGAGGGTGTTGACCAGGGTGGATTTTCCGGCGTTGGTGTAGCCCACCACGGCAATGGAGGGCAGGCTGTCATCCTGGCGACGCTGGCGCAGGCGGGCACGGTGGGCCTGAAGCTGGTTCACCTCCTGCTGAAGTTTGTTGATGCGTCGCTGAATCGCCCGCCGCTCGGTTTCGAGCTTGGTTTCCCCAGGGCCACGGGTGCCGATGCCGCCCCCCAGTCGAGACATGGCCTTACCCCGCCCGGTCAGCCGAGGCATTTGGTATTCCAATTGGGCCAGTTCCACTTGCAGCTTGCCCGCCCCGGTTTTGGCCCGCTGGGCGAAGATGTCGAGGATCAATTCGGTACGATCCACCACTCGCAGGCCGACTTGAGCCTCCAAATTCCGCACCTGCACCGGGGATAGATCGCGGTCAAACACGACCAAATTTGCCCCCACGGTCTGGGCCGCTAGGGCCACCTCATGCACCTTCCCCGACCCCAGCACCGTTTGGGGATGGGGCCGAGGTCGCCGTTGCACCAGGGTATCTAGCACCTCGCCGCCTGCACTGTCCACCAGGCGCTTCAGTTCCTCCAGGCGTTGGTGGAAGTGGTCAGCGTTCTGATCGTGGGTGTGCAGCCCCACCACTAGCACCCGATCCTGGTCGGAGTCCACCTGACGGGCGGTGAAGGCACGGCGGAAGTCCTCCTCCAGTTCCTCCACCCGTTCCAGAAAATGCTGATTGGCCAGATCGTCCACATCCAGCGGTTCCGACACCAGCCAGCGCTGTTCGGGATGGGGCACCAAGTGGGCCAGATAGGCGGATTGAATGTAGCCCGTGGATTGCCCGCCCCGTCGCTTAAAGCCGCTGCCCGTCAACACCAGGGAGGCCAACATATCCAGCCGTTGCAGGGCCATGGTGGTGAGGATGACATCCCCCGGTGGCTCGGCCTCGGTTTGGGTGGCAAGGCAGCGAATGCCGCAGAGGCGATCATCGCCGTAGCGAGGCAGTTCCGTCAGGGGAATTTGGGTCTGCCGCAGGGTGCCCACCCCCACGCGGATCACCTGCCCCCGCCGATTGACGTAGGCACAAACGGGGTTGCCCACCTCCGTACTCACCGCCGCCAACCGCTGGGCAAACTCCGGCGTGACAATGCAATCCCCCGGCAGCCGCTGGTGATACAACCGCTGCAATTGCTTAAGCTGGCTGGGCTTTAGACCCTTGAGATTGCCGTAAACCGTTTCGATGGCGCTTATTCCTTCTAGAACACAGTCAACACGCCGTTCCTGTGGTGGCCCCAAAGGCTTAATTTGACACCCCAACAAACACGGTAGTTAATGTTTATTATAGGAACCCAGGAAAATCAGGACATACTCTAATACAGCTAATACAGCGTTTTTTGCCCCCGTAAGGTAGGGCGCAAACCCTGGAAACCTTGACTTCCAGCCCCATGAGCTCAATTACCAATAAGGAAAACCCCTTAAAGCAGAGCCAACCGCGACTTCAGAATTGCGGCCTGGGCTTGGGCTTCGGCGAGGGCATCACGGGCACCCTGCACCACGTCGGCGGGGGCTTTATCCACAAAGCCAGGATTGCCGAGGCGACCAGAGAGGGACTTGATTTCGGCTTCCACCTTGCCCAAATCCTTCTCCACCTTGGCGCGGAGGGCGTCTACATCCACAATGCCCGTTAGGGGAATCAGGACTTGGACGGTGCCCGTAACGCCAGCAAACAGCTTGCGGGATTCGGCGGGTTCTGGGGGTGTCACGGATTCCGGCGTGACGACTTCAGGGGAAACAGGGGAAATCGTTGGAGTGGCTACTTCAGGAGTAGCGACTTCTGAAGTAGCCACTTCAGGGGTAACCCCTTCAAGGGTGACAGGTGTCTGAGCCTTGGGTTTCTCGGCCCCAAAGACGCTGAGTCGCCATTGGTTGATGGATTGGAAGGTGCGCTGGCGATCCCCGGCGGTCAGCAAGTTTTGAGCAATGAAGACCGCTGTCACCCAAATGCCGATTAGCTCCAGCAGGCGACCGACCAGGGGCGTGCTGTCGATGGCACTGATGACGCTGGTGGCCAGTTTGAGGGCGATCACTCCACCCAACACCCACAGCAGGCTGCGCCCTGGACGGCGGATTTTGGCGATGGCGGTGTTGGTGTAGTGGAGGGGATCCTCCAGCAGGGGCCGGATGGTGTCCCAGAATTCCTTGAATTCCCCTGCCACCTGTTCGGGGGTTGGGGTGCCCGTGGTTGCAGGGACGGTCGCCGTTGGAGATTCGGGGACGGTGATCGAAACAGCGGGAGTCGCTTCCGTTGCAGGGCTTTCGGTAGCCAAACTCTCGGTAGTGGAGGTGCCCCCGGCAATGACCAGGTTCTCGATTTTGCCGAGGTCTTTGATGTAGTCGGCGGTGGATTGCAGGATGTGCCGCTCTTCGGGGTTTTCGGTTTCCAGGATGGTTTCGATCCGCAGGCCCGGTTTGATGCCCGCCTCAGCCCGCAGATTCCGCACAGTACGGACAGTGTTGAACAGCAGGGTGAACTGCTGCTCTAGGGGGTCGTCGATCAGGCTGAGGATGGCAGCGGGGTAGGGCTGCACTGCCAAAAAGTCGCCCTCGGTTTGGGTGAGGGTGTGCCACACTTCCTCGGTGATGTGGGGCATGAAGGGGTGCAGAAGCTTGAGGATGCCGTCTAGCACAAAGGCGAGGGTTTGCTGGGCGGTGCGCTTACTGCTGCCCTCGGTTTGGAATCGGGGCTTAACCAGCTCGATGTACCAGTCGCAAAAGTCGCCCCAGATGAACTCATAGAGGTCTTTGGAGGCTTCGCCCATGCCGTAGGCGTCCAGGTGCCCCCGCACGCTTTTCACCACGCGGTTGTAGCGGGAGAGAATCCAGCGGTCGGCCAGTTCTAGGTTATCGAGATCCGGTGCGCCCAGGTCGGCGGGGGATTGGCCGCCCAGGTTCATCATCACAAACCGGGAAGCGTTCCACAGTTTGTTGGTGAAGTTGCGGCTGGCCTCCACGGACACCGACTCGTCGGTTTTGCGGTCGTACTCCAGGCGGATATCCTGCCCTGCCCCGGTGACTTCGCGAATGAGGGTGTAGCGCAGGGCGTCGGTGCCGTACTTGTTGATTAGCACCAGGGGGTCGATACCGTTATTAGCGGATTTCGACATTTTCTTGTTGTTTTCGTCCCGCACCAGGCCGTGGATGTAGACGGTCTCGAAGGGCATGGTTTCGGTGAAATGTCCCGCCATTAGGGTCATGCGGGCCACCCAGAAGAAGATGATGTCGAACCCGGTGACCAGGGTGGTGGTGGGGTAGTAGGTTTGCAGATCCTTGGCGGATTCGTCGGGCCAGCCCATGGTGGAGAAGGGCCACAGACCAGAGGAAAACCAGGTATCCAACACATCAGGGTCGCGCTTGAGCACCACCCGATCCCCAAACTGAGCCTCGGCCTTGGTGCGAGCCTCTTCCTCCGTAGCGGCGACCACAAAGGGGGTGTGGTCGGTGATTTCCCAGTTGGTTTCGCTAATGGCGTACCAGGCGGGAATTTGGTGCCCCCACCACAACTGCCGGGAAATGCACCAGTCCTTCAGGTTCACCAGCCAGTCGCGGTAGACCTTCGTCCAGCGTTCGGGCACAAAGCGGGGTTCTTGGTGGTTGTCCAAATAATCCAGCGCCTTGTCTGCCAGGGGCCGAATTTTCACAAACCACTGGGTCGAGAGCAGCGGCTCCACGGGCACCTTACCCCGGTCGCTGTAGGGCACCGTGTGGCGATAGTCCTCTACCCGAACTAGGAAGCCCTCATCATCCAAGCGCTGCACCACGGCCTTGCGGGCCTCAAAGCGATCCATGCCCTCAAAGTCTCGCGCCAGTTCGTTCATGGTGCCGTCTTTATTCATGACGGTGATCATGGGCAGATCGTGGCGCTGGCCCATCGCGAAGTCGTTAGGGTCGTGGGCGGGGGTGACTTTCACGCAGCCCGTGCCAAATTCCGCGTCCACATACTCATCGGCAATGACGGGGATTTCTCGATTCACAATCGGCAGACGCAGGGTTTTGCCGACGAGGTGTTTGTAGCGCTCATCGTTGGGGTTCACCGCCACCGCCGTATCCCCCAGCATGGTTTCCGGGCGGGTGGTGGCCACTTCTAAATAGCCCGACTCATCCGTTAGGGGATAGCGGAAATGCCAGAGGTGTCCGTCGATTTCCTTTTGCTCCACCTCCAAATCCGACACGGCGGACTGGCTAGCGGGGCACCAGTTCACCATATAGTTGCCCCGGTAGATCAGCCCTTCGTCATAAAGCTGGGTGAAGGCCGTCAGCACCGCATGGGACAGGCCCTCATCCATGGTGAAGCGCTCCCGGCTCCAGTCCACCGAAACGCCCAATTTGCGAAGCTGGTTGACAATGGTGCCGCCCGATTCCGCCTTCCATTCCCAGGCCCGATCTAGGTAGCGGTCACGCCCCAGGTCTTCCTTTGTTTTGCCCTCGGCCTGAAGCTGGCGATCCAAAATCGTGGCCACGGCAATGCTGGCGTGATCCGTCCCCGGCAACCACAGAGTATTGCGTCCGGCCATCCGCTGGTAGCGCACAATGGTGTCGATCAGGGCGTTCTCGAAGGCGTGGCCCATGTGCAGGCTTCCAGTCACGTTCGGCGGCGGAATCACCACACAAAACGGCTCACCGGGATGGTCTGGGTCGGCCTTAAAGACCTGGGCCTCCTCCCAGCGGGTTTGCCACTTGGTTTCCGTTTGGGTGGGGTCGTACTGTGCCGAAAGGGCGGGACTGGTGGCCGTCATCACAAAACCTGGATCGCAAGGACTACATCATTACAGATTATCGTTACAGGCTATCGTTATCGACAATTTGGCGATCTCCAGGGAGGTCTTCACGATGGCGCTCTCCCCTGGGGTTTGATCCCGGCGGGAAGCCATGGACAGGGCCAGTGCATTTCAAGGCCCGCTACGGCTCTATGGATTTGATCCGCTCATGCAAAACCATCCTGATTTTCGTTACTTCTTACTGAAAATTGAATTACCGAGTAGATAGTGGCACTGCCCCCTGAAGCCCCCAACCTGGCCACTATCGCGTTCAATGTGCATCCTTATCTATCATCAGGGGAACGAATCGTGGCGGATCAAACTTGGTTAAAGCACACCGAGCAGGCCCTCCTGGTCGGGTCGGGTTTGGGCACCGTAGCGGCCATTGCGGCGCAAAATGTCGCCCTAGCTTCGGCTCCCTTAACGGTTATGGCGGCTGTGGGGCTGCTCAATCGTCGCCAAACGGAGCGGCAATTGACCGAGGCCCAGGAAAAACTCGCCCGCCAGCAACGACAGGCCAGCCATCGTCTCACGAGCTTGAGTAAGCAGGTGACGGCCCTGCCCTCGCCGGAGGCACTGACGAATTTTCAGCGGTCGGTACTGGATCGTAACAACCGCACGTTTTTGCGGATGTCGGAGGAGATTAAAAGCATTC
>JBBAWV010000078.1:0-22136 GCA_040396995.1 Nodosilinea sp. | reverse complement strand
TGATTTGCAAGGGTTTTAGGCGCTTAAAATGTCTCGCTCTTATCAAAAATGACTATATCTCTAGGTTGAATGGCGCAATAGCAGAACCCAACCATCGCCAAAGCCTCAGCTAGGGGTTATCTGCAACCATCGCCGCATCAAACCGTTCGGCCAGGGCCAAAAATTCCTGGCCCCATCCACTGCTGAGGCTGACCTCCTGCATCGGGCCAGTGGGGGCAAATAGGATCCCCATCGACAGATTCGGGCAACCACCCGACCGCAGCGCTGCCATGATGACATCCAACTCCGCCAGCGCATCCTCCTGGTCAATCCATGACGACCACGAAAAGTCATTGTCGGGAGCGGCCACCCGCACCCTGGCGTCTTCAAAAACGGCGATGAGTTGATCTACATTCGGCATGATCCATAGCAATCCTAAATGAATTATGAGAAGCAGCCATAGTTAAAAAGTTTGGAAAAATTGGAGCTTTGACGATGCGTGATGCCAATCCACCATGAAGATAGCCAGAGAGGGCTAGAGACTATTACTGGCAAGGCTTTCAGGTAATGGGTTATGCTCACTTTCATAACGTTTTGGTATGACAAACTCAACTATAAACTTGACGGCTTTAAGTGACGTGAGTAGGAAGGAAGGAATAATACCAAATCCTAATCGAATAACCCCGATTCCCAGCCCAGCAAACCGTAGGGGCGAGGTCTCCTCGCCCGCTGATACCGGGGGCAAACAAGTCGGACTTGGTATAAAGCGTCCGGTCTTGGCCCTCATCCCCCCTCATTTTTGCAATAACCATTGACGAGGCCGTCGCAAGCTCAGCATTATTTTGACAGCAAGTCATCCAATTCGGCATAGTCGGGTAGGGTGCGGTCAATGGCAACCCCATGACGCAGTACCACGCGGTCGCTCTGGGGGCGAGAGAGCAATTCATTCAGGCTACGGGCCTTGAACAGCACTAAATCCGCTGGTTGACCGACCCCAATCTGTGTGCCCTGGGACAGGCCAAGGATACGGGCGGGGGTAGTGGTGACGGCCTGGGGCCAAAGGCCAAAGGGGGCATCTAGCTGGCCCAGCCGCACGCCCTGGTTAAACACCTCTAGCATGTCGTGGTCGCCGTAGGCAAAGAAGGGATCGCGGCAGTTGTCGCTGGCCAGGGCCACGGGCACCCCAGCCTGGGCCAGTTCCGGTAGCAGAGTTACACCTCGGTAGCGGGGCATTCGTCCGGTCTGACGATCCTGCAAATAGGCGTTGCACATGGGCAAGCTGATGACCGCAATGTCGGCCTGCTTCACGAGGGCTAGGGTTTGTGCTACCTGGTCTTCGGGTTGCACCGAGAGGCTACAGGCATGGCCACAGGTCACCTGTCCGCCAAAGGTGTGGCGCAGTTTGGCCTCGGCTATCCAGTGCAGCCCTTCGGCCTCTGGGTCAAGGCTTTCGTCTACGTGGAAATCCAAATCTAGCCCCCGTTTCTGGGCCAGACGAAAGGCGGCATCAATCCGCTCTCTCAGCCGAGGTTGGGGATACAGAACGCCCCCCAGTAGGCCACCATAATGGGCGACCCGATCCGCTAATTCCGCCGCCATCGGAGTCTCGTAGACCTCCATGCCGACTAGGGCCACGGCTTGTAGGGTCAGGCGTCCGGCCCATTGGCGACGCAGGTCATCCAACACGGCCCAACTTAGCTCGCCCTGGGGGCCAAGGCTGTCTAGGTGGGTGCGAAGGGCTTGGCTGCCGTGGACATAGCTACAGCGCAGGGCAAAGTCCATCCGTTGCCGCAATTCCTCCGCCGACCAGCGAGGATAGTCCTGTTGCACCGCCGTAATCGCGGTACCAAAGGTGCCGTCGGGGTTGGCCTGACGGGGCCACATATGGGCTTTGTCGAGGTGGGTGTGGCTGTCTACAAAGCAGGGCCACACGAGCCCCTGGCGCAAATCCCAGGTGAGGGCGTCCTCCGGCACGGGCTGGCTGGCTGGGATGATCGCCCCAATCTGCCCCTGGCGCACCTCTAGATGGGCGGCGACGAGTTCCTCTCGCCAGGGGGGCTCAGCAAGGGAGGGGATCGGTGTTTTCCAGGAGACCGATCCATCCAAACAGCAGAGAGGAATACGGATATGGGTTAGCCAGTAGCGATCTGGGGTCGGTAGACCATCGGCAGGCGGACTACCCGTAGGAAGAAAATCAGGCAATCGGGTCATGAATCGGCCCAGGGGAGAGGGGTGTGGCCGATGGGACGACCAAGGTAAGTACTGTAGCGTGATCGATATCACACCAATTTGTGAGCAGGATTACGTCTAGGGCACGATGGGATCACCCAGGGGACGCCCATGGGTCACCTCACCCCCCTTGACATGGGAGTAATTTAAACATACAGACATAGTGTTTTTCGTTTCCCTTTTGGGAATGTTAATAGAATAGGGTGTTTCTACTCTTAGTCTGCGAGGTAAACCCCATGGTTAGCAACACAACATTTCACATTTTCTGGCAATCCGGCGTTTCCGTCTTTGGATTTTTGCTCCTGGTCATCCTACTCGCCTAGGCTATCCCCTAGGATCGCGATTGGCTGAGATCCGTCCGTTCCTCCTGGCGGCACCCCATTAACGACAACCTATTAACAACAACAAGGCTGATTCCAGAACACCGCCCCTCTTGTCCTACCCAAGGTTTCAGTTCCCCATCTAGGTCAATTAGGTCAATTAGGTCAATAGCAACGCTAGAGCTTGGTTCAAGCTCTGTTTCACAGATGCCGCCGATTGCCTCAACGCTTCCTGTTCCGCTGGGGTTAGGGTGAGTTCGATAATTCGCTCTACGCCGCCCTTGCCCAACTGGCAGGGCACGCCTAAATACACATCATCCAGGCCATATTGCCCCGTCAAATAGGCTGCCGTGGGAAGAATGCGGGACTGCCCCAACACAATGGATTCAACCATGGCGCAGGTGGCCGCTGCCGGAGCATAGTAAGCTCCTCCCTGTTTGAGCAGGGACACGATTTCGGCCCCACCGTGGCGGGTGCGGTCAATGGTGGCTTGGATGCGGTCAGGGGGCAACAGTTCAGTGATCGGAATACCGCTCACCGTAGAGTAGCTTGGTAAGGGCACCATCAAATCGCCATGGCTACCCAACACCATCGCCGCCACATCCCCGGCAGGAACGCCCAGTTCCGCCGCCAAAAAGGTTTGAAACCGAGCGGAATCCAGCACCCCCGCCATACCCATCACCCGCTGGGGCGGCAGACCGCTCATCTTCCAAGCCAAGTAGGTCATCACATCCAAGGGATTGGTCACCATAATTAGACTGGCGTGGGGAGAATAGGCGAGGGATTGGCGCACTACCTCTGCCACGATGTTGCCGTTGGTAGTCAGCAAATCCTCACGGCTCATGCCGGGGCGGCGGGGCAACCCAGCGGTAATCACCAGTAGGTCGGAGTTAGCCGTGTCGGCATAGTCATTGGTACCCCGAATGCTGTGGCCATAGCGCCCGTAGCTGCGGGCCTGGGTGAGGTCAAGGGCAAGCCCCTGGGGTCGGTCGGCAATCACATCAAATAACACCACATTAGCCAGGTCTCGCTGGGCGAGGTATTGGGCCAAGGCGCTACCCACATGGCCAGCCCCAATGATGGTGACTTGGCTTTCATTACAGTAGGTTAGGGAGGGAAGAGAAGCAGCCACGGGAGGTTCCCATTAGGACTATGTCTCTATTGTCTTTACGGCAATAGGCAACTGTCTTGTAGTTGTTGACATTCTTAATCTTATGGCGTTTTCCTTGATCCCTATAGGTTTTAGACCCTTAACTGTCCAGTCAGAACCTAAGTCGTCAAAAATTAAAGATTAACTTAAGCTTTGTGCAGGGGATTGACATCAGCCAAATGACGGATTAGTAAACGATATGCGTAATATCCCTCAATGTTGACTACAAAGGCTGTTGGGATAGCCAACTCTATACCCTGACTGCCTAACACAAGTGGGTGCAATGTTTTAAGCCTGAGCCTAACGTACAAGCTAAGGGGTGCGGCGATGAACAGTAGCGCTAGAGAGCCAAGCATCGGTCCACACGGCCCCTTGAGCGGCGGGTTAGGCGGATGGGCAGGCAGACAAGACCGGGGATTTACGGGTTGTTTCCTCTTTGCTTGTCAAATTGTCTTGAAAAGATGTAGGGCGGAATAGCGGTTTAGCGTATTCCGCCGAATGTTTCAACTTTCCCATACGGCGCAATACCCGGCGGAGTCGCTATTGCGCCTTACCGCGTTTATGGGAAACGTTCAATCCAGGATGCAGGTCGGTGCATTAGCCCGTCACCCATCTCACATCCCCTGGCTCTTGAGGAATTCGGCCAAGTCCTGCACCGGCTCTCCGGCCTCGCCTGCGGTCCCGGACTCGTAGATGCCCACAATCATCACAGTATTGGTCTTTATTATGAGGATGCCGCCGCTCTTGTGGTGACCGCGCAGTTGCTCGCCTACCTCATTGGAAATCAGGAAGTACTTGGTACCGCCCAGCCTGATGCCCGATGCGGCCAGTCGGTTGGGGTCGTCCAGGCCATCCATGATAGAGGTCATTTCATCCGTGGAAACCTCGGGGAAGTCGGGCGACTGGGCAAATACGCCGCCATCGTGACCGATGATCGCTGCGGAAGAAAGCTTGCCACCACTGGGCAGATCGGCCATCAAGTGATTGTTGACATAGGTTTGAAAATCAGTGCTCATAAGGAACGCCTCAAATGGATAGGGATTAAACGATGGGCATTTCCATGGTCACTGCCGCCTATCGTTCCGTGTTTTATGCCAAAACTGCGAGGCGTTATCAATCAGCCCGCAGGGCGCAATAGGTGTAGGCCGTATTGCGCCCTGTCATTGCTCCTTAATGCGTCCAATAAGTTCTAGGTTCGCACAGCCCAACTATGTATTAAGCGTCAGATTCGCTAGATAGCCCCTCTAGGTCAGGTATTATCCAGCGGATCTACGGGATAACACCCCAATCTTAAGGAATTAATCAGTATTTTTCTGGATAAGACCGCCGTTTTGGGGTTTTATCCAGAAAGTTTGACGGTTAAGCATGGTATTTGAGGGCATTATCCCGCCTTTTTGACGGATAACACCTCTGCTATCGGGGTGATCCAGCATCTTGGGGGCACAGTGCCAAACGCCTGTTGCGCAGTCCGTAGGGTGCATTCGCGAAGTAATGCACCACCAGAGCAACACAAATGATGGCTTTGGTGCATTGCGGCCAAGGGGTTGATCTGGTCTTCCCCAAAAAAGATATCGGTGTCGCGAATGCACCCTACGCTGGAGCGGAAAGCTGCGCCACAAAGTCTTGATATTCTGGAGATTGCAGCCCCGTTTGCAGCCTCGTCAACACCTGGGCCATATCGCCAGAAAGCATGGCATTTGCCGCCAGCCACAGCCCCGGAAATCGCTGGCTGCGGATCGTGCCCTCATCATCCACGGGCAGGGGTTGATAGTCGCCTTCGGTGAGGTAGTACCAGTCAATTTTTTGCTCAAACACTTGCCATACCAGGTATTCCGCCACCCCATTGCGGCGATAGGCTTGTTTTTTGGCCCCTAGGTCAATGGCGGCAATGCTGGCGGCAATTTCAATCACCAGTTCTGGTGCGCCGTTGAGGTAGCCGTCTTCATACACGCGGGTTTGGCCTCCGGCGGCGGCGTTCATCAGCAGCACCACATCGGGTTGTAGCTCGTTATCCCAATCAAGGCGCACGGTGGGTTCGATGCCCTAGGCTTAGCCCAGGGGTCATCACCTGATACGTCCACACCCAACCATGGATGCGACTGTGGGGTTCGGCGTGTTGTTGAAACCGTAGGGGCGAGGCCACGTAGACAACTCCTTCAATCAGTTCAGCTTTGGTGACGGGGGCGGCGGCATAGCGACGCTCAAATTCTGGGCGCGTGAGGCGGTCGCCGCTTTCTAGGGGCGGGGCCACCGTTGCCTGAGTCTTTGGTTGAGGGGATTTCGCCGACGTGAGAGGGGAGGTCGTCATGGGACGGGCCATCGGTAGGGTGGTTCTATGCTAGCCAATTGGCCTGAGCCTGGGATACACCAGTCAAGGCGGGCAAATCGGCTTGGACACTGTTGACGGATATATCAGGCTTTGGGTTTGGGGGATTCCAAGGTATGGGGCTACCGAGCTTAACCCGAACTGAGGTTCATTGGGTAGGGCGTTGGCAGGGCGTTTTATGATGGAAAAACGATGGCTTACGCTGTCATTTTCCATGGCTGCACCTCAACTCCTAAACCTCAATTTCTGAACTTTCTGAACCCCCATTTCTGAATCCCCATGGCTGTTGCACCTCTAACCTGGGAGGCCCTAGCGGCCCTCACCGACTTTGCTATTGATACCATCCATGGCCCCACCAATGCCCAGGCGCGGCTGCGGCTGTTTGGCCAGCCTGAATCGGCGGTGCGGGTCACGCTCTATCGCGACAACCATGCCTGGTGTCCCTATTGCCAAAAAGTTTGGCTGTGGCTAGAGGAAAAGCAAATTCCCTACCGTATCGAAAAGGTCACGATGTTTTGCTATGGCGAGAAGGAAGCCTGGTATAAACGCAAAGTGCCTTCGGGGATGCTACCCGCCCTAGAACTGGATGGACGGCTAATTACCGAAAGCGACGACATTTTGATGGCCCTAGAACGCGCCTTTGGGCCGCTGGTTCACAGCATGACCGACCGTGCGGTGGTGCCCCTGCGCCAGCTAGAGCGGCTGTTGTTTCGGGCCTGGTGTATGTGGCTGTGCTATCCGTCCCGGTCGGCCCAGGATGACCAGCGGGCGGGGCAACAGTTTCAGGGGGTGATGGATCGGGTAGAAGCGGCCCTGGCCAGTACCTCTGGCCCCTACTTTTTGGAGGAATTTGGCACCGTAGATCTGGTCTTTACCCCCTACGTGGAGCGCATGAACGCCAGCCTGTTTTACTACAAGGGCTACTCCATGCGGGGGGTAAACCCCCAGTTTGGGGCCTGGTGCGACGCCATGGAAACCCGCCCCACCTATCGCGGTACCCAGAGCGACTTCCACACCCACGCCCACGATCTGCCGCCACAAATGGGGGGCTGCTACAGCAACGACCTACCCCAAACGCGCCAAAATCAGCAGCGGGTGGATCGTGGCCCCTGGTTTGGCTTGCCCGACGTGGGCTATGCCGAACCGGAAACCTCCCGTCAGGAGGCACTGCACCGGGTTCTTAAGCACCGGGTCAATATCATTCGCGTCAACCCCGCCCCCGATGCCCTAATGGACGAAGCCCTACGCTGCGCCCTCACCCACCTGATGACCGGGGAAAGCTGTACCCCGCCAACCGGGAGCGACGTGGCCCTGCGCTACCTGCGCGACCGCATCAGCGTCCCCAGGGATATGTCCATCTACGCCGCCAAGCACCTGCGGGAATCCCTAGAAACCACCGCTGCCCTAGCCGGAGATGGCCAACCGGAACCCATCCCCGTCAACCATCGTCGCGACCAAAATCCTTTGGCCTTTGCGGCGTAGGCTCAGTAGATCACAAACGCACTCTTTTGCCACGATCCAGCCCTCACCCTAAATCCCTCTCCCCGTGGGAGAGAGACTTTGAAACAATTCCGGCTCCCCTCTCCCCGTGGGAGAGGGGCTGGGGGTGAGGGCGGTGAGGGCTAGTAGCGAATTTGCAGCGTCACACTAGCCTGCACCGTTTGTTCGCCGCCGATGACGGGGGTGGAATAGTCCGCCGAGGCGCTGGCCATCTCGGCCCGACGGGGCATGGGCACGGGCATGGGCAGGTTAGCCCCATTAATTTGGATGGTGACGATTTCCTGTGGCCCCAGGTTTAGGGCACTCAAGACGGCATTGGCTTGGGCTTGGGCATCGTTGACAGCCTCCCGTAGGGCTTGCTGGCGGGCCGTTTCTAGGGCGTCATCCTCGGCAATGAAGTTAATGCCCCGAATTTGGTTGGCCCCCACGTCAACGGCCTCATCCAGAATTGGCCCCATAGCCTCGGTGGGCACCTGAAAGCTGACGGTGTTGCTGCCCGTGTAGCCCACCACTTCAGAACGTCCGTTTTCATAGTTGTATTGGGGATTGAGCTGTACCCCCGTGGTCTCTAGTTTTTCCACATTGCGCGACCGCAGCAGTTCTACCACCGCTGTAGATCGTCGCGCCACCTCCCGCTGCACCGTGGCCGCATCGGTGCCCTGCACATCCACCCCCAACGACACCTGGGCTTTGGTGGTTTGCACGGAAACTTGGCCTTGGCCAGTTACAGTCAGGGTACGGAGCAGGGTTTCTTGGGCCATGGCGGTGGGGGTAAAAACAGGGGTGAACACAAAACCAGAAGCCAGTGCCGCCGAAGCGAGCAGTGCGGCAGAAAAGCGTTGGGCCATGCGACCAGGACGCAGAGTTGTAACACGGGGGCGGGCGGAGTCCATCATGGCGTTCCTCACATCAAAACGTTGATTGTCCAAAATCCTGAGAACCTCTCAGTTCAACGGGGCTTAGATTCCCAATCTGCCACAGGAGCCGAAGACCGCCGCCACCGTTACCAAATTCGATACATTCTCCTGGGCTGAATCGGATGAATGTGTTCAACCACTGGAACGATCCCACCGAATCTAAAGTCACCCTACAATGGCCGTAGGCTTGCTGATGGAAAACGCTATGGTCATTGAATGGCTCACCTTTGCGGTGGCACCAGAATATCGGGAAACCTTTATTCGCGTCGATCGCGACATTTGGACAGCGGCCCTTAGTCAGTATCCCGGCTTTATTTCCAAGGAAGTTTGGATTTCCCCGGACTTGAACGACCAAGTGATTGCCATCATCCGTTGGCAAACCCGTGAGCAGTGGAAAGCCATTCCCAGGCCCGACTTGGATCAGATTAGCGACAGGTTTCAAGCAGCCCTGGGATTTCCCTATCGCCTCATTGATGCCAGAGAATACCAAGTTCGCCGCTATCCGTCGCCCTAAGCCCTAAACGCCTAGCGACCCAGAAACCCGGTTTCTGGGTCGCCGCCCCAACGATGTGACACCGCTCCGACGAGAAACCGGGTTTCCATACCGACGGTTTAGGCCGCTCGTTTTTTACCCATCAATCGCGTCAACCAGCCGCTAGAACGCAGGTCTACATAGGCTTTGCACTGGGAACATTGTCGAATACCGGGAACGCCCAGCTTGAGCAGGGTCGTGTTTTGGCAATGGGGACAACGGTGAGACTGAGCCATAGTTCGAGGTTGAATCTAGACAAATTAAGGTCAGAACGGAATAACGACTTGGCCTAGGGTGGATGGGTTAATGTCCTAGTTCCATGCTGGCAGGGATTGCCTCAAGCGAAGGGCTCCCCGTTGACAGTCGCAAAATTGTCATGCCACCGCCCTAAAGCCCATCGCCGCAGGGTCAAAAAAAGCCCAGGCTCATGACCTGGGCTCAGCGACTGATTTGAGATTTGAGGTCTAGTCGATTTGGCTGGTGACGAGGGCAGGGGCCTCGGCCACGGTGGCGCTGGGAACGTTGAAGACGTGGGCGTACAGGCTACCGGGTTGCTCAGCCACCAGCACGGTGTTCTGGATTTGGCTGGCCACTTCCACCGTCTTCACGTCGTAGACCTGGGTAGCCACCTTGGGGTAAAGGCCAATCCCGATGATGGGCACCAGCAGACAGGCGGCGACAAAGGCTTCGCGGGGGCGGATGTCGATGATGTTGGGCACCTTGGCAACCACAGACCCAGCATCTCCGTAGAAGATGCGGCGCAGCATGGAGAGCAGGTAGATGGGGGAGAGCACCACACCCACCGCAGCGGCGATGATGATCACCGTTTTGAAGGTGGTGCTGTAGATATCGCTGGTGGCCAAGCCCAGGAAGACAGCGATTTCGCTGACAAAACCGCTCATGCCAGGGAGGGCCAGGGAGGCCATGGACGCCGCCGTGAAGAAGGCGAAGGTGGTGGGCATCTTACGCGCCATGCCGCCCATCACATCCATATCGAGGGTGTGGGTGCGCTCGTAGGTGACGCCGGAGAGAAAGAACATCACCGCTGCAATCAGACCGTGGGAAATCATTTGCAGCATCGCGCCGCTCATGCCCAGGGTGGTGAAGGAGGCGCAGCCAATCAGCACGAAGCCCATGTGAGCCACGGAGGAGTAGGCCATGCGGCGCTTCAGGTTGTCTTGGCCGAAGGCGGTAAGGGAAGCGTAGATAACGTTAATGACACCGAGGATGACCAGGACGGGTGCGAAGTAGACGTGGGCATCGGGCAGCATCTCGATGTTCATGCGGATCAGGCCGTAGCCCGCCATCTTCAGCAGCACGCCCGCCAGAATCATCGATACGGCAGCGGGGGCTTCACTGTGGGCATCGGGCAACCAGGTGTGCAGGGGGAAGATGGGCAGCTTGACGGCAAAGGCCACTAGGAAGGCTGCGTACATCAACAGTTGGAAGGTCAGCGAGTAGTCTTTCTGGGCCAGTTCCGTTAGGTTAAAGGTGACGGTATCGCCGTAGAAGGCCATGGCCAGGGCTGCCACCAAGATGAAGATAGAGCCAATGGCGGTGTAGAGGATGAACTTGGTGGCGGCGTAGAGTCGCTTACCGCCGCCCCAGATGGAGATCAGCAGGTAGACCGGAACCAACTCTAGTTCCCACATCAGGAAGAACATCACCAAATCCTGGGCCAGGAAGACGCCGACCTGGGCGCTGTACATCACCAGCAACAGGCTGAAGTAGAGGCGAGGGCGCTTGGTGATGTTCCAGGAAGCCAGAATCGCCAGGGTGGTGACTAACCCGCTGAGCACAACCAGGGGCATGGCCAAGCCATCGGCCCCCAAGCTCCAGGTGATGCCGACTTGGGGCACCCAGTTATAGCTTTCCACGAGCTGCAACCCAGATTGGTTGAGGTCGTAGAAATTGGCGAAGGTGTAGAGGATTAAGGAAAATTCAATAAAGCCGATGCCCAGGGCATACCAACGTAGAGTTTGGCCGTTGCGGTCGGGCAGGAAGGGAATGGGAAGAATCGCTAGGAGCGGCAGGATAACTAGGGTCGTTAGCCACGGAAATTGCTCGGTCAGCATGACAATTCTCGTGAGGGTGAGTACAAAACAGCCAGCGCACTTGGTATTCCGGTCTTGAGGGTTTGGTGAACCCTGGTTGACAGGGGGCCAAACTCTACTGGTGGTGCTGTTCGCGGCGGCCTACCCTAGCGGATCAGGTCGGAGGACTTCAGCGGGGGGGGGTCGAAATCGGTTAGAAGACGACCAGATGATCAAACCGGACTGCTCGATGAATAGAGATAAATACCTATCGTTGCGCCCACTCACAGTATAGGAAACTTAATAAACTTTTGAGAACTACTTTTTTGATGGAATTGGAAAAATAGACTTATCAATGACCTGAAAGGCTTGCTCTATAGGGTTTTTGGCGTCTTGAATATTTGATTTAATAAAACGAAGCGTTCACATTTAGCTTTGTCAATGTCTAGGTTGTTAACGTTTGTAACAGCCGTGGATAGCCAGTCCAATGCCTTGGTGGCCCTCTGAAATCAAGCTCTTTGGGCCATGGTGGGCGGTTGGCCTAGTGCTTGAATCGCAACGGTGACAGGAGTATTGCTCTCCACAGGGCTTCGGCAGTGTCCTAAAGACGACATAGGTGCTCTAGTAGTGCGTCGTAGCATCAGCCATCCCCGTGGCATTCGGCCTTTGGGGTTAGTTGGGATGGCAGGTGGTAAGGGTGATCCATCGACGGGACTGATATCAAATCCGAGTTAGAGAACCCCGATTGCTAACCCGGCCAACCGTAGGGGCGAGGTCTCCTCGCCCGCTGGGTACCAGGGTTAAACAGGGCGGATTTCGTATGAGATCATCCGTTGGGATTACTGTAGTTCGACTTCGAGCTGGTGCTGTTCCCACAGTTCTCGATAGAGACCTCCCTGGGCTAGAAGGTCGCTGTGGGTGCCCATTTGCACAATGCGGCCCCGATCCATGACAAAAATGCGGTCAGCGGTGGCGGCGGCGGACATTTGGTGGGAAATGAACAGCACGGTTTTCTGTTGGGTGCCCTCGGATAGGGCGTTCAAAATGGCGGTGGCGGTGCGGTTATCGACGCTGGAGAGGGCATCATCCAGCACGAGAATCGGCGCATCGGTGACGAGGGCGCGGGCCAAGGCGGTACGCTGCCGTTGACCACCGGATAGGGTAATGCCCCGTTCCCCCACAATCGTTTCGTACTGTTGGGGGAAGTTCTGGATTTCGGCGTCCATTTGGGCTTGTTTAGCGGCGTATTGCACCTCGCCAAAATCCGTCAGGGGTACGCCATAGCGAATGTTGTTTTGAATGCTGGTGCTAAACAAAAAGCTGTCCTGGGGCACGTAGGCAATGGCTCGCCGCAGGTCTTGCAGGGGTACCTCCAGCACGTCGCGGTGGTCAATTTTGAGCTGTCCTGGTTCCACCTCCAGCAGGCGGGGTAGGGCGTTAGCCAGGGTGGATTTGCCAGAGCCAATCGGCCCCACGATAGCGATTCGTTCTCCAGGCGCAATGGAAAAACTGACGTCATCCAGGGCTGGGGTCTCGCTGCCGGGATAGGCATAGTTGAGGTTACGAGCCTCCAGATGCCCGCGCACCTCGGTAATGGGCAGCGGCACCAAGGGGGGATGATCTTGAATTTTGGGCTCTGCCTCCAGAATCGCCTCCACTCGGTCGATACTGACCTCACCGCGCTGGTAGGCGGTGATGGTGAACCCCAACAAGGCGGTGGGAAACACCAGTCGCTCCACGTACAGCAGCAGGGCCACAAAGTCGCCAACGGTGATGTCACCCTGGGCGATAGTGCCCGCCCCGGTGGCCAAAATCACCAGTAGGCTAATGCTGGCCAGCCCCCCCAGCAACGGAAACAGGGTGTTGCGGGTTTTCGACAGGATGAGGTTGGCCCGCAGGAGGTCTTGATTGAGGCGCTGGAAGGCGTGCCGTTCGTTCTCCTCCTGGGCGTAGATTTTGATTAGGGCAATGCCGCTCATGTCCTCCTGGATCAGGTCGCTGAGGCGAGACAGGCGTTCCTGTAACTCAAGTTGCTCCTGGCGCAGGCGGTTGCTGAAGGACTGCACCAACACCAGCATGACCGGATAGACCACCAAGGAAATCAGCGTCAGCCGGATGCTAATGGACAGCATTACCGGAATGGTCAGGGCATAGGCAAAGGCGGTATTGGCGATGCTAAGGATGGCGAAACCCAGCAGCCGCCGAATGTTGTCCACATCGCTGGTGGCGCGGCTGATCAGTTCTCCGGCGGTGTTGCGGCTAAAGTAGGCGGGCTCCATTTGCAGCAAATGCTCGAAAATTCGCTGCTTCAGGTCAAATTCCACCTGCCGCCCCACCCCAAACAGGGTAATCCGCGACACCATGCGAATGACCCACATCACCGAGGCCAATACCAGTACCATGAGGGCGTAGTACAGCACCCGGTCGTAGCTAAAGGTGATCTGCAACTCGTCAATGCCGTCACGAATCAGCAGCGGAATCCACACACCGAGCACATTCACCAGGAACAACGCCCCCACCCCCATCGCCGCCTTGGGCCAGTGGGGGCCGAGGTAGGTGCCTAATTTTTGTAGCTGTGATCGCGCCATAGCCGCCGCCTGAACTGTCTTCCTATCCTAGACGAATTCCCCCCAGGGGGGACTAGGGCCACATCCCAGGGGGCGATTCCGCCATCGCGACGGTTTGCCCAGTTTGGGCGGCTGCGGCGATGGCGTTGGCTACTCGCAAGCTGTACACACTGGCCTCTGGGGTGAGGTAGAGGGGCGATCCCTGGCAGAGGTGATCCAGCACGGCGCGGGTATCGGTGGCAAACAGCCCCCGGCGGGAGCCAATCTCCATGGGGTTGGTGCCCTCGGCGGTGATTACCTGGCCTACGTCGCCATCGATCATCAGTTTCCCCTCGGAACCAATCACCTCCAGCCGTCGTTCCCCTTGCCAGATAGCCTCTCCCTTGCCGTAGAGCAATTCCCCTTGCACCCCAGATTGAAAGGTGATCTGGGCGGCACAAAAATTCGTGCGGTAGCAGGGTAGACCGTCGGGGCCGTCCTGCCAGCCGTAGGATTGGTTCTGGCCAGACACCTGGGCCACGGGGCCAAAGGCATCGACCAACCGATGAACACGGGACAGGGCACCCACTAGGGGAAAGCCGAAGCGCTCCGGCTGGTACGTCCACCGCTGGGGGGCTGGGCGCTGGGGCGACAGGGTGACGTAGCGGACATAGTGCGGCGTACCGATGGCGGCTAGGTGTGCTTTCAAGGCTTGGTGACTGCCCCCTAGCATCTCAATATGTTCCACATGGAGAAGCCGCTGCTGGCGTCGGGCCAGGGTCACTAAAGCCTGGGCCTCTTGCCAGTCCAGGGCGAGGGGATATTCCACCACCACATGGCGTCCGGCCTCCAGCGCGGCCCGCACCACCGCCCCGTGGTCACTATTGATGTGGCACACCATCACCAGGTCGAGATCAGGGCGGGCAATCAGGGTGGGCCAATCGGGTTCTGCGACGGCGCTGTGCGTTTGGGCAAAGGGTTGGGTATCCTCAGGATGGTGCCCCGTCACCGCCACCAACCGCCCCCGGCCATCGGCGGCTAGAGCCCCAGCCCGCAACCGAGCCACGAACCCCGTCCCCACCATGCCCGCATGAATTATCGCCATCCAGCCCAGCCGCCCTCAGATTTACCAAGTTTTTACAGTGGCTCTCTCGTTTTATATAAAAGTATATTTCCCTGGGGGAGAATGCTATAACCCCCCTCCGAAAGGGGGAATAATTGGGTTAAGGTGGCACTATCCCCCCGCACTGGCCCCGAGAGACATACCCACTGGGTCCGCATGAGCTACTGTATCCATCCTGATTGCCCGCAGCCCAAGAACCCGCCCACCGTGACGCACTGTCAGGCCTGTGGGTCGGCCCTATTATTGCGGGATCGCTACCGGGTGTTGCGCACCTTGGGCCGAGGTGGGTTTGGGGCCACCTTCCTAGCCAGGGATGAAATGCTACCGGGCAAGCCCCCCTGCGTGATTAAACAACTGCTGCCCTCCAGCGACTCGCCGCAGCTTATCGATATGGCGCGGGACTTGTTTCAGCGGGAGGCCAAAATTCTTGGCAAACTGGGTAGCCATCCCCAACTGCCCCGCCTGCTCGACTATTTCGAGATCGAACAGGAATTTTTCCTGGTGCAAGAATTTATCAATGGAGCCACCCTTCAGCAGGAGGTCAAGCGGGGTGGCCCCTTCACCGAAACCGGAGTGAAGCAATTCCTCAGCGAAATTTTGGGGATGATCCAGTTCGTGCACTCCAACCACGTCATTCACCGAGACATCAAACCCGCCAACATTATTCGTCGCGACCAAGACAAAAAGCTGGTGCTGATCGACTTTGGGGCCGTGAAGGATAAGGTGAACCCGGCCAAAGCTGCCAGTTCTGAGCAAACTGCCCTCACCGCCTACGCCATTGGCACTCCGGGCTATGCCCCGCCAGAGCAAATGGCCATGCGCCCCGTCTATGCCAGCGATATCTATGCCCTAGGGGTAACCTGCATTTATCTGCTCTCCGGCAAAGCACCCAAGGATCTCAACTACGACCCCATGACTGGGGAACTGCTCTGGCGCGATAAGGTGCACGTTAGCGACCACTTTGCCAAGGTGCTGGAGAAAATGCTGGAGATCTCTGTACGCCATCGCTACCAATCGGCGGAGGCGGTACTGCGGGATCTCGATCTGGAGCCCTACCTAGCTAGCTTGGCCCAAAATATGGCCACTCCTAGCCAGCCCAAGGACCTCAATCCTGCCCAGAACGGTCACACTGGCCCCCATGCGGCCTTCTCTCCCGCCAATGAGGATCGGTCGCCCGCCTCCTCCGCTGCCCGGATGGCCGCCGCCATTCGAGCCAGACGTGAACGGGCCAGCAGTGGCCAATCGGGATCTCCCTCAGCGGGGATGGGCTACACCTCTCCCCACACGGCCACGCCCAAATCGGGTACGCCATCCGCTGCCCGTCAGCCCGCCCGTGTGCAGTTGACCTCTGATGAGTTGAAGCAAAAGTATTCTAAGGGGCGGCGCGATTTTTCCCTTCAGACCTTCAACGCCCTAGATGTGCAGCGTACATCGCTGCCGGACATTAACTTCAACCAGTCCAAATTGCCCAACGCCAATTTCCAGGGGGCCGACTTAAGCCATGCCAACTTTGGACGAGCCAGTCTCCCCAAGGCCAACCTGCGCAACACCAAGCTGATCAAAGCCTACTTCCACTACGCCAACCTAGAGGGGGCCGACCTGCGCGGGGCCAACCTCACCCAAGCTTGTCTCTCCAATGCCAATCTACGCGGAGTCAACCTCTGTGGAGCCGATCTCACCGGAGCCCTGATCACCGACGAACAACTGTCCACTGCTCGCACCAACTGGTCTACGGTGCTACCCAATGGTCGTCGCGGCATCCTCTGATATTGACGGTTTCTTCGACGAGTTCTTTCTGCATTTATCGGGCAACGGCCATGGCTAACTCCTCTGCTCCCCTGGAAGGGGACGCCCTTGTTAAAGAAGTGTGTCGCCGTATTCGGCTAGCCCGTAGCTATTGGGATGCCCACAATAACGCAGCCTGTCGAGGAGAACGCGAAAAAGCGCTCGCCCTGTATCACCAACTGACGAAAGAACAAAAGGACAAAATCCCCCAACCCCTGCGAGTGTGGCTACGCTACCGCAGCGAGAAATATTTTGGAGCCCACCGCACTCCACCCAAGGCCAAAGGTCGATCCGGTAAGGGCCAAAACCGCCAATCCCCCTAGGCCAAAACTTATGCCACTAACTACTGCTTATCCCCATCTCGGCTCTAGCGGTAACCACCTGGCAATATCAAGTCCGCTTAAATGACATCCTTTAGAGCAAGTTGGAGCCCCGTTTTAGAATCGGCGGAATGAAATAGGGCACTGGACAGCTTACGAATGACGGCTAGCCTAGAGGGGCCGTGAGCCTTGTCCCCATGCCATGCCCCTACTATTACAGTGAAGCCGTTGTGAAGAACGGAGATTGGGTGGTTGGCGAGGTAAAAAAATGTGAAGACTGCCCTTTTGCCATCGGTTTCAGTCTCGTTGCCGAGATTGGGTGGTTGGCGAGTAGCATGAGCCCCAATCTAAAAAACAGCATCCTCAAGTTTCAGTCTCGTTGCCGAGATTGGGTGGTTGGCGAGTTTTGGCCACCGCCAGCAGCAACGTGGGGATTTTGGCGTTTCAGTCTCGTTGCCGAGATTGGGTGGTTGGCGAGCCTCATACACTGAGCATGAATCTCGAATGATCCAGAGGACGTTTCAGTCTCGTTGCCGAGATTGGGTGGTTGGCGAGTCATGGGTCGGCGGCGACGCGTCGGGCTGGCGATATCGTTTCAGTCTCGTTGCCGAGATTGGGTGGTTGGCGAGTTTCAGAATCATTGCTCAGGCAGTTTATCGAGGCCAGTTTCAGTCTCGTTGCCGAGATTGGGTGGTTGGCGAGCGGGTAGCGGCGACGGCTCCAAAGCCAGCCAGCCCCGCCCGTTTCAGTCTCGTTGCCGAGATTGGGTGGTTGGCGAGTTTTCGGACTCTTTTCTAATAACTTATTGCGGGTTTAGTTTCAGTCTCGTTGCCGAGATTGGGTGGTTGGCGAGAAAGTCTTGCCCCTAGCTGGCTTCTTCATCTGGCCCGTTTCAGTCTCGTTGCCGAGATTGGGTGGTTGGCGAGTTACGACCGCTCCTATACCTATGGGGCCGCCCTGGCGTTTCAGTCTCGTTGCCGAGATTGGGTGGTTGGCGAGCAGGTGGCCGGGTGTGAACTACGGGTGAATGGCTAGTTTCAGTCTCGTTGCCGAGATTGGGTGGTTGGCGAGTGCTAAAGGTGTTACTGCCACGGCTGATAGAGAGGTGTTTCAGTCTCGTTGCCGAGATTGGGTGGTTGGCGAGCCCTAGAAGGGTGGCCAGTTTGGCGGGATGCAATTGGTTTCAGTCTCGTTGCCGAGATTGGGTGGTTGGCGAGTCATCGCCGTTGATGGTGTCGTTCTCGTCTTCGACGTTTCAGTCTCGTTGCCGAGATTGGGTGGTTGGCGAGCGTTCCAACCTGTTCCAACCCCCAATGGAACGGCAACGTTTCAGTCTCGTTGCCGAGATTGGGTGGTTGGCGAGCCTGAACCTGGATGTTGTGATCAACGGCTAGGGAGTTTCAGTCTCGTTGCCGAGATTGGGTGGTTGGCGAGAGAGATCAACGTAGCCCAGCTCCAACAGGAGCGAGAGTTTCAGTCTCGTTGCCGAGATTGGGTGGTTGGCGAGCCCTGTAATGCCAGATTGCAGGATCTGCTTAAATCTCTGTTTCAGTCTCGTTGCCGAGATTGGGTGGTTGGCGAGCCAGCCTCACCAAAAATGAACGACAACGGCAACGGTTTCAGTCTCGTTGCCGAGATTGGGTGGTTGGCGAGAGGGCATTGCCAGACAAAAACGCATTACTACAGCTCGTTTCAGTCTCGTTGCCGAGATTGGGTGGTTGGCGAGCAGGGCATACGGGGTGAGCGTGGGTTTAGCGGTGCGTTTCAGTCTCGTTGCCGAGATTGGGTGGTTGGCGAGATCCGTCATCAACAACCAAGGGCTCCAAGGGATGTTGTTTCAGTCTCGTTGCCGAGATTGGGTGGTTGGCGAGCCAAAAGAGTTAACGAAAGGAGTTGCCATGAAAAATGTTTCAGTCTCGTTGCCGAGATTGGGTGGTTGGCGAGAATCATCATGATTTTCAAGGCCGTCGGATAGAGTCGTTTCAGTCTCGTTGCCGAGATTGGGTGGTTGGCGAGCTCAAGGCGACTTAAGCCTGGGGGCGGGGATGCCATGTTTCAGTCTCGTTGCCGAGATTGGGTGGTTGGCGAGCCCTCCGGGCGGTCGGCCTCCGCCAGCCAGGGCGCGTTTCAGTCTCGTTGCCGAGATTGGGTGGTTGGCGAGAATGGGCAAGCGACTAAGCCAGGGCAAGCGACAAGTTTCAGTCTCGTTGCCGAGATTGGGTGGTTGGCGAGGCAACTTGTGAATCGCGGCCACCGCAGAGATCACATTCAGGTTTCAGTCTCGTTGCCGAGATTGGGTGGTTGGCGAGCCTTATCTAGGGCTCCATCGGCTTTCACGGCAACCGGTTTCAGTCTCGTTGCCGAGATTGGGTGGTTGGCGAGGGGGAGATTAACCCGGCCACATCAAGCGGTATTTAGTGTTTCAGTCTCGTTGCCGAGATTGGGTGGTTGGCGAGCCCATAGAACCAGTGGGTACCCAGCGGAGTCCACATCGTTTCAGTCTCGTTGCCGAGATTGGGTGGTTGGCGAGAGTCCCTGACGCCTTGCCCTGCGATATGGAGTTGTAGTTTCAGTCTCGTTGCCGAGATTGGGTGGTTGGCGAGTACCACTGGAATGGGGGTCGCCATCCTCGTCATGGCCGTGTTTCAGTCTCGTTGCCGAGATTGGGTGGTTGGCGAGTTCCCTGGCTCAATCTGCTTTTTGTGCTACTAGTCCGTTTCAGTCTCGTTGCCGAGATTGGGTGGTTGGCGAGGCGAACCCGCTTAGGGTTCACTCTCAGCACGGTTTGTTTCAGTCTCGTTGCCGAGATTGGGTGGTTGGCGAGCCCACCTGGTAAACCTGGTGGAGGATGCCGCCGAGTTTCAGTCTCGTTGCCGAGATTGGGTGGTTGGCGAGGAATCTGAACTTCCCGGATTTTTCAGAGCCTGGAAGTTTCAGTCTCGTTGCCGAGATTGGGTGGTTGGCGAGGGCATTATGAAATTATTCGATTTGCTTAAATGGTTGTTTCAGTCTCGTTGCCGAGATTGGGTGGTTGGCGAGGCTGCTAACGCGGCTGCTAACGCGGCTACTGAGGCGGGTTTCAGTCTCGTTGCCGAGATTGGGTGGTTGGCGAGCCACTCCCCATATAGACCCAGGCCACGCCACGGTAGAGTTTCAGTCTCGTTGCCGAGATTGGGTGGTTGGCGAGGTAGTCGGCTTGGTGCTTGGCAGGCATAATCGGCTAGTTTCAGTCTCGTTGCCGAGATTGGGTGGTTGGCGAGTCAGGCGCGATGCCGCACAGAGGCCACAGCAGCCACGTTTCAGTCTCGTTGCCGAGATTGGGTGGTTGGCGAGAGCCCATTTATGACGATTGCCCGCAATAACACACAGTGTTTCAGTCTCGTTGCCGAGATTGGGTGGTTGGCGAGCTAGATAGCGTTAATTGGGATGGAATCGATGATTTGGTTTCAGTCTCGTTGCCGAGATTGGGTGGTTGGCGAGTTTTGGCAAAAGTACTAAATATCCTAATGGTTATCGAGTTTCAGTCTCGTTGCCGAGATTGGGTGGTTGGCGAGCTCCTAAAATCCTATTGGCAACGGGCAACATTTCGGGTTTCAGTCTCGTTGCCGAGATTGGGTGGTTGGCGAGGACGGTCTTTAAGGCAACGGCTAAGGAATGCTAATGGTTTCAGTCTCGTTGCCGAGATTGGGTGGTTGGCGAGTTCGCAGTGGAGGTCAACAACAAGAACATCTTATGGTTTCAGTCTCGTTGCCGAGATTGGGTGGTTGGCGAGTTCATTGCATTCCGCCTTCTGAGATGCACTGAGAGGTTTCAGTCTCGTTGCCGAGATTGGGTGGTTGGCGAGCCACACGCTGTTTGCCGGGGGTCGCATTGATGGCAGGTTTCAGTCTCGTTGCCGAGATTGGGTGGTTGGCGAGTTAACCTCTGCGAAGTATGGGGTTACTCGGCCATTAGTTTCAGTCTCGTTGCCGAGATTGGGTGGTTGGCGAGCTCGGCTCGAAACGCCGATAACTCTGGCATTGAGTCGTTTCAGTCTCGTTGCCGAGATTGGGTGGTTGGCGAGACAATCGGGTCTTTATCTCGATTGAAGGATGCCCAAAGTTTCAGTCTCGTTGCCGAGATTGGGTGGTTGGCGAGTATCAGGTTCGCATAGCCTATAGCTTCAACAATGGTTTCAGTCTCGTTGCCGAGATTGGGTGGTTGGCGAGTCCGAGCCGATAGGCGACAGGCAAGCTCTCCCAGACTGTTTCAGTCTCGTTGCCGAGATTGGGTGGTTGGCGAGTTGATGGATGAAAGCAACGGTGAAGCACTAGGCAAGTTTCAGTCTCGTTGCCGAGATTGGGTGGTTGGCGAGTCTAATTCAATTACTGAATTAGGCGGTTGTTCACGAGTTTCAGTCTCGTTGCCGAGATTGGGTGGTTGGCGAGGGGATGTAGTAAGTAGTGGATTCAGTCATGATCAAAGTTTCAGTCTCGTTGCCGAGATTGGGTGGTTGGCGAGCCCAAGGCCGATTATGACGAATCTGTAGCTTATAGTTTCAGTCTCGTTGCCGAGATTGGGTGGTTGGCGAGGCCTTGAGGGGAGGGTTAGAATCCCCACGCGACTCCCGTTTCAGTCTCGTTGCCGAGATTAGGTGGTTGGCGAGCCGGGGTTCCAGGCTATCGTAGGCGGCAAACTCGTTTCAGTCTCGTTGCCGAGATTAGGTGGTTGGCGAGCGGGAGACGATCTACAAATATTCCAACTTGGATGCCTAGTTTCAGTCTCGTTGCCGAGATTAGGTGGTTGGCGAGCCACAGGGGCCAATCCACCTCATGCTCATAGCAATAGTTTCAGTCTCGTTGCCGAGATTAGGTGGTTGGCGAGGTAAGGGGATTCTACAAACTGCAATAGGGTATCCACGTTTCAGTCTCGTTGCCGAGATTAGGTGGTTGGCGAGCGTATTGCGCTCTTACAGCCCCGTCCGGTTCAACAGGTTTCAGTCTCGTTGCCGAGATTAGGTGGTTGGCGAGGGGGATTACAGGGTGGTTACGCAGGGGCTAGGCCGAGTTTCAGTCTCGTTGCCGAGATTAGGTGGTTGGCGAGGCATCGCGGCGGGCGTTGGCAAGCCTTTGTCATCGTTTCAGTCTCGTTGCCGAGATTAGGTGGTTGGCGAGGCCCCCAGAGCATTTCCAGACGGGGGAAGAGTCGGAGTTTCAGTCTCGTTGCCGAGATTAGGTGGTTGGCGAGTTCCAACGAGAGCGCCACTGGTCAGGGGTTCGAGGGGTTTCAGTCTCGTTGCCGAGATTAGGTGGTTGGCGAGGTCAACGGTTCTTCCCCGAAAGCGAGAGTGTTCAGATTTTTGTGTAAGCCCTTGATTGTCAAAGTTTGAAGCGTTCT